>NZ_JBVVQM010000012.1:187465-258602 GCF_055811155.1 Mesorhizobium sp. WSM4822 | reverse complement strand
GGCCACGCACGGCTTCGACCATTGCCGCCGTGGCCGTGGCAATGCCGCTCAGACGGCATAGAAAATTGAGCGCCGTGCGCTCGGCCGTGAGCAGGCCTCGCGCCGGTCCGCACAGCATGGCGATAGTCTCGCCCCCCGCGACATCGCTGCCGTCAGCGCGCCAGATTTGCATATCGATCGCAGGTTCGACGAGCATGAAGGCGAAAGCGGCCAGATCGAGCCCGGCAACGATCCCCGTCTGTCGCGATTTGAGCACCAACGTGGCCGTGCGATCACGCGGGATCACGGCGTCGCTGGTCAGATCGCCGCATCTGCCCAGGTCTTCGAGCAGAGCACCGCGCACGATCGGCTCGATCAGGGTTGAGGGGAGGGGTGAGAACGAATTCATGTCAGGGTGCTCCGTATCGGTGCCCGCCAGCTGAGTCCGATGGCGGTCTGTATTGCGCTGCGCAGTGTCAGCCGTGACTGGCGCGCATGCGCATCGCGCCCGGGGAAATCGGAACGACAGTGCGAGCCGCGGCTCTCTTCGCGCCGCAGGGCCGCAATGGCGATCATCAGCGCGATCAAGGCGGGGTCGGAGGCGGCACTGTCGTGAGCAGCAATCGGCAACAGGGCCGCCACCCCGTCGCGTAGCGTCTCGCCATTGCGGATGATGCCGAGCGCGGCGGAGACGACTGGGCGGATGCCGGAGGCGTCTGGCCGTTGAGGCACGAATGCGGAACACAAGCGAGGTCGCCGGGTGTGTGATACGTCGGCGACGCTTTCAGCAACCCAGGCCGCTGTGACCACCGCTTCGATAAGCGAGTTGCTGGCAAGTCGGTTCGCGCCGTGCAGACCGGTGCATGCGACCTCGCCACATGCCCACAATCCCTCGACGGAGCTGCGGCCGGCAGCGTCTACAGCAACACCGCCCATGTGATAATGTGCCGCCGGACGCACCGGGATCAGGTCGGTCGCGGGATCGATGCCGGCCTGGCGGCACAAATCCGCGATTGCCGGAAAGCGCTTGTCAAATCTGAGGCCCAGACATTGCCTTGCGTCCAGGAACACACGGCGTCCGGCAGCGAGCTGGTGCCAAACCGCGCGCGCAACCACGTCGCGAGGCGCAAGCTCGCCCCCTGGGGTTTCAGCGAGGAAACGCTCTCCTTGCTCGTCGACGAGCACAGCACCCTCGCCACGCACCGCTTCGCTCACCAGCGGCATCGGCCGCCGCGGACCCTCGAGGGCGGTTGGGTGGAACTGCACGAATTCCAGGTCCGCGAACTCCGCCCCGGCACAGGCGGCGAGGGCGAGCCCCTGTCCACATGAGCCGGGCGGGTTTGTCGTATCGGTAAACAAGCCGCCGATGCCGCCGGTCGCCAGGACCGCGCGGCGCGTTGGCAAGGCGATTGCGCCCGTGCACCCGGCCGCGACCACGGCGATGATCGCCCCGTCTTCCACGATAAGCCGGCGGGCCTCCACGTTCTCCAGGATAGTGATGGAGGCTGTGCGCCGTGCCGCGGCGATCAGCGCGCGGACCAGCTCGCGTCCCGTGGCATCGCCCGCCGCATGCACGATCCGCCGCTGCGAGTGCGCCGCCTCAAGCCCGAGACGGAACGCGCCGTCAGCGCATCGGTCGAATGCCACACCGAAGCGTTCTAGAGTCCTGATCGCTTCGGGTGCAGCTCGGACAGTTCGCCGCACCGTCGTCACGTCGCAGAGGCCGTCGCCGGCTGCGAGGGTGTCACAAAGATGAAGTTCGGGACTGTCCTCGCCGCCGACACTTGCCGCAAGACCGCCTTGGGCGAGTTCGCTGCAGGCTCCGATTCCCAGCCCCGCATTGGACAGAAGCACAACCGGTTCCGGCGCCAGATGAAGCGCGGTCATCAGGCCTGCCACACCGGCGCCGATGATGACCGGCGCCCCGCCGATGTCATGAACGTCGAGGCTCATATGGAAAGCATACGCTCGACCGAGCGGCGCGCGCGCCCTGCAATCCCGGGATCGATCCGGACCTCATGCCGGTTCTCCTCGAGTGCGACGCGAATGTTAGCCAGCGTGATGCGCTTCATGTGCGGACACAGATTGCAGGGGCGGACGAACTCGACCTCGGGATGCGCGACCGCGACATTGTCGCTCATCGAACATTCCGTTAGCAGGACGACGCGCGGCGGTTTCTCGCGCTCGACATATTCCAACATGGCCGCAGTCGAGCCGGAGAATTCCGCCTCTGCGACAATCTCTGGCGGGCATTCGGGATGGGCGAGCACGATTACCCCTGGATGCGCATCGCGCAGTTCCCGGATGTCGGCCGACGTGAATCGCTCATGCACTTCGCAGTGGCCTTTCCAGGCGATGATCTCGACCTCCGTCTGCGCCGCCACGTTTTTCGCCAGATACTCATCGGGCACCATGATCACACGCGTCACGCCGAGCGATTCCACTACCGCCCTGGCGTTGCCCGAGGTGCAGCAGATGTCCGACTCCGCTTTTACAGCCGCCGAAGTGTTGACGTAGGTGACAACCGGGACCCCCGGATAGCGCTGCCGCATCAGCCGCACGTCTTGTGCCGTGATCGAATCGGCCAGCGAGCAACCGGCGCCGAGATCCGGGAGGAGGACGATCTTGTTCGGATTGAGCAGCTTGGCCGTCTCGGCCATGAAATGCACGCCGGCAACCACGATGATTTGCGCCTCGACCGTAGCCGCCTTGCGGGCCAGTGCGAGGCTGTCGCCGACAATGTCGGCCACGCAGTGGAAGATCTCCGGCGTTTGGTAATTGTGCGCAAGGATGACCGCATTGCGATCGCGCTTCAGCGCCAGGATGGCTTCAATGTCGCTGGTGAAGGCCGGCCATTCGACCGGCGGGATCACCCGCCGGACGCGCTCGTACAGGGACGCAGCCGTAGGTAACGCCCCAGTCATCAGCGCCTCCGATTATATTCGATCTGACAATAAGGGGAATATGTCTACCTTGACTATAAGTATGTCAAGCCCGCGCGAGCGGCAATTTTGTCCCGGCCACAGCCCTGTCGTCGAGAACGGCATGGCGGAACCGATAGAGCTTTGCCGGTCGCCCGCCCGTCTCGAGGGAGGTCTCGCCAGTTTCCTCGACCAGCTCTTGCTGCTCGACAAGTCTTCGGAAGTTCGGCTTGTTGATGAGCCTCCCGGCGAGCGCCTCCACGGTCCGCTGCAGCTGAAGCAGCGTGAACGATGGCCTCATGAGCTCGAACACCACCGGCCGGTACTTGATCTTAGAACGGAGCCGCGCAATGCCGGTCGCCAGGATTCGTCGATGGTCGGCGATCATTGCCTTGCCAGATACCGCCGCAGGTGCGACGTCCCGTCCGCCACCAGCCTCTTCGATCAGGGCAGATTCATAGAGCAACTCATAGCGTTGGAGCGTGAGTTCCTCGTTCCAATTGCGGTCGTCGAAAGCGAAGGCAATCGCGGCGCGCTGCCGGCGTTCGCGTCGCGTGGTCGCATCGCTGGCGCCGTCAGCCCACTCGATCAGGCGTGGTCGTAAAATCTCGAGCACCACGGGCGTGCCGGAGCGATGGTCCTCCCAGGGAAAATACTCGTACCAACTCCGCCACCCACAGTTGGTGGAGCCCGTTGCCTGGTCCTTCCGAGTGAGTGCCAGATAGCTGATTGAGATGGCGCGTTCCTGGCGCTCGGCCCCTATGCGGTCCCGATCGGCGAAGGTGTAGAGCTGCTCGATGTACCCCAGCGGGTGGCCGGTCTGTTGCTCCACCCAGCCCCTCAGACCGGATTGCAGCGATCGATGCTCTAGCGCATATGGTCCGGACGGAAGCGTGTCCGCATTCCCGATGGTGAGAAGGCAGGGTTCACTGTCGTTTACGGCGACGACAACGGCGATCAGGTCCACTTTTGCTTCGTCGGCCTTGACCGCAGCTCGGCCTTTTCTGGTTCCTTTTGCCTGATGGTCCATGTTCGCGATAATGAGTCGGCCCCAAATGCAGGGTGATTGAATCGATTGAATTTAAGCGTTGCTGCACGAACGTCAACACCGCACAGCTGGACGTCTTTTTTAGCTCTTCGCACTCGCACAAAAATATGCCAAACGCGACACCCGCGGCGGGTAACGCTAGGGAAGGATGCGTCGGGTGAGCGCAACTGGTGAGACAAAGGCGATGACACCGCCGGATGTTCAAATGCGGAAAGGCCAGACTCCACTCGTCTGCCTGACGGCCTATACGACGCCGATCGCCAGACTGGTTGATCCACACTGCGACATCGTTCTCGTTGGCGACAGCGTCGGCATGGTACTGCACGGCCTCTCGTCGACGCTGGGCGTCACTCTCGACATGATGATCATGCACGGTCAGGCGGTGCGCCGCGGTCTGGTGCGATCCTTAATGGTCGTAGACCTGCCATTCGGTTCCTATGAAGAGAGCCCCGAGCAGGCCTTCCGCAACGCTGCGCGCCTGATGGCGCAGACAGGTTGTGCAGCTGTGAAGCTCGAAGGCGGTGAGAAAATGGCCGAGACCATTCGCTTCCTTGGCGCCCGCGGCGTCCCTGTCATGGCCCATGTCGGTCTAACGCCGCAGGCGGTCAATACTTTCGGTGGCTACCGCGTCCAAGGGCGGGGAGACGATGCCGAGCGCATCAGACGCGATGCCAGTGCGGTTACCGAGGCCGGCGCCTTCTGCGTGGTGCTGGAGAAAGTGCCCGAGCCCCTCGCAAAGCGCATCACTGCGGAGATCGCCGTCCCAACCATAGGCATCGGCGCCTCACTCGCCTGCGACGGCCAGATTCTGGTGAGCGACGATATGCTCGGGCTTTTCAGCTCCTTCCGGCCGAAATTCGTCAAGCGCTACGCCGAACTAGGCGAACAGGCCGATGCAGCGATTGCGGCTTATGCCGCTGACGTGAGGAGACGGTGCTTTCCGGCGGCGGAACATCTCTACACCAACGACCCGAAGACCGGAGACGTCATATGAGCGCGCCGATCGTTCGAACCGTTGCCGAGCTCCGCGCTGTTGCCGCGCGATGGCGTCGCTCAGGCGCCAGTATCGCCCTTGTGCCGACCATGGGGGCCTTTCATGAAGGCCATCTGAGTCTCGTGCGTGCGGCGCTTCAAAAGGCCGATCGGGTCGTGGTGACGCTGTTCGTCAACCCCAAGCAATTCAACAGTGCTGCCGACCTCGCTGCCTATCCTCGCACGGAAAACGAAGATGCTGCAAAGCTCGCGCCGCTGGGCGCGCATTTGCTCTATGTGCCGGATGCTGAGGAGATGTATCCGCCAGGCTTCGCCACGACCGTTTCGATGTCCGGCATCAGCGAGGGCCTGTGCGGCGGCTTCCGGCCGGGCCATTTCGATGGCGTGGCGACGGTCGTTGCCAAGCTCTTCCTGCAGTCCGGCGCTGACTTGGCCTGTTTTGGCGAAAAGGACTTTCAGCAGCTTCAGCTGGTCAGGCGCGTGGTTCGGGACCTGGACATTCCAATCACCGTCCTGGCCTGTCCGACCGTCCGCGAAGCCGATGGTCTTGCACTATCCTCGCGCAATCTTCGGCTCTCGCCAGCACAGCGCGCCATTGCCCCAAAGTTGGTAGCGGTCTTGCTCGGGGTGGCGGACCGGCTTGCGCGCGGCTCTCCTGTCCCGCCCACTCTAGCCGAAGCGCGCGCAGCAATTCTGGCTGCAGGCTATCGCGAAGTCGAATATCTGGAACTTCGCGGCGAGGCGGATCTGCAACCGCTGACGAGCCTTGACCGACCAGCACGCTTGCTCGTCGCGGCATGGCTCGGCGACATACGGCTGATCGACAACATAGGAATGTCACCGATTGGTGCATTAGACGCTCGCGGCGCTGAGTCGCCACACAAACAGCCTCATCAACCAAAATAGCAGAGCAATGCCGGCGATTAAACTGACGAGCTCGCACACGTTGCCTCGATCGCCGAGCATTTAAACCAAGATCTCCGTCTGCGATCGAGCAACGGCACGGAGGTTATGCAAGCGCAGATGCATCGCGTGTTTGAAGATTTCCTCGAGCAACTCTCCGAAAGCGTCGATGCCGTCGATCTGCGTGAGGCAATGGCCTCTGCCGCGGCCGCATTCGACTTTCCGCTCTTCGCCTATTTCAGTTACCCGTCGGCCTCCGGCCAGAAGCCGTGCTTGATTTCAAATTATCCGTCCTCCTGGACATCTCGCTATATGCAATTGCGCTACCACAGCCATGATCCAGTCATCCTGCGCGGGCTTCAAGGCTGGGAAACCTTCGACTGGGGTGTCGATCGACCTCGGCAACATCTCGCGGCTTCACAGCAACGAATTCTGGAAGAAGCAGCTCGGTATGGCATTCGTGGCGGATTGACCATGTCGATGCACGACCATCGCGGCCGCTTTGCTGCGCTGACCTTCGCATCCGACCAGTCCCGTCCGCCTCTCTTGCGGTCACTGACACGCTACGAAAAAGCATTGCAACTGGTGGCGATCAGCTTTCACATATATGCCCGGCGCAGGCTCGCCGAAGATTGCGCGGTGGATGGCGTAATCCTGACCCCGCGGGAGTTCGAATGCTTGAAATGGGCGGCGGACGGCAAGTCGGCTTGGGATATCAGCCAGATTCTCAGCGTCTCCAAACGCACCGTGACCTTCCATCTGGAAAACGCCAAGGCAAAACTTGGTGTGAGAACCATCAACCAAGCTGTAGCACGGCTGGCTGCTTCCCGTCAGTCGAGATCCTGATTCCTTTCTTCGGATACCTGTAAAGGTCTACAGGCTGCATCAGTGCCGGCTTTGGTCTTCGATGGCGGGAATACATCCCGCACGGAGGCGACAAATGATGCAGCTAATCACACCTGAGCTCTACGACGAGTTTTCAAGCGAGCTCAAGGAAATGTACGGACTGAGGCATCGGGTTTTCAAGGAAAGGCTGGAATGGGATGTTCAGACCGCAGAGGAAATGGAGACAGACGCATATGACGGCCTCAACCCCGTCTATCTCCTTCTCAAAGGATCCGACTGGCGCATTTGCGGTTGCGTCCGTTTTTTGCCGACAACGGGGCCGACAATGTTGCGCGACACCTTTCCGATGCTGCTGGGTGAGACCGCAGCGCCAGCGAGTACCCGCGTTTGGGAGAGCAGTCGTTTCGCACTGGATCTGCCTGCATCAACACCCAAGGCTGGCGGGTTAGCCCAAGCAACCTACGAGCTCTTCGCGGGCATGATCGAATTCGGCTTGGCCAACGAACTCGATCGGATTGTGACAGTGACGGATACGCGCATGGAGCGGATCCTGCGTCTCGCAACCTGGCCGTTGGCGCGCATAGGGCAGCCGAAGGCGGTCGGCAACACGGAGGCGGTCGCCGGTTCTCTCGAGGTTTCCCACGCTAGCCTCATGCGCGTCCGCTGGAGGGGGCGTTTGAACGGACCTGTATTGTGGCAGCCGGTTCTCGGCCTGTCGGCATAGTGCTTGAGGATGCTCGACCTGACCACTCCTCTGCCCGCGGGCGGCGATGGTGACTGCCGCGAACCAACGCCGTGGTCGCCCCCCTGAAACCGGCAGGGAAGGCATCGCAAATTCCAACCTGCTGGCGGAAGCGGTGGGACTGGACATGCGCTCTAGTGGACACCAGAGGGAGCCTTCCTCGCACGCCTGTCGAAAGCCCACATCGCCGACGTCATACGGGATGCCGAAGCTGTAGAACACGCTCCGGAACCTGAAGGCGCTTGCACGCCGAGACGGAACTGGACGGCAAGGCTGGCTTCCCGCAGTGCTGCGAAAGTCGCAAAAGGTTGAAAGCGAAAGCTTGGCAATCGTCGCCGAGTAAGTACGGATCCGCCACTAAGATTAGGGCTGCGATGCAGCGACCTTAGGCTGGCTAGTGACCTAATCGACAAGCTGCCGATGCCGCGCGACGAGGTTGCCTGCTTGTGTTCGTGGCCGCCGAACCGCAGCCCTGAACCATACAAGTCGGTAATCGGGTCAGGCCTTGCCAGTTGTGGTCGCGGCTGGCTGTGGATCCGTTCTTGAGGACGACGCGATCAAAAGGGTAACCTTCACCGCCACCTCTTCGAGGGTGGCGGTGAGCCGGTTGATCTGGGAGGCGGTTGCGGCCAGTTCCGGGCCGTAGCGGATGATCAGATATTCCCGGTTCTGGCTGAGGGACTGAAGATGATTGGCGGTTTTTGCGCGAAGACGCAGTCCTGCTTCGACAGTGTGCTTCGCCCGAGCCGCCAAGTCGTGATGCATCTTGCGGATTTGATTGGGTTCGTGCCCACGATGGAGCAAAAGCGCGGTCAGATAGAGTTCGATCGCGTGGATGGCTGACAGTCTAAACGGCGCTCGGCTAAGCGGCTTACCTGATCGGCCAAGCGGGGCGAGCAGGGCTGCCGCTTTGCGATACTCTTCCGCCAGTTCATACATCTGCTGCGGGGAGGCGAGCTCTCCCGGATATTTGCCCTCAGTCATCACCATTCGTGCAATTGCCCGTTTGCGGTAATATGCCTCGTAGTCCGCCGCTTGCGGGCTAAGCCCACCCGACGTGATCCCATTTTGAAAGTTTCAGAAACAGATTAAACCAGAATCGGTATTCGAGACCTTTGTCATTGCCAGACGCTTCGAAGGCGCAATAGGCCACCGAAATTATAGGATCCTTACCATGCCTCTTGGTCGCGGCTTCTATCGCCTCGTCCTCAGCTAGTACCTGCCATCCTTCAACAACGCTGCCGTGATTTCCCACACCGAGTCCTCACGCCGTTCGGCAAACATATACCTGATTTGGCTCGGCACAACCCACGGGCTTCCCGGCAACTCGGCCTTCGGGCTTACGGTGCCGCGGCGTCGAATTCGATCGCAAATCCCGCGTCGATTGCACTTCGCGCAATGAGATCGTCAAGTTCCCAATCCGTGAGGTCGCAAGGCGGAAACATTCGTCTCACGGCGTGACGAACCTCGGACATCGAAATGCACGGGCTGCCGACGTTGTCGATTAGATGGCGGACGATCGCTTGGCGACGTCCGATAAGGTGTGGGACTGCGCAGGCGCCTGCATCGTCGCTACGAATGGAGCCGCGGTTCTGCGGCTTCCGCCGTTCTTGCGTCGAAGGCGACGCGGACACCGTGAATGATCGATGCCGCCGCCAGCAACTCCTCCAGTTCGCGGTCGGTCGCCTTGCATGCGGGCATGAGTGTTCGGATGGCGCGGATTGCCTGTGCGATGGAGAGGAACCGGGCCTTGCCCCTGGAAAGGACATAGGCTTCGGCTGCTCGTTCAACTGTGACCGAGTGAAAAGCGTTGGTCATCGAGAATTTCCTCCCTGAAACCCTGACCAACGGGATTTAGGGCCGGAATTCCGGACCTTGCAAGGCTTTGTCTGATTCCAGACAATCACGCGGAAGCCAAGCCGAAATGGCGTTGCTCCTCCTCGCCATAAGCGCCATGCGTGAGCCTTATCATTCCGGCGCGATCGACAATCGTGATTTCACCCCGCGTGGCGCGGACCAGTCCCCTGTATTCGAGCATTTGGAGGGCGGTCGTGACGCCGGGGCGACGAGCGCCAAGCATGGTCGCCAGAAATTCATGCGTCAGGTAAATCTTGTCTCCGTCACCGCGATCGTGGACCATGAGCAACCAGCGGGCCAGCCGTTCCTCGATTTTCGAGTGGCCGTTAACCAGTGCCGTCCGGGACGACTGGACAAGGAACGCATGGGCATAGCGCAGCAGTGACTCGCGAAGGGTCAGGCTTGTCGCGATCGCGGCGCGAAGGCTATTGACCGACAGGATCCAGCCTTGGCCGGCGACTTGGATATAGGTCTCATTGGGAGACCTGTCCTGGCCGAGTATAACCGCAATGCCGGTCATGCCGTCGTAGCCGACGAGGCCGACCTCACTTTTGCGCCCGCCAGTCATTGTGGCGACCACCGAAGCGATACCCGTCTCCGGAAAATACACACTTGCGATCGGCTGATATGCGACCTCCAACTGGCTTTTGATGGCCAGTTCAACCTGATGCAGCGATGGCTGCAAAAGTGCGAAATCCTCCGTGGATAGCGCTTTCAAAAGCTGGTTGCGAAGAAGGGATTGGGGCATGGCGCTCTCCCGTACGGGCAAGAGCGAGTACCCTCTTACAGTCGGCCGTGTCCGATGCAAATCGCTGCCGATAAGGCAAGCATAGTCTTCAAATGTGCGGGTGGCAAAGGCTCTGCTTCAAAGCTGGCTTTTCGAGACTTTGCGATGTTGCGGCGTTGGGCTAATTGATTTTGGCTCAATTGGCGAATAGTCGAATGGCAACAGGAGGCAGTCATGGCAAAACTTCCGAAATTTGAGCTCATCCACGACAAGAAGAAGGACGACTGGGTCTTGCGCCAAGAAGGTGCGGACAAAGCAACCCGCAGATTTGACACCAAGGAAGAGGCCACCAAAGGTGGTGTGCTGGAATCAGCTGTTGGGAGAGGCGGCGGCTCCGTCCGTATCAAAAAACTTGACGGCACTGTTCAAGAGGAACGAACTTTCCCACGAAGTGCCGACCCCACGGAGTCAGCCGGCTAATATGGGTCGGGTGCTGCCCTTTGCGATAATGGCTATCCCAGGCGAATCGGATATCGGCGACTGACCATCCCGGTCGGAGGCACAACAGGGGGATCGCGATCGGATCGCGAAATCGCTGTCCCTACCCAGCGGAATTCTTGAGGCGGAGCCGGACATATTGGATGCTGCCTGATCAGCGGAAGATTCGTTTGCCCGTCGGCTGCCGGGGAGCAGGTCTCCTTGCAATTAACTGATCGGGCGTTGCGTGTCCCCGCATGTTGGAATCCGGCGTTTGCGCCACGGACCGGAGCGCCAGGATATCACGAGACGAGCAGCAAATGGTCGCGTCGTGATACATCCGCGCCTGGAGAGCCTCGGTAGACGGCCGCTGGCAGGCCGCGGTCGGGCGGAATGCAAAATCACACATCCGGACATGCTAACCGCCAAGCATACCGGCATTTCGTAAGGCGCCGAGGAAGAGACTGGCATGGACGGTAACATCGATCTTGGCCTGCATTGCCAGGGGCATGCTGGTCCAGTTCTCCAACGGCGCCATCAGATCTGAGAACGTGCTGTTCACCATGCAATAGTGGGTAACAAGGCCTTGTCTGTCCAACGCCAGCACGCCAGTCCGTTCGCCTTGATACCGGATGGCTGCGACCCTCTGCACCTGCGCGTCACCGTACACCCGCACGTCGAAAACCAAGGTACCCTGGCTCCTCGCCGCTATCTCCGCGGCTCTTTCGTTGAAGCTCAGCGAGAGGGAGCGGACGCTTTCGACTGCCATCTGGAAAATCGCCCAATCCAGTTCATCCGAGGCCATGGCGGCAATAGCGCGCAACGGAGGGGTGATTGCAACGACGCAGACGGCTTTTTCACAGATGTCGGCTGACAACCAATCTTTGGCGGGTTCTGCCGCCCAACCAACGGCCGACCGCGATGCCCGGTTCGGATTTGATGCTGAAGCGAGGGCACGCCCACCGTCGCTAAACCTGGACCTGTGCACTCGCGTCCACTCCCTTTCCGCTTCGCCTTGCAAAGCACAGCACGTGGCCTCTGCAGCCATGAAGTCGGCGGCTTCTTGCCCAGCCATGTCGCGAGGACGCGTCGCATTTGGGCTCCTGAGCATGTGCCCGGGGTGAACATCCACCAACGAGGCTCAGTCCGCCTTTCACGACCCTGCCGCATCCCGGTGCGCCAGCGCATCAGACTCCCGCAGGGTTCACAAAGTTGGCTGGCTGGGGTAGGGGGAGCGCAGAGAAATCTCCGGTCGCAGCCTTACCCGGTCAAAACAAGGATACCATGATGAAGACTCTCGTCATCTGCTCCGGCGGATTGGACTCTGTTTCCCTTGCCCACAAAGTGGCGTCGGAGCACGAACTCACCGGGCTCCTGTCCTTCGACTACGGCCAGCGGCACAGCAAAGAATTGAGATTCGCCGCTCTGTGCGCGGAGCGACTGAACGTTGCGCATCAGATCATCGACATCCGCCAAATCGGCCGCGGCCTTCGCGGCTCGGCGCTGACCGACAGTGTCGACGTGCCCGACGGCCACTACGCAGAAGACACCATGAAGATCACGGTGGTGCCGAACAGGAACGCCATCATGCTGGCAATCGCGTTTGGTCTTGCCGCCGCGCATAAGGCGGAAGCGGTGGCGATGGCCGCTCATGGCGGGGACCATTTCATCTATCCAGACTGCCGTCCCGCCTTCATCGAAGCTTTCCAGACGATGCAGGACCGAGCGCTCGACGGCGACGCGCAGATCCGCCTTTACACGCCCTATGTGAACCTCACAAAGGCGGACATCGTCGGCGATGGAGCAGGATACGGAACCCCATTTGTGCAGACCTGGTCCTGCTACAAGGGCTGCGAGCGTCACTGCGGACGGTGCGGGACCTGCGTCGAGCGACGCGAGGCGTTTCATCTCGCGCAGCACGCCGATCCGACCGAGTATGAGGACACCGATTTCTGGCTTGAGGCGCTGCGGAGGCGGAGCGCCTGATGTTCCGCATCACCAAGGAATTCCACTTCTCGGCCTCGCATCAGCTCACCTCCTTGCCACCCGAACATCAGTGCGCGCGGCTGCACGGGCATAACTACATCGTCGAAGTGGAGCTCTCGGCCGAGGAGCTGAACGCACACGGTTTCGTGCGCGACTATCACGATCTGGCGCCGCTCAAACGCTATATCGACGAGAGCTTGGACCACCGGCACCTCAACGACGCGTTGGCACATGAGCAGGTCACGGCGGAATACTTGGCCAGGCATTTCTATGAATGGTGCAAGGCACGGCTGCCGGAAACCGCGGCCGTCAGGGTGAGCGAAACCCCGAAAACCTGGGCGGAGTACCGACCGTGACGGACACGCGCCCCGCAATCCGGGTGAGCGAGATATTTGGGCCGACGATACAGGGCGAGGGCGTGCTCATCGGTTTGCCGACCGTCTTCATCAGAACCGGCGGCTGTGACTATCGCTGTTCCTGGTGCGACAGCCTCCATGCGGTGGACAACCAATTCCGCCATGAATGGCAGATGATGCCGGTGGATGCAGTGTGGCAAAGCGTGGTTGCGCTTTCCGGCGGCCGGCCAGTGATGGTGTCGCTGTCGGGCGGCAATCCGGCCATTCAGCCCTTCGGTGGCCTGATCGAGCGAGGCCATGGTGAAGGCTACCGCTTTGCGCTGGAAACCCAAGCTTCGGTGGTCAAGGACTGGTTTGCCGAGCTTGATGTGCTGGTCCTCAGCCCAAAGCCTCCGTCGAGCGAAATGCGGCCCGACTGGGCCGCCGTGGAGGCGTGCATCGAAGCGGCGCGGGAGAAGCCGCAAGTCGTGCTCAAGCTCGTCGTTTTCGACGAGAGTGACTATGCCTTCGCCAAAGACGCCGCCGCGCGATTCCCACGCCTCCCAGTCTATCTGCAACCTGGCAATCACACGCCACCGCGCCTTGGCGATGAAGACGCACCTGTCGACCTTGACGGAATCATGAGACGCATGGAGTGGCTGATCGAAAAGGTGACGCGGGACAGGTGGTTCGAAGCTCGCGTGTTGCCGCAGCTGCACGTTCTGCTCTGGGGCAACAGGAGGGCCGTCTAGCTCCCACTTGCCCGTGGGTGCAGCACCCGTCGGATCTTCGGCTGACGGACTCACGCGGATGTGACAGCGCTGCCGGCGTAGCCGCGCGCTGCTCAACGCGGAGATCAACCAGGCGCTTGCAAAGCGAGCGCGAACCGGAGGGGCTTAGCTGTCGCTCCGGCTTTGTGACCGCGCGCGTGCGTGTGAAACCTCACAAAACCATTTTCTGCAAAGTGCCGAGACAAAAGCGCCAACAAATCCCCGAATGGGCATGAACGGTTCCCGACTTTGTGTCGCAAATCCTTCGCATGTTCCGCCGTTTCATGGTGCGCCGGACCAAAGCCGTCGCGCGTGGCCACGCGGTGTTCGTGTCCGCTGCGTAAGCCAAACAGCGATCGCGCCAATGTCCTAGCCGGCCTTTTCGCAGCGCAGCGCTCACCTGCGTTCCTGCCCCCACTGGCACGCTATTTGCGGCACCGGGGTGCGGCGCTTGACCGGAGCGCGGCGACGGGAGCAGCGCGGCCACACGGCGGGAGCCGGCGCTGCGGGCGTCCTGTCCTGCCGTTTATGTTTGATGGAGCCACCCATGTCCCGATTAAATGCCGCGCTTGTCGCGGCGATCGCTCTCTTGGTGTTCGCGCTGGGAGTGTTGAAACATCGTCAGGATGCGGCCGAGTACCTGCAGCGTCTGGAAGACCAGCGCCAGATAGCGGCTGACTTGCGCATACGCATTCCGCAGCGGCGCGACGCCCTCCTCAACGACCCAGCCTCGCCAATCGCGGGCAATGCCTTGGGCGATATCGCTGTTGTCTCGTTCTTCGACTACAACTGCGGCTATTGCCGGGCGGCAGCCCTCCACCTCATTCAAGCCCTCAGGGATGATCCCAATGTGAAGCTTGTGTTCAAGGACTTCCCAATCCTGGGGCCAGGTTCCAGGTTCGCAGCGCGCGCAGCGCTCGCCTCGCACAAACAGGGGAAGTACGAGGCGTTCCACCTCGCCCTCATGGCTTTCCCCGGCTCCATCAACGAGCGCAGCACCTTGACCGTTGCAGAGCGTGTGGGCCTCGATCTCGAGCAACTGAAGCGGGACATGCAAGACCAGGCCATCACAGATGCCATCACACGCAATTTCGCACTCGCCAAAGATTTGTATATCGACGGCACACCTGCGTTGGTGATCGGCGACGAAGTGATCCCAGGGGAAATCGGGATGGCCAGACTGCAACGCTCCATCGCTGAAGCGCGCGCGAAGGCAAAGGTACAATCTTCGACAGCTGCAAAATCGGCATTTTGACATACTGTCGGCAATGCTTGGTCGCCGGTTCGTTTGTCGGAGTGGTTTTGATGTGCTCCTGAGCGCCTTTTTCGTGGTTGGCTTCTTGACCGCATCGTGACGCGGCGGGCGCGACGCCGAACATGGCACCGTCTCCCGGTGTGCGGCTACATCAAACGAACATTCGCGGCGGCTGCGACCTCGCTTCCTTGACGCTGTGATCCAGCAAGGGGCGCCGAGGCGTGGAAATTCGCGGCCCTGCGACATCGGCTCAAGGATCCGATGGTTATGACCATCAGCGGGGTCCCGACCACCAGTCCTGAATCCCGCGCGCCTGAAGGCGCGCGCCGGGTGCTCGTGCACCGAGCCCGCTTTTTCCTCGGCAGGCTCGGGCGGTCTCGGCCATCCGGCTTCGCGCCCTGGCTCGGGCAGCCTTTCGGCTGCTGACGGCCGCCGGCCGATTGGCCGGCGTGGTTTTCATGGTGGCCTTCCCCGGTGGCGCGCGGTGGGCGGCTCTCCCTTCTAGGCCCGCCGCGGCGTCCCGCAACCCTTCGCTGCGCTTCGGGTCCTCCTCTCCGTTCCGGTCCTTCGGATGCGGTCCCCCTTTCACGGCGGGCCTTTCCGGTCGTTTTCGCCGCCCACCCCGCTTCCGGGGGAGGGCGCGATTTGGCGAGCGGAGGACCAGGGCATGCGTTCAAACAACAAGCGTTCCGGCAGCCGAAAGGCTGGCGCAAGCAGGGGCGGGCGCGCAGGCGCCGGCCTTTATCAGGAGATCACCGACCGCATCATTGCCGAGCTCGAGCGCGGCATCGTGCCGTGGGTCAAGCCCTGGGGAAGCGCAAAGGCAGGCCTCGGACTGCCCAGGAATGCGGCCACCGAGCGCCGCTATTCCGGCATCAATATCCTGATCCTCTGGGGCGCGGTCATCGAGCGCAGCTATGCCAGCCAGAACTGGCTGACCTTCCGGCAGGCGCTTGCCCTTGGCGGCAATGTCAGGAAAGGCGAGCGCGGCACGACCATCGTTCACGCCGACCGCTTTGTTCCGAAAAACGAAAAGCAACGCGCCACGGTCGATGGCGACGAACCACAGGCGGTTCCTTACCTGAAGCGCTTCACCGTCTTCAATGTCGCGCAGTGCGAAAACCTGCCCGAACATCTCCATGCCGCCGCCGAGCCGCTGCCGGAGCGTGAGATTGTTCCCCATGCGGAAGCGCTCATTCACGGCTGCGGCGCGGATGTCCGCATCGGCGGCGATCGCGCTTTCTACATGCCGGGCAGCGACTTCATTCAGGTGCCGCCGCAACCGGCCTTCTTTCAGCAGATCAACTATTACCGCACCTGCTTTCACGAGCTTGGCCACTGGACCGGCCACCCGACGCGCCTTGCGCGCGACCTCTCCAGCTCGTTCGGCTGCAAGGCCTATGCGCGCGAGGAACTGGTCGCTGAAATCTGCGCAGCCTTCGTCTGCAGCACTATCGGCATCGAGCCGACCGTGCGCCATGCCGATTATATCGGCTCGTGGCTGACGGTCCTGCGCGAGGACAATCGCGCCATCTTCCGCGCCGCCAGCCATGCCTCGAAAGCCGCCGATTTCCTGCTCGGCTTCAATGCCGACGTCGAAGGCCAGGCGCATGCCGAGATCGCCGCATGAGCGCGCCCGATCGCCATGCCGACAGGCTTGCGCTGGTGATGGCGCCCGATGCGGCCGCGCCGCGCACAACCCGCTCGATATCGGCGGGTTTGTCTCAGCCGCTCTAATCAGCACCAACCGTTTTGAAGGAACGCCGCAATGATCCTGATCACCGACGAACTGCGCCTTCTTCTGCTCGCCAATGGCGCTGCCGAGACCGAAACCGACCATGTTCCGGTCGTGAAACTGTTCAATCCGGTCGGCTCCGCCACCTGGCTTCTGAGCGAGCTCGACGCCGACGGCGATACACTCTTCGGCCTTTGTGATCTCGGTTTCGGCTTCCCCGAACTCGGCAGCGTCAGCCTTGCCGAGCTCCAAGCCGTCAAGGGACCGCTGGCCTGGGCATCGAGCGCGACCTGTACTTCAAGGCGCGGTTTCCGCTCTCTGTCTATGCCGAAGCCGCTCGCCTATGCGGCCACGTCACCGAGGCCGAACGGCTCTTGCGGCAGGCCGCCGCCGCCCTCTCGCTTTCCCTTCCCGAGCTTCCGCCCGACCGGGCGGAACAATAGCGCCATCCGGCGCAAAACCGTCGCGCCGCTCGGCCTGCGGCCTCGCGGTCAGGCACTTTCAGGCCACAGCAAAGGAGAAAGACCATGCAGCTTGCCCACGTTTCCATCGACCAATTGAGCGTCGCCGCCGCCAACATGCGACATTCCAAACGCGCGCCCGACATCTCCGACATCCTGCCGTCGGTGCGTGCGCGCGGCGTCCTCGTTCCGCTACTGGTCCGGCCCAACGGCTCGCCCGAAACGTTCGAGATCGTCGCCGGACGGCGACGCTATTTCGCCGCCAAGACCGTCGCCGACGAACGCGGCGAGGCCGAGCCGCTGCCATGCGCCATCATGGAGGAGGGTGACGACGCCGACGCGCTCGAAGCCTCCCTGATCGAAAACATCGCCCGCCTCGATCCCGACGAGGTCTCGCAATGGGAAACTTTTACCCGCCTCATCAGGGAAGGTCGCACCATTGCCGATATCGCGGCCACTTTCGGCCTCACCCAGCATCAGGTGAAGCGCATTCTGGCGCTCGGCGAGCTTCTGCCTAGGATTCGCGAAGCCTATCGCCGCGAGGAAATCGACGCCGAGACGGTGCGCCATCTCACCATGGCCTCGAAGGCGCAGCAGAAGGACTGGCTCGCGCTCTTTGCCGACCCCGACAGCCGCGCGCCGCGCGGCTGGCAATTGAAGCAATGGCTGTTCGGCGGCCAGTCGATCTCGACCAAGGTGGCGCTGTTTGCCATCGAGGATTATCCCGGCCTGATCGTCTCCGATCTGTTCGGCGAGGAAAGCTATTTTGCCGACGCCGACCTGTTCTGGCTCAAGCAGAACGAGGCCATCGCCGCCAGACGCGATGCCTATCGTGAGGCCGGATGGAGCGACGTGATCGTGCTCGAGCCGGCTCAGCATTTCCACGCATGGGACTACGAAAAGACGCCGAAGAAGAAGGGCGGCAAGGTCTTCATGTCAGTCTCGCATCGCGGCGAGGTCGGGTGTCACGAGGGCTGGCTATCGCGCAAGGAAGCCCGCCGCGCCCGCGCCACTGGCGAGGCCGCAGAGGCCGGGACCCCGGACAAACCGTCGCGGCCCGAACTCACCGGACCGATGCAGAACTATGTCGATCTGCATCGCCATGCCGCCGTGCGCTTGGCGCTCCTCGACCATCCGGCAGCAGCACTTCGCCTGATGGTGGCGCATGCGATCGCCGGCTCAAGCCTGTGGCAGGTGCGCACCGAGCCGCAGCGCGCCGCCAACCAGATCGTGGCTGCGAGCCTCGCAGCCTGCAAGGCCGAGGCCGCCTTCGCGAATAAGCGGAGTGCGGTCCTGGCGCTGCTGGGACGATCCGACGAGGATGGCACAATCGCTGGCGGCAATGGCGGCGACATCGGCACGGCAACCCTGTTTGCGCATCTGCTGACGCTGTCCGACGACGATGTCCTGCGCCTCCTTGGCATCGTCATGGCCGAGACGCTTGAAGCCGGCAGCGCCGTCGTCGAGGCGCTCGGCAATCATCTGAATGTCGACCTCGCCGCTTGCTGGCAACCGGACGACGCCTTCTTCGAGCTGTTGCGCGACAAGGAAATTGCCAATTCCATGCTAGCCGAACTCGGCGGCAAGCATGTCGCGGACGGCAATGTCGCCGAGAAGGTGAAGACGCAAAAGACGATCATCCGCGATTTTCTTTCCGGCGAGAACGGCCGCGACAAGGTGGGAAGCTGGCTGCCGCGCTGGATGAAATTCCCGGTCGAAAGCTACACGCAGCGAGGCGGCTTGCGCACCGCCGATCAATGGGCGCGGGTGCGGTCCCTGTTCGGCTGCCAATAGGCGTCACGCTGGGCGGCGGCTTCCAGAATGGCCGCCGCCCGGCATCGTACCCGGCGCACTGGCCGCATGTTCGAGACCTTTGGCCCCCGCGTCCCCGCGGCACAATCCAGACCGGCAAGCCGCCTTGATCCCGCGCATCGATCAGACCGTCGGATGCCTGTTCTGGCGCCCGACCCGTAGGCACGATCTCTTGTCGGCATGCCACGGCATCAGCCCGCAGTCCCGCAAATCCCGGCTCTCCTGCCTGGCTGCAGCGACCGCGCTTGCCACGAATCTCCATGCTCTGTGCCAGGACCATCCCCTGCGGCTGGCTTGTTGACCTATGGACGGGTCCGGCCGCCCGAAACCCTCGCCAGCAGCTTTTTTCCCCGCCGCCTGCGGCGGCTTCCTCGCGCCGCTCCGCTTCAAAAAAGCCGTCGGCTCGGGTCCTCCGCTGGCGCTGCGGCCCTGTCGGGTTCAGGCGCTCCGGACGCGTCCATCACGGTCAGCCATCGCAGGGGATGGTCCCCGGCGACAGCAAAAGGAGACTTCGAAATGACCGCGATCGGTTACGTCAACAAGCAGGAAAACGGCGCCTACAAGGGCCAGCTCAAGACGCTCAGCGTCCGCGCCGACATCGACATCGTCCCCAACCAGGCCAAGAGCGCCGACAACCATCCCGACTACCGGGTGCTGACGCAAGGGGTCGAAGTTGGCGCCGGCTGGATCCGCACCGGCGAGACGTCCGGCAAGGATTATGTGAGCCTGTCGATTGCAGCGCCCGAGTTCGGACCCCGCAAGCTCTACGCCAATCTGGGCCGCGCCGCCGGCCAGGACGATGACGACACCTACGCCATCATCTGGAACCCGGCCGACTGATCGGGCCGACCCGAGCCCCGCGCCGAAGCCGGCGCGGGGCTCTTCCCACCGGAGCGGCGAAAACTCGCCCCCCACTCTTCGCCCGTCCCCGGGGCGACCTCGTTCGCCCATCCTCGCCGTCGCTTCTCCTTAAGCGACACGAGGACAATTATGGATGACGAAAACGAACGCGCCGCCCGCGCCAAGAAGGGCAGTCCGTTTCTCAACACAGCCCAAGCCGCCTTCTACATAGGGCTCTCCCAGCGCACGCTGGAAAAGATGCGGCTCATCGGCGGCGGCCCGAAATTCCGCAAGCATGGCCGTTATGTGCGCTACCACATCGACGAGCTCGACGAGTGGTCGAAAGGCCAGAAGGTAACCGGTTCCGGCGATGGAGGCCGCCCATGAGCCGGCGTCCCTCCATCCGTCTGACCGGCAGCCGCCTGCGTCGCGTACGCGCGACAAAGGCGATCGCCGCGACCGCGATTGCCGTGGGCCTGATTGCCTTTGGCCCCCTTGCAAACCCATCGCCCTGGCTGATCTGGAACGGCTCGGCGAGCGCGCCGGTCGGCCTCTATCGCGTCGTGGCGGGAGCGCCCGCACGCGGCGACCTGGTGCTCGCCGACGCACCCCAAGCCATCGCCGGCCTCGCTGCCGAACGCGGCTATCTCCCGCACCGCGTTCCCCTTGTAAAGCACATTGCCGCGCTGCCGCACGAACGTGTCTGCGCCTTCAACCAGGCGATCATCATCGGCGGCAAGATCGTCGCGCGTCGGCTCGCAACCGACCCCCAAGGCCGTCCGCTGCCCTGGTGGAGCGGCTGCCGCGCGCTCGCCGGCGATGAATTCTTCGTGCTGAACGGCGAGGCGCCGCGCTCTTTCGACAGCCGCTATTTCGGGCCGGTGCCGGCCGCGAATGTCATCGGGAGGCTCGTGCCGCTATGGACCGAGTGACCCTCCTGATGCTTGGCATGATCGCTGTCGCGCCATGCGCCTGTTCCGCCTCGACCGGCGCTGAGCCGGTCGCCATCTCCCAAAGTCCGCAGCTTGGAAAGTGGCAGCACTTCGTTGCCGAAGCAAGCAAGCGTTTCCGTATTCCCCAGGCCTGGATTTACGCCGTGATCGATGCCGAAAGCAGTGGCAGGACCATGCTCGGCGGCCGCCCAATCACCTCGCGCGCCGGCGCCATGGGCCTCATGCAGCTGATGCCGGAAACGTATGAGGAGATGCGCGTGGCCCATGGTCTCGGCCCAAATCCGCACGATCCGCGCGACAACATTCTGGCCGGCACGGCCTATCTCCGCGCCATGTATGATCGCTTCGTATTCCCCGGCCTGTTTGCCGCTTACAACGCCGGCCCCGAGCGCTACGAGGCGCATCTGAAGCGCGGCAAGCCGCTGCCGAAAGAGACCGTCGGCTACCTCAAGCAACTCGCGGCAGCCGGGATTTCGGCCACCGACATGAAGAAATCCAACGGCCAATCTGTCGCTCCAGGCAGGCAAAATGCGCCCTCGGGGCGCTCGCTGTTTTTCCTGCAAAATGGTGTTCGCACCGGCGCGCGAAACGGCGATCTCTTCGTGCCGCTGGGGACGGACGTCGCACCGGTCAAGCAGCCGGACCGCTAGCCAAGGGCGGGCTGGACGCGTCCGAAGGGGCGGGGCGCGTAAGGCAAGATAAAGGCACCGCCTCCATGAGGCGGCGAAGTGTTTGTCTGCACATCTTTTTTGCCGGAGGCAGCCTCCAGCGCCAGGAGAGCTTCGGAGCGCAAATGGCTAATTCGACTCTGTAAAACGCGGAGGCTAAGCATGCACGATGACGAGTTCAGACCCAAGCTCGGGAAGATAGGCTCCCGTGGCTCGAAGGCAGGCAAACGCTTTGCCAGCCAGGTCCGAGCGGCGATCAACCGAGCCGGTGGCCGGCCCCAGCGTGGTGGCCGCTTCGTGGGGAGCCGGACGGGCCGCGGCGGGGCGACGGCCGCGCTGCTGAAGTCACGCGATCGCCATGCAGCCTTCCGCCAGCGCCGGGTCGTCATCAAGGCGCGTGTCGTCAAGCTTTCCGGCAAGAGCGCGGACGGGGCGCGTGCGCATCTGCGCTACATCCAGCGGGACGGCGTCACCCGGGACGGCGCGCCTGGCGAGCTCTATGGCGCCGAAAGCGACCGCGTCGCCGGCAAGGACTTCCTCGATCGTGCCGATGGCGATCGCCACCAATTCCGCTTCATCGTCGCACCCGAGGACGGCATCGAATTTGACGACCTCAAGCCACTGACGCGGCGGCTCATGGCACAGATGGAGGAGGATCTCGGCACGAAGCTCGACTGGGTTGCCGTGGATCATTTCAACACCGGCCATCCGCACACCCATATCATCGTTCGTGGCAAGGACGATCGCGGCGAGAATCTTGTCATAGCGCGCGAATACATCTCGAGCGGCATCCGCGAGCGCGCCGCCGAGCTGGTCAGCCTCGATCTCGGTCCGCGCACCGACCACGAGATCGAGCACCGCCTGCGTCAGGAAATGGAGCAGGAACGGTTCACCAGCATCGACCGCCGCCTGCTGCAACGGCGTGACGACAGTGGGCTCGTTTCCCCCGATAGCCGCGACGCGTTTCGGCAAACCTTGGAGCAGGGGCGCCTGCGCAAGCTCGAGCGGATGCATCTGGCCGAAGAGATCAACTCGGGCCGCTGGCGCCTCGATGACGGGCTAGAAGCGACGCTGCGCCGCATCGGCGAACGCGGCGACATCATCAAGACCATGCATCGCGAGCTGGCGGGCAGGGGGATTTCCCGCAGTGCCGCCGACTGGGTGATCCATGATCGATCCGGCGAGCTGGTCGATCCTGTCGTCGGCCGTGTTGTCGCGCGCGGGCTGGCCGACGAGCTCACCGACCGGCATTACCTGATCGTCGACGGTGTTGACGGCAAGACCCGATACATCGACATCGGCAAAGGCGAGGCGACAGAGCCGACGCCCGACGGCTGCATCGTGCGTGTCTCGCCGAGGAACACAGAACCAAGGCTCGTTGACCGCACGGTGACCGAAATCGCGGCTGCCCATGACGGCCACTACAACATCGACATTCACCTGAAGCACGATCCGACCTCCAACGACCGCTTCGCCGAAACGCATGTCCGTCGGCTGGAGGCGATCCGGCGCGCTACCGGCGGCGTGGAGCGCGAGCCCGACGGCACCTGGATCATCGCGCCGGATCATCTCCATCGTGTCACCGCCTACGAGCGCCAGCAGGCGAGGACCCAACCTGTGACGGTCGACAAGCTCTCTTCCATGCCTCTGCAGCGGCAGGTTGGTTTTGACGGCGCCACCTGGCTCGACAGCCAGCTGGTCTCCGATGGATCAGAGAGGTTGCGCAATTCGGGCTTCGGCCGTGAAGCCCAGGAGGCGCGGAGCCGCCGACAGCAGTGGCTGATTGCGCAAGGCCTTGCCCATGAGGAGCAGGATCGGATCGTCTATCGCGCCAATATGATCGTGATCCTCCGCCAGCGGGAGCTGAACCGTGTTGCCGGTCAGCTCTCGGAAGAGCTCGGTCTATCTTATGCTGAAACGCAACCCGGAGACCGGGTAGAGGGCACGCTCCGCCGCTCAGTTGAGCTCGCCAGCGGCAAATATGCCGTTATCGAGAAATCGCGCGAGTTCGTGCTCGTCCCTTGGCGGCCGGTGCTCGAGCGGCATGTCGGCAAAGAGGTTTCCGGCCTGGTGCAGCGCGAAGGTATCTCTTGGAACATCGGTCGGCAAAGGAGTGGACCCAGCGTTTCGTGACTTTCATGGCAGCCGTGCGCAGGCGCGGTTTCACTTCGACTGGCCCGGCTTTCGAGAAGGTGCTCCGGGAGCCCGGCTCTGGCGGGGTCTGCCTCCTCATCAACAGTGCGTTCGCCGCCGATTGCACTCCCCTCGGCGCCTGATCGCAAGCTGCCGTGGGGTCGAGCAGATTTGCTGAACCAGCCACGACGAAAAGCAAAGGGATCGAGCTCCTTCCGGCCGCTATCTGCTGTGGATGCGCTCCACATGCCATGAGGCATAAGGTGGCACGACGCGTCCGCCCGCTTGCATAGGCAGCCAAAATTGGGGCTGATAGCCCCCGATCCGCATCGCCATCGATCTTTGATGCACGATTAATCGACCAACGCGGAAGACGGGAATGCGCTGGGCAGCAGAGGAAACTAGCATTGCAAATGATTCTTAGGGCCATCGGCAGAGCCTGGCATTCCGCTTTGTTTAAGATCGACACAGCCCGGTTGCGGCGGCAGCGCAGGCAACTCCGCGATTAAGTCGGCCACCGGACCATCCTGGGACAGCTTGCACGGGCGATTTGCGCGGCCGGCTCGGTCGAAAGCCGCAAATCGCGACAGTTGGTGGCGAATTTGACGGCTTTCTCTCTCTCTGAGACGGGTGAAGCTGAGGTCAGGAGACCTGTTTAGCCGAGGTCAAAGGTCCTCTCGCCGGGTCGTCAAACACGTTTCCCGACCATCCGCTGGTTGGATGGCAGCTATCCCAACAATCGATTTTACCTCTTTCGCCGATTTCCACTAGGGGCTGAGCGGCGGCGGGTTTCCTTCGCGCCGACTGAGGCTACCGGGAAGAATTCGGAGACGATCATGTGCGGGATTGTTGGCATCGTTGGACATCAGCCAGTGTCGGAGCGGTTGGTTGACGCATTGAAGCGGCTCGAATATCGCGGCTATGACTCAGCCGGCGTCGCCACCCTTTGCGAGGGCTCGTTGAACTGCCGGCGCGCCAAGGGCAAGCTTGTTAATCTCGAGAGAAGATTGAAGGAAGAGCCGCTGAGTGGCTTCATCGGCATCGCACACACACGTTGGGCAACCCATGGGGCACCCACTGAGCGCAACGCGCACCCGCACATTGCGGAGGGTGTGGCCGTGGTTCACAACGGCATCATCGAGAATTTCGCCGAGTTGAAGGACGAACTGGCGGCGGCGGGCGCCGAGTTCCAGACCGATACCGACACCGAAGTCGTCGTTCATCTCTTGGCAAGATACCGCCGGGAGGGCATGGGGCGGGGCGAGGCAATGCACGCCATGCTGAAGCGCGTCAGCGGTGCCTACGCCCTTGCCGTTCTCTTTGAGGATGATCCATCGACCATCATGGCGGCGCGCAACGGACCCCCATTGGCAATCGGTCACGGCGACGGCGAGATGTTCCTGGGCTCCGACGCCATCGCGCTTGCGCCCTTCACAAATGCAATCACCTATCTCGTCGATGGCGACTGGGCCGTTATCAGCAAGACAGGCGCCGATATCTTCAATTTCGATGGCCATCCCGTCGAGCGTCCGCGCCAGACTTCCCTTGCCGGGGCATACCTGGCCGATAAGGGCAACTATCGCCATTTCATGGAGAAGGAAATTCATGAGCAGCCCGAGGTTGTCGCCCGTGCGCTCGCTCATCACATCAACTCCGAAGGAAATCCCATCGATACGGCTTCTTGCATAGATTTTGCCAGCATCCCGAGCCTGGCGATCTCGGCTTGCGGCACAGCCTATCTGGCTGGACTGATCGCAAAATACTGGTTCGAGCGCTATGCGCGCCTGCCGGTCGAAATCGACGTCGCGTCCGAATTCCGCTACCGGGAGATCCCATTGTCGCCGCACTCGGCGGCTCTTTTCATTTCGCAGTCCGGTGAAACCGCCGACACGCTCGCATCTCTGAGATACTGCAAGGGGCGTGGGCTGACGACCGGCGCTGTCGTCAATAGCCGGGAATCGACCATCGCGCGGGAGGCCGACGCGGTCTTCCCAATTCTTGCCGGGCCGGAGATCGGCGTCGCCTCCACCAAGGCTTTCACCTGCCAGCTTGTGGTTCTTGCCACACTCGCCATTGGTGCTGCCAGGACCCGTGGAACGGTAACCGAAGCTGAGGCGAAGGCGCTCGTCGCGAGCCTTGCCGAAATGCCTCGTATGATGCGCCTGATCCTGAACAGCATCAAGCCAGATGTCGAGCTCCTGGCGCGCGAACTGTCAAAGTGCCATGACGTCCTGTATCTCGGCCGCGGCACCAGTTTCCCGCTGGCCATGGAAGGTGCGCTGAAGCTCAAGGAGATTTCCTACATCCATTCCGAGGGATATGCGGCTGGTGAATTGAAGCATGGTCCGCTCGCATTGGTCGACGAAAACATGCCAGTGATCGTCATCGCGCCACATGATCGCTTTTTCGACAAGACCGTCTCCAACATGGAGGAAGCGGCCGCCAGGGGAGGACGGATTATCCTCATCACTGATGAGAAGGGGGCCGCTGCTTCGAAACTCAAAACGATGCACACGATTGTCCTGCCGACCGTCGACGAGATTATCGCGCCAATGATCTTTGCCTTGCCGATACAGCTTCTTGCCTACGACACGGCTGTCTTCATGGGCAAAGATGTCGACCAACCGCGCAATCTCGCAAAATCGGTTACCGTCGAATGATTTGTGACGGCCCGTCCATACGAAACACGCCGGAGCAACGCGCGTCATCGGCCGTTGGATGTCGAGGAGATGCCGATCCGTTGAGCTGCCTGTGGATCGCTCGCGCTAAACGCATGCCTGCGTTTTGATCAGACGAAGCAAAAACACAGAATAGGTCGCGATCGCCGAGGGCGGCCATGGCCGGTGACCCAGTCTGCGGCGCGGGCTCCAGGCACGTAAAAGGCTGCTCTGTGAGCGATCTGGCCCATTCCCCATCGCACCTGGTCGTGCGTAGTGTGCATTTCAGTTCACATCGCGCTGCGCGATGCTTGCCCCCGACGTTCAGAACAGCGGAGCAAGCCAATGACGCCCACGAAGTTGCTGATTGGGCAGATCGCCGTCGTATTCGCAATCGTCATGCTCGGCGTGTGGGCGGCCACGCAGTGGTGCGCCCACATGCTGGGTCATCAGCCGCCACTCGGCACGCCGTGGTTTGTCGTGGCTGGCTGGCCGATCTACAAGCCGTGGAAACTGTTCGAATGGTGGTACCATTTCGACGCCTATGCGCCCGAGGTCTTCGATAAGGCCGGTGCGCTCGCCGGCGCCAGTGGGTTCGTGGGCTGTGCCGCAGCCATCGGCGGCTCGCTCTGGCGCGCGCGACAGCTCGGAACGGTGACGACCTATGGCTCGTCGAGGTGGGCAACGACTCAGGAGATCGAGAGGGCAGGGCTGTTTCGACCGGCCGGCGTTTTCCTCGGCAAGCTGAAGGATCGCTATCTGCGACATGACGGACCCGAGCACGTCATGGCCTTTGCCCCAACACGATCAGGCAAGGGCGTCGGACTGGTTGTTCCAACGCTTCTGTCCTGGACCGGGTCGGCCGTCATTCACGATATCAAGGGCGAGAATTGGCAATTGACCTCCGGCTGGCGGTCGAAATTCTCCTATTGTCTTCTCTTCAATCCGACAGATCCGAGGTCGGCGCGCTATAACCCGTTGCTTGAGGTGCGAAAGGGTCCGCAAGAGGTCCGCGACGTCCAGAACATCGCCGACATCCTGGTAGATCCGGAAGGTGCGCTGGATCGCCGGAACCACTGGGAGAAGACAAGTCATTCCCTCCTCGTCGGCGCCGTTTTGCACGTTCTCTATGCCGAAGAGGAAAAGACGCTTGCCCGCGTCGCCACTTTCCTGTCGGACCCGAAACGTTCCTTTTCCGCGACGCTGCAGCGGATGATGACCACCAACCACCTGGGCACGCCTGACAAGCCTGAGGTCCATCCGGTCGTGGCCTCGGCGGCACGCGAGGTGCTGAACAAATCGGAAAACGAGCGTTCGGGTGTTTTATCGACCGCCATGTCGTTTCTCGGTCTCTATCGCGACCCGACGGTTGCGTCGGCAACATCGGGCTGCGACTGGCGCCTTGTCGATCTCATGGATGCCGAGCGACCGATCTCGCTCTATCTGGTCGTGCCGCCGTCGGACATCTCGCGCACCAAGCCCTTGGTACGACTGATCCTGAACCAGATCGGCAGACGCCTGACGGAGCGCCTTGAGGGCGACCCTAAGAAGGGTCGCAAACATCGGCTGCTCATGATGCTCGACGAATTCCCGGCGCTCGGTCGGCTAGATTTCTTCGAGACCGCGCTCGCCTTCATGGCCGGCTACGGCATTCGCGCTTACTTGATCGCGCAATCCTTGAACCAGATATCCAAAGCCTATGGCGAGAACAGTGCCATTCTCGACAACTGCCATGTGCGCATTGCCTTTTCCTCCAATGACGACCGCACGGCCAAGCGCATCTCGGACGCGCTCGGCACGGCGACGGAACTGAGATCCATGCGCAACTATGCCGGCCATCGTCTGGCCCCCTGGCTGTCGCACGTCATGGTCAGCCGCCAGGAAACGGCCCGACCGCTGCTGACTCCTGGCGAGGTGATGCAGCTGCCCCAGAACGACGAGCTGGTGCTGATTTCAGGGCTGCCGCCATTGCGCGCGCAGAAGCTGCGCTACTACCAGGATCGGAATTTCACGGAACGCGTGCTACCGTCCCCGGTGCTGCGGGACGGCACTTACGCCGACTGTCCCGCTTCGCGCCCGGACGATTGGACTGGACAGGTCCGCGGCGTTGACAGCCGTCTGGCTGCAGGCGACGAGATTGCCGACGCCGCGATCGGGGACGAGGGCGGCGTCCAGCAGCAGCGACATCCAGCTCTGCCAGAAGATCAAGTCGTGCTTTCTCAAGAAGCTGACCAGGGCGATCTCTTCAAGTCTGTTGACGATGATAGCGAGCCGGTCGCCGACAAGCGTGTCATGGATCGGATTTCGACGGCTGCCCGCGCCTATGGCATCAACGAGGGAAGGGGCGACGATAAAGACATCGTGCCCGGTTTCTGAACGCCGCTTCCTGACGGCGTACTTCGGCGTAGATAACGGCGATAAGCTTTCGTGGGCATCTGGCGGATGCTTGTTCCCGTCGCCGGCGCGCCGGCGCTGGCAGCTGGAACAAGCCTCATGAAGCCCCGCCGCATTCGTCACCAGTTTCTGCTTGAGTTTGAGCTGAGCGAGAAGCTGGACAAACTCAGTCGTGATCCTTCGACCACCAAATCGGCGATTGTCGCGAAGGCGGTAGAAGCCTTCATCGAGCGCCGTGGCGAGAATGAGCTCGACAAACGCTACGGGGTACGGCTCGACCGTCTTTCTCGCAACCTCGCTTATGTCAGGCGCGACGTCGAGATGATGCTGGAGAGCCTGGCGCTCTTCATTCGCTTTTCGATCACGCTTCACGCCCACACGCCGGTCCCGGACAGGGCAACGCAGGCCATTGGCCAGGAGCGCTTCGACAAATTTGTCGAGCAGGTGGGTCGGCAGATCGCGTCCGGAAAACGATCGCTTGGCAAAGACGACAATGACGTGGGAGGGGAAGGGTGAACTCTCATCCGGAAGCCGACCACCGCCGCAGCGCGATGCTGCGCACCGCCATGGGTCCGGCGATCACCCAAGCGCTCTCCGATCCATTGATCATCGAGGTGATGGTCAATCCCGACGGAGCACTGCGGCTCGATCGGCTCGGAGAAGGCCTGGTCGACACAGGCGTGCACATCCATCCTGCCGAGGCGGAGCGGATCGTCCGCCTCGTCGCTTCCCATGTGCGCGCCGAAGCGCATGCGGATAAGCCGATCGTCAGCGCCGAACTGCCGTCGGGCGAGCGATTCGAAGGCCTGCTGCCACCCGTGGTGTTGGCGCCGTGCTTTGCTATTCGTAAGCCTGCCGCAAAACTCTACACCCTGGCCGATTATGTCGCCGACCGCGTCATGCTGCCGCTGCAGGCCGATGCGTTGAAGAGAGCCGTCCGCGAACGGCGCAACATCCTGATCGCAGGCGGCACGTCCTCGGGCAAGACAACCCTTGCCAATGCGCTGCTGGCCGTCGTCGCCGACTGCGACGAGCGGGTGATCCTGATCGAGGATACGCGCGAACTTCAATGCGCAGCAAAAGACTGCGTTGCCCTGAGGACGAGGCGTGGTTCGGTCACGCTCGCCGATCTCGTGCGTTCGACACTGCGCCTCAGACCCGATCGCATCATCGTCGGCGAGATCAGAGGCGCCGAAGCGCTCGACATGCTGAAGGCGTGGAACACCGGTCATCCAGGCGGCATTGCCACGGTTCATGCCAACTCGGCGCGGTCTGCCCTCTACCGCATCGAGCAGCTCGCACAGGAAGCCGTGGTCGCCGTTCCCCGCCGGCTCATCGCCGAGGCGATAGATCTGATCGTCTTCATCGCTGGCCGCGGATCCTCGCGCCGCATCGAGGCGATCGCCGAGGTCACTGGCCTCGACGGCAGTGGCGACTACGCCGTCACCCAGCTCACGCTTCCGCAACTCCAGCAACTCTGAAAGGTCACTTCATGCGCAAGAAGCTTCGCTTTCTCTGGGCCACCACGCTCGCTTTTCTTCTCACGTTTCCGGCATACGCCGCCGGCTCCGGCATGCCTTGGGAGCAGCCGCTGCAGCAAATCTTGGAATCGGTGCAGGGTCCGGTCGCCAAGATCATCGCGGTCATCATCATCATCACCACCGGCCTGACACTCGCCTTTGGCGACACGGCAGGTGGGTTCCGTCGGCTCATCCAGATTGTCTTCGGTCTGTCGATCGCCTTTGCCGCATCGAGCTTCTTCCTCTCCTTCTTCTCCTTTGGCGGCGGGGCACTCGTCTGATGCTGGCCGGAGAGCACATAGAAGGCTTCGAGGTTCCGGTTCACCGGGCACTGACCGAACCGATCTTGCTCGGCGGCGCGCCGCGAGCGGTGGCGATCCTCAATGGCACCGTTGCCGCAGCCATCGGGCTTGGCTTGCAGCAGTGGATTGCCGGACTGGTGCTGTGGATCTGCGGGCACACTGTGGCTGTCTTCGCGGCCCGCCGCGACCCGGACTTCGCCGGCGTGCTCGTCCGCCACCTTCGCCTGAGGGGGTGGCTTGCATGCTGAATCTTTCGGAATATCGGGGCAAGGCCGACCGGCTTGCCGATCATCTGCCTTGGGCCGCACTGATAGCACCAGGCATCGTGCTCAACAAAGACGGCAGCTTCCAGCGCACATTTGCATTCCGCGGCCCTGATCTCGAGAGTGCAACAGAAGCCGAACTCATCGGCATCTGCGCGCGAGCCAACAATGCGCTCAGACGCCTCGGCTCTGGCTGGGCATTGTTCTTCGAGGCCGAGCGCATCGAGGCGCTGGGCTATCCAGACTCGCGCTTCCCCGACGCTGCGTCATGGTTGGTCGACGAAGAACGGCGCGCGGCCTTTCAAGGCAAGGTCGCGCACTACGAAAGCCGCTACCACCTGACGCTGGCGTTCATGCCGCCGCCGGATAGCCAGGCGCGGGCGCAAAACGCTTTAGTCGACTCGCATCATTCACAAGGCGAGAGAGAGTGGCGCCAGGAACTGGCGCGGTTCCGGGACGAGACCGGCCGCGTGCAGGATCTCCTGTCGGGCTTGATGCCCGAAATACGCGCACTGGGTGATGCCGAGACGCTGACTTACCTCCACGGCACGATCTCGACCAGCCGCCATCCCGTCGCCGTGCCGGAAACACCGATCTATCTCGACGGCATCCTGGTCGATGCGCCGCTTACTGGCGGATTGGAGCCGATGCTTGGCGACCAACATCTGCGCACGCTCACCATTCTCGGTTTTCCGAATGTCACACGGCCCGGAGTTCTCGACGCGCTCAACCACCAGGATTTCGCCTATCGCTGGATGACACGCTTCATTCCGCTCGACAAGACGGAGGCCGCCAAGACGCTGACACGGTTGCGGCGGCAGTGGTTTGCCAAGCGCAAATCGATCGCGGCCATCCTGCGCGAGGTGGTCACCAGTGAACCTGTCCCGCTCGTCGACAGCGACGCCGAAAACAAGGCGCTGGATGCCGACGCCGCACTCCAGGCGTTAGGCGGCGATCATGTCGGGTTTGGCTATCTGACGACGACGGTCACGGTATGGGACGAGGACCATCAAGCCGCCGCGGCCAAACTTCGCGCGGTCGAGCGCGTCGTCAATGGCCTCGGCTTCGCCACGATCCGTGAAGGCGTGAATGCGGTCGAGGCCTGGCTCGGCTCGTTGCCCGGCCATGTTTACGCGAATGTGCGCCAGCCGCTCGTTCACACATTGAACCTCGCCCACTTGATGCCGCTTTCCTCGGCGTGGGCCGGCCCGGCGGCGAACGAGCATCTCGCCAAGGCAATCCAGGCAGAGGCCCCGCCGCTTCTCTTCGCCTCAACCAGCGGGTCGACACCGTTCCGGCTCTCCACCCACGTCGACGATGTCGGCCACATGCTGATCGTGGGACCGACTGGTGCCGGCAAGTCGGTTCTCGTTGCCCTTTTCGCGCTGCAGTTCCGACGCTATGCCGGCGCGCAGGTCTATGTCTTCGACAAAGGCAATTCAGCCCGCGCCGCAATTCTTGCCATGGGTGGAGAGCACCACGCGCTGCGTGCACACGGTGCGCTTGCCTTCCAGCCGCTGCGCAAGGTTGACGATCCGGCCATCCGCAGCTGGGCGGCCGAATGGATCGCCGGACTCATCGCTCATGAGAACGTCACCGTCACCCCAGAGGCGAAAGAGGCAATCTGGTCGGCGCTCACCAGTCTTGCAACCGCGCCGGCACAGGAACGCACACTCACCGGCCTGTCGCTCTTGCTTCAGTCCAACGCGCTGAAGTCCGCATTGATGCCCTACACGCTCGACGGCCCCTTCGGCCGGTTGCTCGACGCGGATGACGATCGGCTGGCCTTGTCGGATGTGCAGTGCTTCGAGACCGAAGAGCTGATGCACAGCCAAGGCGCTGTTCTGCCGGTGCTCACCTATCTTTTCCATCGCCTCGAAGCGCGGTTCGATGGGCGACCGACCTTGCTCATGCTCGACGAGGCTTGGCTCTATCTCGACAATCCGCTCTTTGCCGCCCGCCTACGCGAATGGCTGAAGGTACTGCGCAAGAAGAACGTCTCCGTCATTTTCGCCACGCAGTCACTGGCCGACATCGCTAGCTCTGCAATCGCACCGGCTATCATCGAGAGCTGCCCGCAGCGCATTTTTCTTCCCAATGATCGTGCCGTAGAACCGCAGGCACGGGAAGCCTACGAGCGTTTCGGCCTGAACGAGCGGCAGATCGAACTGGTCGCGCGCGCCACGCCGAAGCGGCACTACTATCTTCAATCGCGCCGCGGCAATCGTCTGTTCGACCTGGGCTTGGGCGCCATCGCGCTTGCGCTATGCGGTGCCTCCGATCCCGCCAGCCAGACCCTGATCGACAGGATCCTGTCGGAGCACGGGCAGGACGGCTTTGCCTCCCACTTCCTAAATGCCCGCGGTCACGAGTGGGCCGCCGAGCTTCTCCGCCAATTCCCTCAACCAGACATGGAGCAATCGTCATGATACGGCGCCGTTTCCTTTCCGGCCTGATCACCCTTTCCCTCCTCGCCAAACCGATGGCCGACTATGTCCAGCCAGCCTATGCGCTCATTGTCTTCGATCCGTCGAACTATAGCCAGAATGTGCTGACGGCGGCGCGCTCGCTGGAGCAGATCAACAACCAGATCCAGTCGCTCCAGAACCAGGCGACCATGCTGCAAAACATGGCGCGCAACCTTCAGAGGCTGGATTTTTCTTCGGTGGGCCAGCTCACCGGTTCGCTGCAGCGGATCGACGGCCTCATGGACCAGGCGAGTGGCCTGAGTTTTGATCTGGGCAAGCTGCAGGACCAGTGGCGCCATCAATATCCCGAAAGCTACGACGCTACGATTAAGGTCAGCGATGTGGCAACCGCAGCGCGCGAGCGCTGGCAGAGCGCCATGCAGGCGTTCCGGCAGACGATGGGTGTCCAGTCGCAGATCCTCGAGAACGTCCGCGGCGATCGCGACCTGCTTGCTGATCTCGTCAACCGCAGCCAGGGTGCTGCCGGTGCGCTTGAGGCAAGCCAGGCCACCAACCAACTGATCGCCCTGTCAACCAAGCAGCAGATGCAGATCCAGACCCTGCTCGCGACGCAGTTTCGCGCTGAGGCGGAGGACGCGGCTCGCAAGGCGCAGTCTGAAGAAGCCGCCCGCCAGACGACAAAGCGGTTCCTCGGCACCGGCACGGCCTATCCCGCCAACTGATCACCAGTTCTTTCACGAGGGGAAGGCGGAATGAACGACCTCGGGGTCATCGATCGCTTCATGGAGACTTTCATCCGCTATATCGACAGCGGGTTCGGTCTGCTGTCGGGCGATGTCGCCTTCCTCACCGCGACGCTGATCGGCATCGACATCACGTTAGCCGGGCTCGCTTGGGCATTCGCCGGCGAGCCCAACATTCTGGGCCGCCTCGTCCGCAAGGTGCTCTATGTCGGCGTCTTCGCTTTCATCCTGAACAATTTCAAGAACCTCGCCGACATTATATACCGCTCTTTTGCCGGGCTGGGCATCAACGCTTCTGCCGACAATCTTTCCCCCGACAATCTCCTGCGGCCCGGACGTATTGCCGCCACAGGCTTTGAGGGCGCCTGGCCGCTGCTCGATCAGGCGAGCCAGCTTCTTGGCTTTCCTGAAATCTTCGGCAACGCGCTCACCATTTTCGTGCTGCTCGTGGCCTGGTTCCTGGTCATCATCGCCTTCTTCATTCTTTCCATCCAGCTCTTCATCACCATTCTGGAGTTCAAGCTCACCACTCTCGCCGGATTCGTTCTGGTGCCCTTCGCACTTTGGAACCGGTCGGCGTTCCTGGCCGAGCGTGTGCTCGGCAACGTGATCTCGTCGGGCATCAAGGTGATGGTGCTTGGCGTCGTCGTCGGCATCGGCTCCACACTGTTCGGCGAGTTCGCTTCCGCGCTGCAAGGCAAGGAGCCGGATTTGGCCGCCGCCATGTCACAGGTGTTGGGCGCGCTGGCGCTTCTTGGGCTAGGGATCTTCGGGCCTGGAATAGCATCCGGTCTCGTCTCCGGCGCCCCGCAGCTTGGTGCGGGCGCCGCCCTGGGTACGGCCGCGGCCGGGGCCGGTGCATCACTCGTTGCCGGAGGTGCCGCGGTCGCTGGCGCGCGCGTGGCAACTGATGGCGGGCTTGCCGCAATTCGAGCCGGCACGACCATCGGTTCGGCAGCTTCCTCTGCCTGGCAGCTGGGGCGCGCAACCTCACCCGATTCCGGCCTGTCCGGTGTGGCTGCTGGGATGCAGGGCGTGGCGGGTACCGCCAGTGGCGCCGCGATGCGAGCGGCACGATCTGCCGCGGGAACCTTCGGGCGCAGCGCCGATGCCGGGCGCCAAGCCGCATGGACCGCGACCGGCGGGTCGTCTTTCGTGTCGATGACTGAAAGTGCTGCGGGTTCGACCGCCGATGCGGCCCCTGGCTGGGCCAGGCGCCTGCGTTCCCAGCAGTCTGCGCTAGCCCACCGCCACGCCGCCATACAGGCCGTGCGTGATGGTGACAGACCGGGCGGCAGCGCCAATCCCTCTCTCAACGACAAGGACGACTAGATGCTCTTCAAGAGACCCGTTCAACGCTACGGCAAGACACCCGAGCCCATTACACCGTACCAGAGGGCGGGCCACTTGTGGGATGAGCGCATCGGCTCATCGCGGGTGCAGGCCCGCAATTGGCGGCTGATGGCTCTTGGCTGCCTGGCTTTGGCAACCGGGCTCTCGGGCGGGCTCGTTTGGCAGTCGATGCAGAGCCGGGTTGTGCCATACGTCGTCGAGGTCGACCGCTTCGGCGAGGCGCGCGCCGTAGCCCCGGCAATCCAGGACTACGAGCCAACGGATGCCCAGATCGCATGGCATCTTGGCCGCTTCATCCAGAATATCCGTTCCGTTTCCACCGATCCGGTGTTGGTGCGGCAGAACTGGTTGGCGGCCTATGACTTTGCCACCGACCGCGCCGCGCACTTTCTCAACGAATATGCCAAGGCGAACGACCCTTTCGGTCAGATCGGCACGCGCAGCGTGTCCGTCCAGGTGACCAGCGTGGTGCGGGCTTCCGACAACTCGTTCCAGGTCAAATGGACCGAGCAGGTATTTGAGCGCGGCAGCCTTGCCAGCACGACCCGCTGGACGGCGATCCTCACGGTCATGATCCGGCCGCCAAGCAATACGGACCAACTGCGCAAGAATCCGCTCGGCGTCTTCATCAACGCCATCGATTGGTCGCGCGAGCTCGACAGCGCCGCGCCGTCATCCGTTTCCCCCAAGGAGCCCGCCAATGACAAATAGAGCCCCATCGCTCCGTGCCGCGCTGATCGTGTCGGCCTCAGCCGCGGTGCTGTCGGCCTGCGCATCCAAGCCGGTGCCACCGCCCGAGATTTCCTATGACGCTGCCGACTTCAAAGCAGCGTCGATCGAGAAGCCGCCGGAGCAACCGGTCAAGATCGTCGAGGTGCCAAAGCCGCTACCGCTGCCCGGCCAGTTGCAGCCTGACGCGGTCAAGGTCGCCGAAGACAAGCGCTCACCTGAAGAACGCGTTGCCGATGCCAACAAGGCCGCAACCCGGCAGCCAACCGGGTATGGCTATGTCAACGCCGTCCAGATCTATCCCTTCACCGACGGTGCGCTTTATCAGCTCTTTGCCGCGCCGGAGCGCGTCACCGATATCGCTCTGCAGCCGGGCGAGAAGCTGACAGCCGTGTCCGCTGGGGACACGGTCCGGTGGGTCATAGGCGATACCGTCAGTGGCACCGGTGACAGTCAGCGCACCCATGTTTTGGTGAAGCCGTTTGCGCCCGAGCTTACCACAAATCTGGTGATCACCACGGATCGACGCACCTATCACTTGCAGCTCCAAAGCACGGAGAAGACCGCAATGGCGGCCATCTCTTGGACTTACAGCGAAGACCAGATCCTTGCGCTGCGCCGGCGAAACGTTCAGGCCGAAGCTGCTACGCCCGTCGCGTCGAATGTTGCGCTCGAAAATATCCGATTCCGCTACTCAATAGCCGGCGACACACCGCCCTGGAGACCGACACGGGCCTTTGACGACGGCAGCAAGGTCTATATCGAATTCCCGCGCCGCATCGATCAGGGCGAGGCGCCGCCGCTCTTCATCGTCGGTGCTGACGGCGGCAATCAGCTGGTCAACTACCGCATGCGCGGCAACTACTACATCGTCGATCGCCTGTTCGCCGCGGCCGAACTGCGCCTCGGCGCCAAGCCGCAGCAGGTGGTGCGCATCACAAGGATTGACGGTCGGCAATTGCCGCGTCGGATGCCACTCTTTGCCGGTTTTGGCAGGTGAGGGGACAAGGCTCATGACCGATACGTCCCACTCCAATGCGCCGCCGAAACTTGATCCCGACCAGCTCCAGCTGCGCGCCTCACCCCGCGCGGCTGTGCGCTTCAGGCGAGGTGTGATTGTCGCGATCGCTGCCGCCGGATGCGGTGCCATTTTGGGCGTCATGATGGTTGCGCTTCAGGGACCGGCATTGCGATTCAAAGGGCATGCGGAAGACCTCTACCATCCTGACCACAAGCCCACCGCCGAGGGACTCGACGGGCTGCCCAGGGATTATTCCGGCGTCAAGTCTGAGGCCCCGGTGCTTGGACCGCCGCTACCCGGTGATCTCGGCCGCCCCATCCTCGAGCGGCAGCGCCAACTCGGCATCGCGCCGGGACAGGAGGTCTCCGCCGAGGATCAACGCCTTGCCCAGCAGGCGATCGAAGCGCGCGAGTCGCAAGTGTTGTTCCGAATCGACAATCGACCGAGACCGACAGATCTCGCCGGCGGCGGGGAGAGTGTACCGCAGCGGCCTGAAGCGGTTCCGCAACCGGGAGCGACAGGCGCATCGGCTTCCGTCGCTCCAGCCGAAGGCGATCAGAACAACCAACAGCGCAAGCTGGATTTTGTCAGTCAGCGGAGCACAAGCGGGATCTACAATCCGCATGCGCTGCAGACGTCTGCTTCGCCCTACCAGCTGATGGCTGGCAGCGTGATCGCGGCAAGCCTGATCACCGGCATCAATTCCGACCTACCCGGCCTTGTCGTCGCGCAGGTCACGGAGAATGTCCAAGACACAGTCACGGGCAGCATCTTGCTCATTCCACAAGGTTCACGGCTGATCGGCACCTATGACAGCGTGGTGGCGTTTGGGCAAAGGCGCGCATTGCTGGTCTGGCAGCGAATAATCCTGCCGGACGGTTCCTCGATCGAAATCGACAATCTGCCGGCAACAGACAGCGCCGGATATGCAGGGCTTGAGGACAAGGTGGATTTCCACACCTGGCAGCTGATCAAGGGGGTTGCGCTTGCGACCTTGCTTGGCGTGGGCACCGAATTGAGCCTCGGAGACAATGAAAGCGATCTGGTCAAGGCGATCCGCGAATCCGCCCAGCAGAATGTCAGTCGAGCCGGCCAGCGCATAACTGAGATGAATCTCAATGTTCAGCCCACCATCACTATCCGACCAGGCTGGCCGCTGCGCGTCATCGTGCACAAGGACCTTTTGCTGCGGCCGTACAAAGTTGAACGGGAGTGATTATGGCCAACTTGAAACTTGGTAAGCTTCCAGATCGAACGCCTTTGAAGATCACCATCACTGTGAGCGCGGAGTTGAGCCAAGAACTCAATGCGTATGCTGCGCTCTATCGTCAGACCTACGGCGAGTCTGAAACGGTGGCGGAACTCATCCCTTTCATGCTGGCGGGATTTCTGGAAGGCGACCGAGCGTTTGCCAAGGCCAGAAAAGAAGGTATGGCGACGGCCAGCGTCCCGGGCAAGTCGCGGTCTCAGCCAGCTTCAGATTCCAAATGACCGCAGCAGAGAGTTGGTCAAGTGCAATGGTGGCGCACCGCCCGCTCGGCGGGTCCATCCATATGAGGCCGAGCTGTCGCCAAGCGATGGTCCATCGCCATCATGCGGCGGCCGATCTCGACCGGGAAGACAACCATTAAGGCGGCAGCGTCGTGTGGAGGCAGCGTGGATGCAGCGCGTCAGCTTAGGTTTTTCCGATCCGATTCGTATGCCTGCGTGCTTGTCATTGATTCTTCAACGAGAGGGGTGCGCTGACAACATCGTGGCGTGGCGAAAGGTCACCGATGATGGACCCTGCCCGGTCTGCGACGCACTCTGGCTCAAATTGCCACCGAGTGCCTAGCCTTTCCGCTTTCGAGATATTTGTCGAACTTCGCAGCGACGCTCCTGACAAAGGGACGACTTTCCACCGGCACGACGAAACGGTCGCCATCGAGTTCAAGCAATCGGACGGGGTTGTCGAGGGCCACGGTACTCGACCGGAGAAGGAGCTTCTGGCCGGCTTTGCCGAAGCGTTCCACCAATTCGACTGCCGAGAAGCCGAAATCGCACATCAGCCGCTCGATGATCCAGCCGCGAGCGCGGTCGTCGTTGGAAAAAACAATTCCGCGGACCGAAGCCAACCCACCCTGATCCACCATGCGGCCATATTCGCCGGTTGAAGGCATGTTCTGGACGGAGCCTTGCTTGAATTGGCTGATGGACGACGGGCCGAGGCCGATCAGGGTTTCGCAGCGATCCTCGGTGTAGCCCTGAAAGTTACGACGCAACATCCCCGCCTGCGCGGCAAGCGCCAGCGCATCGTCCGGTCTGGCGAAATGGTCGAGCCCGATTGCTTCGTATCCTTGGTCGAGGATGGCGCGTGCTGCCAGTTGCGATTGGGCAAGCCGCTCCTCCGGGCCTGGCAACCAGGCCTCGTCGATCATGGTCTGATGTTTCTTGAACCATGGCACATGGGCGTAGCCAAAAAGGGCGATCCGGTCCGGCTGCAGCGTCAGCGCCTGCATGACTGTGGACAGGACTCTCTCCCTGGTCTGGTGCGGCAAGCCGTAGAGCAGGTCCAGGTTGACCGATTCGACGCCGCGGGACCGAACGCCGTCGACAACCGTTTTGGTCTGCAAGAAGGTCTGCTCGCGATTGATGGCCTTTTGCACCTTCGGATCGAAATCCTGCACGCCGAGGCTCGCCCTCGTCATGCCAATTTCGGCAAGCGCGTCGAGGCGGGCTTCGTCCATATCGTTGGGTTCGATTTCGACGCTGATCTTGGCGCCGGGAAGAAATGTGAAGCTGTTGCGCAGGACGGTTGCCAACGCCACCATATCTTCGGGTTTGAGCATCGTCGGCGAACCGCCGCCGAAATGGATAGCACGCACGCGGCCCTTGCCTGCGACAAGACTGGCGACGGTGGCGATCTCAGCATGCAATGACCGCAGATAGGTAGTAACCGGTTCGTAGTGGCGTGTCTGCTTTGTGTGGCACGCACAGAACCAGCAAAGTTTGTCGCAATATGGGATGTGCACGTAGAGCGATATCTCATCGTCCCCGCCGAGCGCCTCCAGCCAGCCACGATAAGCCGCAGCATCGACGCCCTCATGGAAATGCGGTGCCGTCGGATAGCTGGTGTAGCGAGGGACGTTTTCGACAATCCAGGCAGCTACTTTCGTCTGCATGTCGTGGTCACCATGTTTGCATCGCTGGAACTGTTGACTGGTTGGCCGGCCAACGCCCTGATTTCGATCAAGTGCAGCTCGGACAAACTGCCGCAAGGATTTTTCTACCCTGGATTGCTATCCTGTCGGTGCTTGGGAGAGGGTAGAGCGAGCGCATGACATTACGGCAAGACATTCACAGTTCCGGCATTCCCGTTCTTTGCCGCTCTTGCGAGGGAAGGCGTCGTGGTATTTGCGGCGCGCTCGATCCAGACCGTTTGGTTTGGCTCGCCAAGACTTCGTCGCGGCACAAGATCGAGCCAGGAGTCGAACTGATCGGCGACTGCGAAGCTGTCGGCAGCTATTCGAATGTGCTTTCAGGCGTGGTGAAGCTGACGAAGAGCCTTTCGGACGGGCGCCAGCAGATCGTAGCTCTCCAGTTTGCACCGGATTTTCTGGGGCGACCCTTCAAGGTGGAAAGCGAGATCAGTGCGGAAGCGGCAACTGTTGTCACCCTTTGTTCGTTCCCCAAGCCAGCCCTTGAAAGGATGATGAAGGATTCACCGGAACTCGAGCGCCGCCTCCTCAAGCAGACGCTGGACGAACTTGACGCAGCACGCGAATGGATGGTGACGCTCGGGCGCAAGACGGCATCGGAAAAGGTGGCGAGTTTTCTCCTCATGATCGCCCTGAATATCGATTCCAATGTCAATCCGACTGCCAGCTCAGCGTCCTTCGATCTGCCGCTGACTCGTGCCGACATCTCTGATTTCCTTGGACTGACGAATGAGACTGTGAGCCGGCAGCTGACTCGATTGCGAGCTGAAGGCGTGATCCGGATCGAGAACAAACGCCATGTGATGGTGGAGAGCGTCGGCCGGCTGGAGCAGCGTTGCGGCGGCCGAAGGCCGCGGCAGTTTGAATAACCCCAAGCGGCGGGGTCTGCGCCGCCAACTCCGAAGCCGCGGCAGGACATGCTGCGTTCGAACGGTCGCTGCAGCCTTCGAGCCCCCGGTAGCATGGACACGAGAGCATCCGCGACCCTTATCGGATAAGCTAGCCACCCGCCATGAGTGTCCGCTCGCCGATGAAGCATTGATCGTTGAGGTCCTCGTACCCGCAATGGTAGCGACGATGTCGCCATTTACGTCGTTCCCGAGCCGTTCCAAGCGACGCTAGCAGCAGTACTTCCAAGTCGCGGAGGGCATGCCTCGACATATCGCCCGCCTCAACGTTCGTCGTGAGCGGGGCAGGCCCGTCGCGCGCTTCCGTATGCCACCTTCTGATTTGCGCGAACTCGATTCCACCGAACAAACCTGGCGCCTGACATGGATCAGGGCGAGCAGAGGGCAGCTGCGCAATTGATGCACAGCGGATTGGGCGTGCGCCCGATTCGGGATCAGGATTTGCGATGAAATTCGGGACAGCGATCGTCGTGGTGGGCTTGTTTGCTTTTGCAGCCCTGGTGGCTGCCGGCTTCGGCATTGACGGACCTTTCCGCCAGCACATGTGGGTGCTGTTTTTTGCCCTTACTGCCTTCACCGGGGTCTTGTTGCGCCACACGGAGTTCAAGCCGGCAACTCCGATCGACCGATCCGCTTATATGGACGATCCGATCCGCTACGGCGCCATCGCCACCATGTTCTGGGGCGTCATTGGCATGCTGGTCGGCGTGGTCATCGCGCTGCAGCTGGCCTATCCCGATCTCAACATTCAGCCTTGGTTCAATTTCGGACGCTTGCGGCCGCTGCATACGTCCGGCGTCGTCTTTGCTTTCGGCGGCAACGCGCTGCTATGCACGTCGTTGTACGTCGTGCAACGCACCTGCCGCGCCCGCCTGTTCGGCGGTGATCTCGCCTGGTTCGTGTTCTGGGGCTATCAGCTTTTCATCGTCATGGCCGCGACCGGCTATCTGCTCGGCATCACGGAAAGCCGCGAATACGCCGAACCCGAATGGTATGTCGACATCTGGCTGACCATCGTCTGGGTCGCTTACCTCATCCTGTTCCTCGGCACGATCCTGAAGCGCAAGGAACCGCACATCTACGTCGCCAACTGGTTCTATCTGTCCTTCATCGTCACCATCGCGATGCTGCACGTGATTAACAACCTGTCGATGCCGGCCTCTCTCCTAGGCTCCAAGAGTTACTCCGCCTTTTCCGGGGTCCAGGATGCCCTGACGCAATGGTGGTACGGCCACAACGCCGTCGGTTTCTTCCTCACCGCCGGCTTCCTCGGCATGATGTACTATTTTGTGCCCAAGCAGGCGAACCGCCCGGTCTATTCCTACCGGCTGTCGATCATCCACTTCTGGGCACTGATCTTCCTTTACATCTGGGCCGGGCCGCACCACCTGCATTTCACCGCTCTGCCCGACTGGGCGCAGACGCTCGGCATGGTGTTCTCGATCATGCTGTGGATGCCGTCATGGGGCGGCATGATCAACGGCTTGATGACGCTATCCGGCGCCTGGGACAAGCTGCGCACCGATCCGATCATCCGCATGATGGTGACGGCCGTCGCCTTCTACGGCATGTCGACCTTCGAAGGCCCGGTGATGGCTATCAAGGCGATTAACTCGCTGTCGCATTATACCGACTGGACCATCGGTCACGTGCACTCCGGCGCGCTCGGCTGGGTTGGCATGATTTCTTTCGGCGCGATCTACTACATGGTTCCGAAGCTCTGGAACCGCGACAGGCTCTATTCGCTGCGGCTGGTCACCTGGCACTTCTGGCTGGCGACGCTCGGCATCGTCGTCTACGCCGCGGTCATGTGGGTGTCCGGCATCATGCAGGGTCTGATGTGGCGCGAATACGACGAGCAGGGCTTCCTGGTCTACTCCTTCGCCGAAACCGTCGCCGCCATGCACCCCTACTATGTGATGCGCGCCATTGGCGGGGCGATGTACCTCTCCGGCGCCCTGATCATGGCCTGGAACGTCGCCATGACAATCCTCGGCCACCAGCGTGAGGAGAGGCCCATGTCGGGTGCCGCGCCTGTCCTGCAGCCTGCCAGGGAGCCAAACCGATGGGCTTGATGGACAAACATGCCATTATCGAGAAGAACGCCACGCTTCTTCTCGTAGGCTCCCTTCTTGTCGTGACCGTCGGCGGCATCGTCGAGATCGCACCCCTCTTCTATCTCGACAACACGATCGAGAAGGTGGAAGGCATGCGTCCCTACTCGCCGCTCGAACTCGTTGGCCGCAACATCTATGTGCGCGAGGGCTGCTATGTCTGCCACAGCCAGATGATCAGGCCGTTCCGCGACGAGGTCGAGCGCTATGGCCACTACAGCCTGGCAGCCGAGTCGATGTACGATCACCCCTTCCAATGGGGGTCGAAGCGGACGGGGCCAGATCTGGCCCGGGTCGGTGACCGCTACTCCAATGCATGGCATGTCGCGCATCTTTCCAATCCACGTTCCGTGGTGCCGGAATCGATCATGCCCAGCTACGCGTTCCTCAAAGACGCGCCGATCGACGTGAAAGACTTCTCGACCCATTTGGTAGCCAACTGGCGAGTCGGGGTGCCCTATTCGGACGACATGATCGCCCATGCCAATGCTGACCTGATGACACAGTCCGATCCGAATGCCGACACGTCGGGATTGTTGGCTCGCTATCCGAAAGCAAAGGCGGGCGACTTCGATGGCAAGCCGCAACAAGTCACCGAAATGGACGCCCTCGTCGCCTATCTGCAGATGCTCGGCACGTTGGTCGATTTCAAGAACTACGACGAAGCCGCCGGCTACCGCTGAGGACTGTTTTCCATGGATTACAATTTGATGCGGGAGTTTGCGGATAGCTGGGGTCTGCTTGCCATGGCGCTTTTCTTTGCGGGGGCAAGTGTCTTCGCGCTCCGCCCCGGAAGCCGCGCTCTGGCCGACGAAGCTGCCCGAATTCCGCTTCAGGACGAGTGATCATGAGCGAGGAGCATATCGATGAAATCTCCGGCGTCCCAACCACCGGCCATGAATGGGATGGCATCCGGGAGTTGAACAACCCGCTTCCGCGTTGGTGGATCACCATCTTCTACGTCACCATCGTCTGGGCGATCGGCTACACGATCGCGTATCCGGCATGGCCGCTGCTGCACTCGGCGACGACGGGTGTTCTCGGCTATTCGAGCCGCAATGACGTCAAGCAAGAGCTGGCGGATGCGGAAGCAGCGAAGGGCAAATACCTCGCGGCGGTGGAGTCGAAAAATGTCTGGGAAATCGTCTCGGATGATGCCCTGCGCGAATTCGCCATTGCCGCCGGTAGCGCCGCCTTCAAGATCAATTGCGTCCAATGTCATGGCTCCGGCGCCCAAGGTTCCAAGGGCATTCCCAATCTCAACGACGACGACTGGCTATGGGGCGGCAAGGCCGAGCAGATCCAGCAGACAATTACGCACGGCATCCGCTTCGCGTCCGATCCGGACACGCGCCTGTCGGAAATGCCTGCCTTTGGCGACATCATAGCCGCTGACCACATTGCTCAGGTCAGCGCCTACGTCGCCAGCCTTTCCGGCGAGGTCCAGGACGCAAGTCTGATCGAGCCCGGCGCCAAGGTCTTTGCTGAAAATTGCGTGGGCTGTCATGGCGACAATGCAAAGGGCAACAAGGAGCTCGGCGCGCCCGACCTGACCGATGCGATCTGGCTCTATGGATCCGGCGAGGCAGCCATCGCCGCGCAGGTCCGTGCACCGAAACAGGGAGTCATGCCGGCCTGGGTCGGCCGTCTCGGCGAGATCAAAGTCAAGGAACTTGCGGTCTATGTCCATTCGCTTGGCGGCGGAGAATAGGAAGGAAAGCCCTATTCTCGGCCTCCCCCTGCCAAGCGACGAGGCCCGGCGCGAGCCGGGCCTCGACACCCATTCGGCTGCGCCGCATCATCAATGCGGCACGCTTCGGACATTGGCTGGGAGTGGAGACGCATGTGTGCAGTAGTACGCGAATAGAACGGCTCGAAGCCTCGGCCATGAATTCCCCGAATCCGCGCCAGCCTCATTATGCCAGACGCGAGAAAATCTTCCCCAAGCGCGCCTCAGGCAGCTTTCGCCGCTTCAAATGGCTGGTGATGGCGATCACCCTTGGCATCTACTACCTGACACCGTGGTTGCGATGGGATCGAGGTCCATTTGCCCCAGACCAAGCCGTGCTCCTCGATCTCGCCAACCGGCGCTTCCACTTCTTCTTCATCGAGATCTGGCCGCAGGAATTCTACTATGTGGCCGGCCTTCTGGTCATGGCCGGCGTCGGTCTTTTCCTGATTACCTCGACTGTCGGGCGTGCCTGGTGCGGCTATGCGTGTCCGCAGACGGTATGGGTCGATCTGTTTCTGGTCGTTGAGCGCGCCATCGAGGGTGATCGCAACGCACGCATGAAACTCGATGCCGGCCCCTGGACCGCCCGCAAGCTTGCGCTGCGGGTTTCGAAGCACGCCATCTGGCTGGTCATTGGGGCGGCGACCGGCGGCGCCTGGATCTTCTACTTTGCCGATGCACCGACACTGCTCGGCGAACTCTTCACCGGCACCGCGGCACCCGTCGCCTACATCACCGTCGCCGTGCTGACGGCCACGACCTATACGTTCGGCGGGCTGATGCGCGAACAGGTCTGCACCTACATGTGCCCATGGCCACGCATCCAGGCGGCCATGCTCGACGAAAGTTCGCTCACCGTCACCTACAATGACTGGCGCGGCGAACCGCGTTCGCGTCATGCCAAGAAGGTGCAAGCCGCGGGACAGTCGGTCGGCGACTGCGTCGACTGCAATGCCTGTGTCGCGGTCTGCCCGATGGGGATCGACATTCGCGACGGCCAGCAGCTCGAATGCATCACCTGCGCGCTTTGCATCGACGCCTGCGACGGCGTCATGGGCAAGCTCGGCAGGGAACGCGGACTGATTTCCTACGCAACGCTCTCCGATTACAACGCCAACATGATGCTGGCGAAGGGCGGCTCCAGTTCAGTCAACCCGTCGCTGGTCAGGACCGCTGATGGCCTGTTCTCCGACAAGGTGGCGCATTTCCATGTCAGCAAGATCTTCCGGCCACGCACCTACGTCTACATGGGTCTGTGGTCGCTGATCGGCCTGGGCCTGCTCTATTCGCTGCTGACGCGCAATCGGCTCGAAGTCAACGTGCTGCATGACCGCAATCCGCAATTCGTCACGCTGTCCGACGGCTCGATCCGTAACGGCTACACCGTCAAGCTGCTCAACATGATCCCCGAACCGCGGACCATTGTTGTCACTATGCAGGGCTTGCAAGGGGGCCAAATGAGCGTGGTCGGGGACGACATCAAGGCGGGCCGCTCCTTCGCCATCCCGGTCGAGCCCGATCGCCTGAAAATGCTGAAGGTCTTCGTGCGCCAGCCGGCCGACCAAATCCGTGGCGCAGAGCAAACCTTCACGTTCCGTGTCGAGGACAAGTCGAGCTTCGAGGCGGACGAATACACCGCCACCTTCAACGCCCCGGAGATCGTCCGATGACCGCCAACGCTGAAAAACCCCGCGAATTCACCGGCAGGCACATGCTGGTCATCATCCTGGCCTTTTTCGGCGTGGTCATCGCGGTCAATCTGACCATGGCCACGCTCGCCAACACGAGCTGGACCGGACTGGTCGTCGAAAACACCTATGCGGCGAGCCAGCAATTCAACAAGAAGGCCGAGGAGGGGCGCGCGCAGGCAGCCCTTGGCTGGACCGGCAAGCTGACCATTGCATGGGGCGAAGTTCACTACGGCCTTACCGACGCCGCCGGCAAGCCGGTTCCCTTGCACGGCGTCAAGGTGCTGTTTCGCCATCCCGCATACGAGAAAGAGGACAAGTCGGTCATCCTCGCGCCCGCCTCGTACCAGGAATTCGCAGCCCAGCACATGCCGAAGGACGGCGTCTGGATTGTCGAAGTCGACGCCGACGCCGGTCTGGCAGAGCCGTACCGCGACGTCCGCAGGATCATGATTGCCAATGGAGCGCTGCAATGAGTTGTTGTGCACCGGGTGCCGAAATGGCGCTTGATCTGGTCAACAACGGATCGGTCCTGCCGTCCAGCCAGGAGATCAGGCTGGCGAGCCGATTGCTTGGCGATGATCTCCGCCAGACCGACCTTTCCGTGCCGATGGTTCATTGCGCGGCTTGCATCCAGGCGATCGAGACGGCGCTGGCGAAGCTCGATAATGTCGAAGGCGCGCGTGTCAACCTGTCGACGAAGCGGGTCGCGATCCGGTGGCGAGGCGACGAGGTCCCACTCTTCGTTGCCGCGCTTGGCAGGCTGGGCTACGAGGCGCACCTGTTCGAAGCCGACGCTGATAAGAAGGACAAGACGCTTGCCGAGTTGATCCGCGCCGTCGCTGTTGCCGGCTTTGCCGCAGGCAACATCATGCTGCTTTCGGTCTCGGTCTGGTCCGGCGCCGAAGGGGCTACCCGCGACCTGTTTCACTGGGTATCGGCGCTGATCGCCATCCCGGCGCTCGCCTTCGCCGGCGGCATCTTCTTCCGCTCGGCCTGGAATGCACTGCGCCACGGCCGCATGAACATGGACGTGCCGATCGCAGTCGGAGTGTCGCTGGCTTACGCCATGAGCCTCTACGAGACGATCAACCATGGCGACCACGCCTATTTCGATGCGTCGGTGTCGCTGCTGTTCTTCCTGTTGATCGGCCGCACGCTGGATCACGTGATGCGCGAACGTGCCCGCACCGCGGTGAAAGGCCTGTCGCAGCTGGCCGCACGCGGCGCCATGGTGCTGCGCGGCGACGGTGCGCGCGACTATCTGCCGGTTGGCGAGATCGAACCAGGGATGCAGCTGCTGATTGCTGCCGGCGAAAGGATACCCGTCGACGGCAAAATCTTTCAAGGGGCATCGGATCTGGACTGTTCGCTTGTCTCGGGCGAGAGCACGCCTCGAAGCGTTGCAGCAGGCGAAGCCGTGCAGGCTGGTGTCCTCAACCTAACCGGCCCGCTGACGATTGAGGCGACAGCCGCCGCGAAAGATTCGTTTCTGGCGGAAATGGTTCGGCTGATGGAGGCTGCAGAGGGCGGCCGGGCGCATTATCGCCGGATCGCTGATCGCGTTTCGGCGCTCTACGCGCCCGTGGTTCATCTCACCGCCTCCGTGACATTTCTGGGCTGGATGGCAGCGACCGGCGACTGGCACCGGGCGATGACGATCGCCATTGCTGTTCTCATCATCACGTGCCCCTGCGCGCTCGGCCTCGCCGTACCGATCGTCCAGGTGGTCGCGGCGCGGCGCCTGTTCGAGAACGGCATCATGGTCAAGGACGGTTCGGCCATGGAGCGCTTGGCGACGATTGATACAGCGGTGTTCGACAAGACCGGAACGCTCACGCTCGGCCAGCCCCGGCTGGTCAATGCATCGTCGATCGATCCGGCCATGCTGGCAGTCGCGGGAGACATGGCTGCGCATTCGCGTCACCCGTTTTCAAAGGCCATAACCGGCTTTGCCGCTCCTGGCGGGCAACACAAATTCGATGCCGTCACCGAGCATCCAGGGTTTGGAATCGAAGCCACTGTCGCCGGAAGTATCTGGCGGCTGGGTCGACGCGGATGGGCTGGATGGAAGGCCCGGACCGGCTATGGCGGAACGGTGCTGACAAGAGACGGGTTCATTGTCGCGACCTTCGACTTCGAGGATGCGCTGCGCGCCGACGCGGCGGCGGCGATCAAGCGATTGAACGATGCCGGGGTGTCGATGCAAATGCTGTCGGGCGATACTGCCGGCGCCTGCGGTGAAGTTGCAAAAATGCTGGGTGTCGAGGACTTCGTCCCGTGCCTGCTGCCGTCGGGCAAGGTCGAGCGCATCGAGACCCTGGCGAAAGACGGACACAAGGTTCTGATGGTTGGCGACGGCCTCAACGACACGCCGGCGCTGAGCGCGGCGCATGTCTCGATCGCTCCGGCCACCGCCGCCGACATTGGCCGCAATGCCGCCGACTTCGTCTTCCTGCGTGAGAGCCTTCTGGCAGTCCCACTGGCGCTGGACGTCTCGCGCCAGGCAGGACGCTTGATCCGGCAGAACATCGTCATCGCGATCGTCTACAATGCGGTCGCGGTACCGATCGCCATCCTCGGACACGTTACGCCTTTGATAGCGGCGATCGCCATGTCCGCCTCGTCACTGCTTGTCATTGGCAATGCGCTGCGGCTGCAAGGCTTTGCACCGAACCGGATGACGAGAGTTTCGTCGACAGCTGCTGGTTCCGGCATTCATGCATCGGCGCAGCCGTCGTGACGACGCTTGTCTACCTCATTCCGGTGGCTTTGTTTCTCGGCGCGCTGGGGCTGTCTGGCATTGTGTGGGCCTTGAGGAGTGGTCAATATCAAGATCTCGACGGCGCCGCCGAGCGGATCCTCATCGACCAGGACGACGATCTGGAACGCTGAATGAAGCCGCTGTCCATGTTCTGGAACAAGGTGCGGATGCTCAGCAGCTTGCAAATCCCAGGCCCGAAAAGCCTCTCTCAGGCAGTGATTGCGTTGCCAGTCCACGTGCGGAGTTGGCGGCGTAGGGGTTGCGAGTGCGAGATCGCGATCACCAGTTAGCGGAGCCCGCGCTACCTTCCAACGCGTCTGGCTGATCCAGATCAGGACTATCTCCTCATTACCGTGGTTTATCGGCCCTGCAAGGGAGAACGAATGCTCAGTGGAGTTTGGTCGCCAGTGTCACCGTCTCGACGGTTTTGGCTTTTCACCGTAGTGGTCGGCTCTGCTGCTTCGAGGAGCCGCGCGCGCTTTCGATCAAAACGGCCGCGAAGAATGAGCAGAGCCAGATTAGGCGATGTGGGAGCGCGGGCGGCGGCCAGATCATTCCGCGGGTCTGGGCTGACGCGCGCCGACCATGTGCGCAGCGTGATTGTGGCGCTTCGCCCATCAACAGCCGGCACTGTGAGAAACTCGCTTGCTGGCTGGCCTTACGCTTGGCTGCGAGGAGACTATGACTGGTGCAATGATGCGCGTCCGCGGTTGAACCGATGGTATGCTTCGGGTTTTACTGCCCTGCGCCTTGGGGCGATGCAGCCGCCCGTTGGCGGCGCACAGCACCGGTCCGAGCGTAACCTGCATCTGCCCTGCACAATCCACCCATGGCGGTACGGTGATGTGCAGCCGTAACCCTAGCTTCGATATTGTTGTCGTGGGAGCCGGGCCGGTCGGCCTTTCATTCGCCGCTTCGCTCGCCCAAAGCCAACTCAAGGTGGCAGTTGTTGAACAGAACTCCATCGACCGTCTCGCGAATGCGCCTTTCGATGGCCGCGAAATCGCTCTGACTTCCGCCTCCATCAGAATCCTTCGCCAGCTCGGCGCTTGGGATACGATCCCAGCTTCGGAGAAATCGCCGCTTTATGGCGCGCGCGTGCTCAACGGTTCGAGCGCTTTCGCACTGCGTTTTGACGCTCCCACAGCGTCTGGAGAACCCCTCGGAATCTTGGTCCCGAACTGCCGCATTCGCGATGCGTTGTTCAAAGTCGTTCGGCTGCGTGATGATCCACTTCTGCTGTGCGGCCACCCGGTTGTCCGTGCAACGACCAGCCACAAAGGAGCAGTGATAACGCTTTCTGACGGCATGCAGTTGAGCGCCAGGCTTGTTGTTGCCGCGGATTCGCGCCTGTCGCCAACGCGTGATCTGCTCGGCATCGGCGCCGACATTAATCGGCTTGGCCACTCGATGCTGATCTGCCGGGTGCGACATGAGGGCGCCCATCACCAAGTGGCAACCGAATGGTTCGACCATCATCAAACGATAGCGATGTTGCCTGTCGGGGAGGGGATGTCCTCGTTGCTGCTCACTCTGCCCTCAAGCGAGGCAGACAGACTGCTTGCCTTCAACGACGATTTGTTCCTCTTGGAATTGACGAACCGGTGTCGAGGCCGTCTCGGGAAGATGGAATTGGCAAGCAACCGCCACACCTATCCGCTGGTCACCACGTGGGCGCACAAATTCAAGGCTCCGAGCGCGGCACTCATCGGGGACGCTGCTATCGGAATGCATCCGGTGACTGCGCATGGCTTCAACATCGGTCTCAGCAGCCAAAAGCAACTTGCCGATGCAGTCTTAACTGCAAGGCGCCACGGCCGTGACATTGCCGATCCCGCCATGCTGCACAGATACGAAAGGTGGCTGCGCCTGTCTGCGGCGCCTCTCTACCATGCTACGAATATACTCGTCGGTCTCTACTCGAGCGAGCAACCGGTGGCACGGCTTGCACGCCATGCTGGGCTTCGGTTCGCCCAACATGCTCCCCTTGTCCGGCATGTCATCTCGGCCATGCTCAAACGATGAAAGCACCAGATTTGAAATCCTTCCCCGAGCGGCGAAGCTCGACACCATATAGCCTAACCGTGTTCTTTCCTTGTACCGAGCTGCAGCGCCAGTCATCGCTCGTTCATTCGGTTCAGTCTTCTGCAAACAGATGAGGAGGCCCTAGGGCACGGCTGCGATACCGGCTGGGAGCGGCTCCTCCAAGTCCCGCTGGAAAAAGTCGTGCTCGTCGATGACGAGGACAAGGTAACTGTTAAATAAAAGAGGCTTCTGCACCGAGCATTGTCGATTTTTTTGGTCAATAGGTCGGCTGGAATTCTGATGCAGCGTCGGGCGGCAGTGAAGTATCACTCGCGGGTTGTTGGTATAATATGTTCTGCGGTCATCCCCGATCAAGTGAGGCGACTTTGACTGCCGCTCACCGCCGGCTCGAAGAAGAGATGGGACTTGATTGCCGACAGCGGCCAGCCGGCGTGTTTCAATATGAGGCGCGCGTCGAACCTGGACTGCTCGAGCGCGAAATTGATCATTTGTGCGCGGCTGTATGCAACGGAATCCCGGCGCGCAACCCGGCTGAGGTAAGTGACTGGACCTGCCTTCCTCCTCCGACACTCTCCCGATATCAGAGTGAGAAACCTTCCGAGTTTACTCCTTGGCTACAATACGCGTTTGCGCACGTCCGGAATCATCGTCTTGCTGCTGCGCTGTCATGAGTCCGCGACTGCACCTCATTATTGGACCGACGACGGCCGGCAAAACCGCCGCGTCCCTCGAACTCGCTCAGCGTACGGGCGCGCCGGTGCTCGTTCTAGACCGAATTCAATGCTATCCCGAACTCGCTGTCGGAAGCGGCCGACCCTCAAACGCCGAACTGCGGTTCACCCGTAGAATCTACCTTGCCCAAAGGCCAGTTATTGCTGGAGAGATCTATGCCGCAGAGGCGAACTCCCTGTTGCACGATCATGTTGCGCAATTTGATCAGCACGTGCCGTTGCTTATCTTGGAAGGCGGCTCGGTTTCACTCCTGCGGGCAATGGTCGCCGATCAGAAATGGAAAGCGCACCGCTGGACTTACGAACGCCTCCACTTGAAGACACGCGCGGACTACATTGCCAAAGCGAGGTCGCGCGTCCGTGAAATGTTAGCTCCCGTAAATGGTTGCCGCTCGATGCTTAACGAGATTGGTCAATTGTGGCCTGACCCGCGCTCGCATGTGTTCCTGCGAGGCCTCACGGGCTACCGTACAGTCATAGCGTATGCCGAAACCCTAGGAATCGCACTGGGCGACCTCCCGCGTGCGATCCAGCCAACTCAGATCGTCTACCTTTCTCAGGCAATCGCGCTTGAGTATCTGGCGCATGCTCGCTGGCAGGAACGTGAATTTCCCTGCATTCCTGCGGCGTGGAAGAGCGGCAGGTGAAGAGTGTCGACCTGAGCCGCAGTTGAAACGAATCAGAAATATAAAAAACCACGTCAATGAGCTCGCCGGCGACGCCCATTAATTGCTGACATGCCGCTTGCGGCGTTCGCCCTGGCGATGATCTCGGCATGCGACTCGAACAAGCTGACCAGCCTGTCGCCGGCCTCACTACCTTTTCAGCCAGAGTCCGCTCCTTCTGCAACATCTCTCCAATCAGCGGCTGGGGGCGGCCATGGCCTGCCAGTTCGCAGGCTGGACCCGCCGCTGGCGCCTGCCTTGCCGCCGGCTCGACATAGCCGGGGGGCTTGCCCGGTCATCTTGACCAATTGGCGGTAGGGGCTTGCCCCCTTTAGGCGGCAGACTTGATCGTCTGCCCTGCTCCTTCGCCGCGGGCAACGATCGTGTTATGGGATCGCACTTTTCTTCGAAGGCTTGGCCGGGCAACGAGACCAGCCGCAACGCTCCGCCTCTGCCGGTCGACGAGCGCAACGAGTTGGCAGTCATTCATAATCAGGACAGCGTAGGGGCCGATGAGCACGCGCCGGCCAAGCGCAAAAGCGGTCGGTCTGTGCGGTAGGTAAGTGAGAGAGCTGGGCGGTAAGCCCAACCGTGCCCAGCTCACGGCCGGCGCGACGTGTTCACCCAAACGCTTACGGCTCAGGTCGCTCCTTCTGTGATCAGTTTCGGCCGACCGTCTCGACGATGGCCTTCGCCAATTCCACGTTTTCATCGACGGCTTCGCTGCAGCAGAGGCCGCGCTAGCGAATCTCCGTCGATACGTTGCCAGTCACACGATCCTTCAGCAGATCATCTGCATGACATCCGAAATGGGTCCCGCGAGGCAGGCGTTATCATCGCGCAGGCCTCGTTCGCCCCAGATGACTACATGAGGGGTGGCCCTTGGTTCAAAAAGGTCAGCCGGCCTGCCATCGTTCCGGGACAGACAACTCATGAAGTCGCCAGTCTGGCGTGAGCGCTTTCCGACCTGTTCTGTCGCCTTTTGTCGGGTCCGCGACACCGACCTATTTCGCCGAGCTGTCTGGCCTCAGGCTAACTCACTGAAAATAATAAAATATTTTTTCCTCTGCTGGGTCGCCAAATTGGCACGAGTTTTGAAACTCCTTCGTTGCAAGCCGGAGCCGCCGAAAATGTCAAATCCGCATCAGATAGCATTCTATGGAAAGGGAACCCCGGCGAAAACGCCGCTGCCAAACAGGCTGCCGCCCTCTTCGACCCTTGCGAACGAAATGTCGATGGCCGGCTACGACTCAAAGGCCGGCCTACCACACTCGCCGTATCCTGAATTCGAAGGCGCAGGATAAGTCGGCTACGCCGCGGACGTCCACATGCCGTCTCGCGTAATTGGCTGCCCGCAGCGCCTTTCGCCCTTCCATAGGTTAGAGACTGAAGTGCCACGATGTCCCAAAAACCACTGCCGACGTTGCCGATGTGGCGCGTCGATCACATCGAGCCCTCGCCCGAGATGTTGGCGCTACGCGCCAACGGTCCGATCCACCGCGTGCGCTTCCCGTCCGGGCACGAAGGCTGGTGGGTGACAGGCTACGACGAGGCCAAGGCGGCGCTGTCCGATGCGGCGTTCCGCCCCGCGGGAATGCCGCCAGCGGCATTCACCCCGGATTCAGTAATTCTCGGTTCGCCGGGGTGGCTGGTCTCGCACGAGGGGGGCGAGCACGACCGGTTACGCACGATCGTGGCGCCGGCCTTCAGCAACCGCAGGGTGAAACTGCTCGCGCAGCAGGTCGAGGCGATCGCCGCGCAGTTGTTCGAGACGCTGGCCGCCCAGCCCCAGCCCGCCGACCTGAAGCGCCACCTCTCCTTTCCGCTTCCGGCCATGGTCATCAGCGCGCTGATTGGCGTGCCCTATGAGGATCACGCTTTTTTCGCCGGACTGTCCGACGAGGTGATGACGCATCAGCATGAAAGCGGTCCGCGCAGCGCGTCTCGCTTGGCTTGGGAAGAACTGCGCGCCTACATTCGCGGCAAGATGTCGGACAAGCGCCAGGATCCGGGCGACAACCTGCTGACGGATCTGCTCGCGGCGGTCGACCAGGGCAAGGCGTCCGAGGAAGAGGCGATCGGCCTGGCTGCGGGCATGCTGGTGGCGGGGCACGAGAGCACCGTTGCGCAGATCGAATTCGGCCTGCTGGCCATGCTCCGCCATCCGCAACAGCGCGAACGCCTGGTCGGCGATCCATCCCTGGTGGACAAAGCGGTGGAGGAAATCCTGCGCATGTACCCGCCGGGCGCGGGCTGGGACGGCGTCATGCGCTATCCGAGGACCGATGTGACTATCGCCGGCGAGCATATTCCCGCGGAGAGCAAGGTGCTCGTCGGCCTGCCGGCGACGTCGTTCGATCCGCGCCATTTCGATGACCCGGAAATCTTCGATATCGGACGCGACGAAAACCCGCACCTGGCGTTCTCCCACGGGCCGCACTACTGCATTGGCATGGCGCTGGCCAGGCTGGAACTCAAGGTGGTGGTCGGTTCGATCTTTCGGCGCTTTCCCGGGCTGCGCCTGGCCGTGGCGCCCGAAGCGCTGAAGTTGCGCAAGGAGATCATCACTGGCGGGTTCGAGGAGTTCCCGGTGATCTGGTGATGCGCGCACGCCGCCCGAAATCGCGATCTTCTCTGCAATTTGCCGGCGCGCCTAGAACGCGCCGGTCAGATCAGCAAGCCAACAGGTAATCAAGATGGACGTGCAAGAAACCACGGCAGCATGCCGGGATGCCTTCGCCGAACTGGCGTCGCCAGCCTGTATCCACGACCCCTATCCGTTCATGCGGTGGTTGCGCGAGCACGATCCGGTGCATCGCGCGGCGTCGGGCCTCTTTCTGTTGAGCCGTCACGTCGATATATATTGGGTGCTCAAGGCCACGGGCGATGCGTTTCGGGGACCAGCGCCGGGCGAACTGGCGCGCTATTTCCCGCGTGCGGCGACCAGCCTGTCGCTCAGTCTGCTGGCGTCCACGCTAGCGATGAAGGAACCACCGACGCATACGCGTCTGCGCCGGCTGATCTCGCGCGATTTCACTATGCGCGAGATCGACAACCTGCGGCCGAGCATCGCGCGCATCGTCGCAGAGCGCCTGGACTGCATGGCGCCCGCGCTGGAGCGGGGGGAGGCGGTGGACCTGCATCGGGAATTCGCGCTGGCCTTGCCCATGCTGGTCTTCGCCGAACTGTTCGGCATGCCCCAGGACGACATGTTCGGGCTCGCCTCCGGCATCGGCGCCATTCTGGAAGGCCTGAGCCCGCAAGCCAGCGATCCCCAGCTCGCCACGGCCGACGCGGCCAGCGCCAGGGTGCAGGCCTACTTCGGCGACCTCATACAGTGCAAACGCACCGATCCCCGCCACGACATCGTGTCGATGCTGGTCGGCGCACACGACGACGATTCGGACACGCTGTCGGATGCGGAGCTGATCAGCATGCTGTGGGGCATGCTGCTGGGCGGTTTCGCCACCACTGCTGCGAGCATCGACCATGGGGTCCTGGCGATGCTGGCGTTTCCCGAACAGCGGCACTGGCTTCAGGGGGACGCCGTGGGAGTGAAGGCATTCGTCGAAGAGGTCCTGCGCTGCGACGCGCCCGCCATGTTCAGCTCCATTCCGCGTATCGCCCAGCGCGACATCGAACTGGGCGGCGTGGTAATCCCGAAGAACGCGGACGTGCGCGTGCTGATCGCGGCCGGCAATCGCGACCCGGACGCCTTCGCCGACCCCGACCGCTTCGATCCCGCGCGGTTCTACGGCACCAGCCCTGGCATGTCGAGCGACGGGAAGATCATGCTGAGCTTCGGCCACGGCATCCACTTCTGCCTCGGTGCGCAATTGGCCCGAGTGCAGTTGGCCGAGAGCCTGCCGCGGATCCAGGCGCGCTTTCCCACGCTGGCATTGGCCGAGCAGCCGACCCGGGAGCCCTCCGCGTTCCTCAGGACGTTCCGCGCGCTGCCGGTGCGGCTCCATGCGCAGGGGGGCTGAGATGCGCGTCGTGGTCGACCAGGATCTGTGCGGAACCACCGGGCAGTGCGCGCTGACGCTGCCGGGCACCTTTCGTCAGCGCGAACCGGACGGAGTGGCCGAATTATGCGTGGCGACGGTCCCGCAGGCGCTGCACGCCGCCGTGCGGCTCGCGGCCAGCCAGTGCCCGGTCGCCGCCATTCGGGTCATCGAAAGCGACGCTAGCGATGACGAGCGCGCCGGCGCCGACCCTGCGCCTTCTCCGGCGGAGGCTGAGCGGCACGCCGCGAAAGACCAAGGCAACTCAGGAGGACACGGTGGGACGGTTTGAAGGCAAGGTGGCCGTGGTGACCGGCGCCGGCGCCGGCATCGGCAAGGCATGCGCCCTCGCCATCGCACGAGAGGGCGGCAGAGTGGTGGCGGCCGACATTGATGGCCCGGCGGTCATCGCCTGCGCCGCGCAGATCGCGGCCGAAGCGAGCCACGCGCTGGCCCTGGCCGCGGACATCGCCGATGCGGAGGCGGTGGCAGCGCTATTCGAGACGGCCGAGCGGCACTTCGGTGGGGTCGACCTGCTGGTGAACAATGCCAGCGCTATGCATCTGACCCCACGCGACTGCGCGATCCTCGACCTGGACCTGGCGGTCTGGGATGAGACTATGGCGACCAATCTGCGCGGCACGCTGCTCTGCTGCCGACAGGCCATCCCACGGATGATCGCCCGCGGCGGTGGCGCGATCATCAACATGTCGTCGTGCCAGGGGCTCAGCGGTGACACCGCGCAGACGTCCTACGCCGCGTCGAAGGCAGCGATGAACATGTTGTCGGCCTCGCTCGCCACCCAGTACGGTCATGCGCAGATTCGCTGCAACGCTGTTGCGCCGGGTCTCATCATGTCCGAGCGTCTCCTCGCCAAGCTGGACGAGTGCATGCAACGGCATCTGCGCCGGCACCAGCTCCTGCCGCGCGTCGGCCGCCCCGAGGACGTGGCCGCGCTGGTGGCGTTCCTGCTCTCCGAAGATGCTGCGTTCATTACCGGCCAGGTCATGTGCGTCGACGGCGGCATGCTGGCGCATGTGCCGACGTTCGCCGACGGTGGCAACAGCCCCCCAGCGCGGCCTGCCGGCGGCATCCCCGAAGCGGCCGCGGCGCCGCGCTGCTGATGGACATGCTGCTCAACCCACTGGACCGTCGGCACCGGCTGCGGCACGACATTCCAATCATGCCCGGCGCTTTCCCCTTGGTCGGGCATCTTCCCGCCATCGTCTGCGACCTGCCGCGCCTGCTGCGGCGCGGGGAACGGACGCTGGGCAGCCACTTCTGGCTGGATTTCGGCCCCGCCGGACACCTGATGACCTGCGTGGATCCGGATGCGTTCGCACTGCTCCGGCACAAGGACGTGTCCTCGGCGCTGATCGAAGAGATCGCGCCCGAATTGCTTGGCGGAACGTTAGTAGCCCAGGACGGCGGCCCGCACCGCCAGGCGCGCGATGCGATCAAGGCGGCGTTCCTGCCCAAGGGGCTGACCCAGGCCGGCATCGGCAACCTGTTCGCGCCCGTCATCCGAGCGCGGGTGCAGGCGTGGCGCGACCGCGGCGACGTAACCATCCTGCGCGAAACCGGCGACCTGATGCTCAAGCTCATCTTCAGCCTCATGGGAATCCCCGCGCAGGATCTGCCGGGCTGGCATCGAAAGTACCGGCAACTGCTGCAGTTGATCGTCGCGCCCCCGATCGACCTTCCCGGACTGCCCTTGCGGCGCGGCCGCGCCGCCCGCGACTGGATCGATGCGCAGTTGCGCCAGTTCGTCCGCGACGCGCGCGCGCATGCCGCGCGCACCGGGTTGATCAACGACATGGTGAGCGCCTTCGATCGCAGTGACGATGTGCTCTCCGATGACGTACTGGTTGCCAACATCCGCTTGCTGCTGCTTGCCGGTCACGACACCACCGCCTCGACGATGGCCTGGATGGTGATCGAGTTGGCTCGGCAGCCTGTGCTGTGGGACGCCGTGGTCGAGGAGGCGCTACGCGTGGGCGCGGTACCGACCCGGCACGCGGACCTGGCGCAGTGTCCGGTCGCCGAGGCGCTGTTCCGCGAGACGCTGCGCATGCATCCGGCGACCACGCTCCTGCCGCGTCGCGCGCTGCAGGAATTGCAACTCGGCCAACGACGCATTCCGGCGGGCACCCATCTGTGCATCCCGCTGCTGCATTTCTCGACCTCGGCGCTGCTGCACGAGTCGCCTGATCAGTTCCAACTGGCGCGGTGGCTTCAACGCACAGAGCCGATCCGGCCGGTGGACATGCTGCAGTTCGGTACCGGCCCACACGTCTGCATCGGCTACCACTTGGTATGGCTGGAAATGGTGCAGTTCTGCATCGCCTTGGCGCTGACCATGCACGGGGCCGGGGTGAGGCCGCGGTTGCTGAGCGGTGTCGAAAAAGGCCGACGCTATTACCCGACCGCACATCCGTCCATGGCAGTCCGCATCGGATTCTCATGAGCTGGCATCGCATGCCCCGTCTGGCGGGCAGCGGCGCCGGAAAGGCGCGCTGCACTCAGTGCGACACCGGCAATACCGCAGCGGTTCGGAGCTCGCAGTGGCCGTGTCAGGTACAAGGACTATGAACAACATGCAGACCGGTTCCACGCTACACAACGACCGAACTGGCGTTTCCGCGCCCGGGGAAATGGGCGCTCAGGCGCGCGGCGCATCCGGCAGGCTGCTGCCGGAGATCTGGATGCAGGACGGCGCAAAGCGGGTCGAACAGGCGCTGGCGCGTCTCCTCTGCGCCGAAAATGACGGTGAGACCGAGTTGATGGCGGCCATGCGCTATGCCACCTTGCACGGCGGGAAGCGCACCCGCGCCTTGCTCTGTCTGGCTGCCGGCGCACTGGCCGACACGCCGGCGCACATGCTCGACGACGTCGGCGCAGCCATCGAGATGATGCACGCCTGTAGCCTGGTCCACGACGACCTGCCCTCGATGGATGACGACGTGCTTCGCCGCGGCCTTCCGACCGTGCACGTTAAGTTCGGCGAAGCCACTGCGATCCTGGTTGGCGATGCGCTGCAGGCGCACTCCTTTCTGGCCCTGGCGAGGTTGGATGCGCCGGGCGACAATCGTATCGCGCTTGTGCGTGAACTGGCGCAGGCGGTGTCCGCCGAAGGTGCCGCAGGCGGTCAAGCCATGGATCTGTCGCTGGTCGGAAAGGACGTCGAGCTGGACAGGATCGTGGCGATGCACCGGATGAAGAGCGGAGCGCTAGTGCGCGCGTCCGTACGCATGGGCGCGCTATGCGCCATCGCGGAGGATGCCGCGCACGCTGCGCTGTACTGTGCGCTCGATCGCTACAGCGCCTGTTTCGGCCTGGCGTTGCAGGTGGTCGACGACGTTCTCGACGCGACAGCGGATACCGCGACGCTGGGCAAGACCCCCGGCAAGGACGCGGCAGCGCAGAAGCCGACCTGTGCCTCGATCATGGGGCTGCAGGCAGCGCGCCAGTTCGCGCTGGATCTATTGCGCGAGGCCGGGGAGGCCATCGCCCCGTTGGGACCGCGTGCGGAACGGTTGGGGCAGATGCTGCAGCGGGCCAAAGCGTATCTCTTCAGGCACACGCCCGACGCATGAGCTCGCCCGTCCGCATGGAGTCGCCCCTGTGCCGCAGCGATCGGCCGGCGGCAGCGGTGCATGCTGCGCCGTGTCCGAGTCCGCGGCAATGGTCAGCGGTTGCCCAGCGCGGCCGCGGCGCACGGCGCGCTGCGCGCAAGCCTATTCGGCGGACCGGCGCCGGCATTGGCGCGCGTCCCCGCGCCGGAGCAGGGCTGCCGTCCGGGGCTGCACATGCGCCGGGCCGCGACGGCTGCGACGAGGTGCGCGGCGTCTGCCCGATCCTGATTCTCGTCAACTGCCTGCAGAAGGAACATCCCGCGTGAACGCGCTGTCCGAACAGATTCTTTCCGAACTGCGCCATCTGCTGAGCGAGATGAGCGACGGCGGCAGCGTCGGTCCGTCCGTCTACGACACAGCGCGAGTTCTGCAGTTCCACGGCAACGTCACCGGTCGGCAGGATGCCTACGCGTGGCTCATCGCGCAGCAACAAGCCGATGGCGGATGGGGAAGCACGGACTTCCCGCTGTTCCGCCATGCGCCCACCTGGGCGGCGTTGCTGGCATTGCAGCGTGCCGATCCTCTTCCCGGGGCAGCCGATGCAGTCCAGACTGCAACTCGGTTCCTCGAGCGCCAGCCCGATCCTTATGCGCATGCGGTGCCGGAAGACGCGCCGATCGGCGCGGAGCTGATTCTTCCGCAGTTGTGCAGCGAGGCCGTATCCTTGCTGGGCGGCGTGGCGTTTCCGCGCCACCCAGCGCTGTTGCCGTTGCGGCAAGCGCGCCTGGTCAAGCTAGGTGCGATGGCGACGTTGCCGAGCGGCCATCCGTTGCTGCACTCCTGGGAAGCCTGGGGCACCTCGTCGACCGCCGCATGCCCGGATGACGACGGCAGCATCGGCATCAGTCCGGCGGCCACCGCCGCGTGGCGTGCGCACGCCGCGACACAGGGGAGCACGCCGAGGGTCGGGCGCGCCGACGCGTATCTGCAGGCTGCATCGCGGGCGACGTGCAGCGGCATCGAAGGTGTCGTTCCCAACGTCTGGCCGATCAATGTATTCGAGCCATGCTGGTCGCTGTACTCCCTGCATCTGGCCGGGCTGTTCGCGCATCCCGCGCTCGCCGAGGCGGTGCGCGTGATCGTCCTGCAGCTCGACGCCCGCCTGGGCGTACGCGGTCTGGGTCCGGCCTTGCACTTCGCGGCCGATGCGGACGACACCGCCGTTGCGTTGTGCGTCCTGCGCCTTGGAGGCCGGGACGTGTCGGTCGACGCATTGCGCCATTTCGAAATCGGCGAGCTATTCGTCACCTTCCCCGGCGAGCGCAACGCATCGGTGTCGACCAACATCCACGCCCTGCATGCGTTGCGCATGTTGGGAAACCCCGCCGCCGGCACCACCGCCTACATCGAGGCCAATCGCAATCCGCACGGTCTATGGGACAACGAAAAATGGCACGTTTCGTGGCTGTATCCCACCGCGCATGCGGTCGCTGCGCTGGCGCAAGGCAGGACCCGGTGGCGCGACGAGCGCGCGCTGGCGGCGCTGCTGCAGGCGCAGCGCCACGACGGCGGCTGGGGCGCCGGTCACGCGTCCACGTTTGAGGAAACTGCCTATGCGCTGTTCGCGTTGCACGTGATGGACGGGAGCGAAGGGCCGACAGGGCGTCGGCGCATCGCGCAGGCGGTGGCGCGAGCGCTGGAGTGGATGCTCGCCCGCTATGCGGCGCATGTGTTGCCGCAGACGCCGCTGTGGATCGGCAAGGAACTGTATTGCCCCACCCGGGTCGTGCGCGTGGCCGAACTCGCCGGGTTATGGCTGGCGCTTCGTTGGGGGCGGCGCGTTCTAGCCGAGGGACGAGGAGTGGCGCCATGATCCAGCCCGAACGCGCGCTGCCCCAGGTGCTGGAGTGGGGGCGTTCCCTGATCGGATTCGCCGACGAGCATGCCCTGGAAGCGGTCAGGGGCGGCCAGTACATCCTGCAGCGAATCCACCCGAGCCTGCGCGACACCAGCGCCCGCACCGGCCGCGATCCGCAGGACGAAACGCTGATCGTGGCGTTCTATCGCGAACTGGCGCTGCTGTTTTGGCTCGACGATTGCAACGACCTTGGCCTGATCGCGCCGGAGCAACTCGCCGCGGTTGAGCAGGCGCTGGGGCAGGGCGTGCCGTGCGCGCTCCCCGGATTCGAGGGCTGTGCTGTGCTGCGCGCTTCGCTGGCCGCGCTCGCCTATGACCGTCGCGACTATACTCAGCTTCTCGACGATACTCGGTGCTACTGCGCGGCGCTGCGCGGGGGAGACGCGCAGGCGGCGGGGGCGGAACGCTGGTCCTACGCCGAGTATCTGCAAAACGGCATCGATTCGATCGCCTACAGCAACGTGTTGTGTTGCCTGTCGCTGTTGTGGGGGCTGGACATGGCGACCATGCGCTCTCGCCCGGCGTTTCGCCAGGTCCTGCGGCTCATCTCCGCGATAGGGCGCCTGCAGAACGATTTGCATGGACGCGACAAGGACAGGTCGGCTGGCGACGCCGACAACGCGGCGATCCTGCTACTGCAGCGCTATCCGGCTATGCCCGTGTTGGAGTTCCTCAACGACGAGCTGGCCGGCCAGACGCGCATGCTGCACCGGGTGATGGCGGAAGCACGCTTACCCGTGCCATGGGAACCGTTGATCGAGGCCATGGCGGCTATCCGCGCGCAGTACTACCAGACCTCGCCTAACCGCTATAGCAGCGACGCAGGCCAGCATGGGCCGTCCTGAACGCGCGGGAGGCGGGGCCGTGCGCGCGCTGCCATCGGTCCGATCCGCCGCAACGCCGTCGCCTGATGCGACTGATGGAGCGAGCATGAACGACACCGCCCTGAGCCAACGCAAGGACGATCATCTTGACATCCTACTGGATCCGCGACTGGCGCCGGCCACGGTCGCCGCCGGGTGGGAGGACATCCGTTTCGCACACTGCGCATTGCCCGAGTTGGACCTGACGCAGATCGACCTGCGTGCCTCGCTCCTGGGCAAGACCATGCGCGCGCCGCTGCTGATCAGCTCCATGACCGGCGGCATGCCGCGCGCCGAGACGATCAACCGGCATCTGAGCGAGGCAGCGCAAGCCTTGGGGATCGCCATGTGCGTCGGTTCGCAGCGCGTGAGCCTGCAATCCCGCAACTCTCAGGGGCTGACGCGCAAGTTGCGCCGCCTGGCACCAGACATTCCCTTGCTGGCCAATATCGGCGCCGCGCAACTGCGCGAGGCCGACGGGCTGGACCTGGCGCGCCGGGCGGTGGATGCGCTGGAGGCCGATGGACTTATAGTCCATCTCAATCCGCTGCAGGAAGCGGTACAGCCGGAGGGCGACCGCGACTGGCGCGGAGTCTTGGCGCAGATCGCTCGCGTCGCGCGCAGCGTGGGCGTGCCCGTCGTGGCCAAGGAAGTGGGGTCCGGCCTGTCCGCGTCGGTGGCTTCTGCGCTCGTCGAGGCGGGCGTGGCGGTGATCGATGTCGCCGGCGTCGGCGGCACCAGTTGGGCCGCGGTGGAGGGCGAGCGCGCCCGCGATGCCGCCGATCGTGCAGTGGCGATGGCGTTCGCCAATTGGGGGATTCCGACCCCGGCCAGCGTGCAGGCGGTACGTCGGGCGCTGCCAGCGGTGAAGCTGATCGCGTCGGGCGGGATCCGCGACGGCGTCGATGTGGCCAAGGCCATCCGCTTGGGCGCGGACATCGCCGGGCAGGCGGCCGGCGTACTGCGGGCGGCGACGGTGTCCACCGAGGCGGTTGTCGCGCATTTCGAGATCGTCATCCGCCAGTTGGCCGTCGCTTGCTTCTGCACCGGCTCGGCTGATCTGGCAGCGTTGCGGCAGGCGCGCTTGTTGCCCTCGAGGCATCAGCCCGCCGGTTGATGCCAACGTCGCCCACGCGTTCGGCAGGCGCCTAGGCTAACAGAGTGCCTTTGTCGTGAGAGGTCTCGGCCTGCCCCACCGCTTCTAGTAACTACTTAGGGGTGATCTGTAGGACGCACGAGGCATCTATTTTCACGTGCTCGAAAACTGTCTTACAGTTCAGCCGTGTGCGGTTATAGACGGGGTTGTTCGAAAACCAACGCTGAGGCCGCGAGTATTCTGTCGGCGGGGCAGTCGTGCCATGTTTTCCCGTCTTCCAAGAGCAGCCCCGCAAAAACCTCTGTTGGCATGCCGGTTGCATGGTCGCCGCAAAGGACCCGCACGACCACGGGGTCTCGCAGTCCTTACGCCGGAGTTCAAATGACCTCGATTCGATCAATCGATGCCACAGACCTGCACCGTTAAGTCCATTCACCTTTGTCCGCGTCTGGAAATCACCGAGCGGGGCCGCTCGTCGAACTCCGCCACGCAGCCTTGAGTTCCCAGGAAAGACCCAAAGGAGCCCTTAAGAAATGAACGTGCCGAGTTATTCCGCGGCCTTGCCAGATCAGCGGGCCGTGCGGGGGATTTTCTCTCACCGAGCTGACAACATCAATCGCCGCCTGCGAATACGCCCGCTTGGCATTGTTAGCGATTTTGTCGCCGACCAACTCCCGCACCGTATCGCGGAGATCAAAAATAGTGAACAGCGAGCTGAAGCGGTCAAGGCGCTTGGGCGTAGCATTAGCAGGATGCTAGCGGGAGAGGACTACGAGGCGCACCTGCTGAATCTGACCCAGTCGGAGTTTGGAGTCGCCAAGACAGACATCCAATATCTCGTCAATATTGCTTACCAGATGTCTGCATTTGCGGGACTTAACCATGGCGATGCCGAGTTAGCGGTAGGGGAGCGTCTGAGGCGTATTGCAGACTTAAGTTGCCAGCGGCAGCCTAGCATAGATGTTCTTTCCTATGAAGATATGATCCTTACCAATCCAGTAGAGAGCGATCCGCGCGTATATTGTCTCGACTCAGCTGGCGTCGAGGAGCGAGATTTTTGCCTGGGTCACCAACTCATTGAGAGAGACTTGCAGTTTGCAATCGACACCCTGCTTGCGTTGCGTGACGAGGTCGGGGCGGATGCGCGCCAGTGTCTTACGCTGTGCCTAGAGCGCCTGGAGTCGGCGAATTACATTCTGACGCGCTTTCATGATTATATGTCGCCTGGTCTATTTGGCGAATTTCGCGAGTTCTACGGAAAAAACCCTTACAAGAATAGGCTGGCTCCAAGTGGCCGGTTCTCGGCCAGCGTTGTCGCGGTCTCTGTACTACTCGTCGGTGAAGAAATCTTCCGCCAAAAACCGCAATTCTATCGGGATGTTTATCGGCTGTCCGAATACTATCCCAGAGGATGCATTGGTGCGGTCTTTGGCTGGTTGTCATCAGACAAGAGGCGCGCGGGGGTCCGGCCAGGCTGGCTTGAAGGCAAAGCAGCCTTTCCTAAAATTGCAACCGTCTCGCCCGTCGTGGAGCGGAAAGGCACTGAAATCCGAGAGCTGTACGCATCCTGTGTCGATGCGCTGGATCGGTTCACCCGGATGCATCGGAAGACGGCTTTTAAACATACGATTGAACCAGGTCGCCCCATCGCTGGAGTTGAGGCGTCGGAAAGCATGGCCGCTGTGCTTTCACAACGGCTGCTAACGGCGGCGGATCAAAGCTAACTGGCGCAATTGTCTGCGTGAAAACTGGCGCGGCTCCAGCCCCGCCGGCGTTCAATAGGTGATGGTCGATGTCTCAAGACGACGTGGTCTTTCGTAGGTTTGAACGTGGGGATGTCGATAATGTATGGCACCTGCATAGGAGTGCATCCGAGGCTGTTGGTGTGTATGGTCCGGAAGGGGTGTGGGAGGATGATTTGCGTAATGTCGGAGAAGTATATATCGAGTCTGGCGGAGACTTCGTGGTTGGGCATATTGGTATCCAGCTCGCAGCTATGGGCGGATTGCAGCCTGTCGACGAAGAAATCGCAGAGCTCAAACGGTTGCGGGTCGATCCCGCCTTTCAACGACGAGGGCTTGGAAGGAGAATTCTTAGCAAATTGGAATCGCGAGCCGTTGCTCTCGGATTCAAATACATAGTGCTCGAGACGACCACAATCCAAGTAGGGGCTCAAAAACTCTATGAGACGGCTGGCTATATTAGCCGCGGGGAAGGGACGTTGCACGGATATACCGTGATCTTCTACAAGAAATGTCTCTCCGGCCACGATGGTGTTGGTTTCTGCTGAGTGTCCCACCATCCGCCTTTGTAAGGGGCGCGTCACGACGCGGAACCGTTGTTCGCCAAACCCGGGCTCTGCAACGAAGCCGCACCGACGGAGCGTACCCGCTGAGTTCGGAGCCGTCGTGCGGATTATGGCCGTCGCGTCCGATTCATAACATCTTGCGACTGAGCCGGCTGGGCTACTCGAAACATTCGCAATAGATGATGCAGTCAAAAGTGTGCATGCCGCACGAGCGGCTACATTTGTGGTAGCCTTTTCAACAGCGTAGGAATCAGACGGTATTTTTGACGGTATATTGAGAAGAAGTTGACGAAATTTACACGAAGAATCATATATTTAGAATCCCTGTTGATGATTGAGTGGGAATGATTCAGGCCCACTCAGACGCCGCCGAAAATACGCCAATCTGCGACGTAAAGTACTGAAAACAAACATAAATCCTTTCAGAGACAATCAGCGACAATCGGTGCGCTAGGATTGGCTTTGACGGACCGCTTGACGGACCTTCCGCATATTGCCCACCCGATTTTTTCTGAGTACCGTCAGAGTCAATGAGGCTCGTGACGGTACTTTTTGTGCCTTAAGGCATTGAACAAAAAGGGAATTTTCTCTCACGAAGCCTCTAAATTGTCCTGACGGTACTTTTCAGGAGGCAACGGGAATGTTGACGGACATCGCTCTTAAAGCGCTGAAACCAAAAGATAAAATCTACAAGATTGCTGATCGGGACGGCATGTATGTCCGCGTCATGCCCAGTGGCGCGATCTCGTTTCGGCTGGATTACAGGCTGAATGGACGCCGCGAGACGGTCTATCTGGGCAGATATGGGCGGGATGGAATCTCGCTCGCGTTGGCACGAGAAAAGTGCCTCGACGCAAAGCGCGCTATTGGCGATGGCTGATCGCCGGCGATCGAGAAGCAGCGCGACAAGCGTCGCCTGAAAGAGGCGAAGAGCTTTGGCGAGTTCTGGGAGAAGTGGCTCACTGCCGCACCGATGGCCGACAGCACGCGCGCCATGCGGCGCGCCATCTTCGAGCGGGAGCTTCTTCCGTCCTGGCGAAATCGCCTGCTGACGGAGAATACGCCGGATGACCTGCGGGCTCATTGCGGCGCTATCGTTGAGCGTGGCGCCCCGGCGACCGCCATCCATGTTCGAGACATCCTGAAGCAAATCTACGGCTTCGCGATTTTGCACGGGGAGAAGGTGGCCAATCCGGCGGATGAAGTTGGACCAGCGTGTACCGTGCCCGGCCACTGCGTGACGCCAGGCCCGCGACGCGGGGCAGGTCCATAGCGAAAGCGTATAGGGCGCATTTGAAAAATGTATTACCGCCAACGTGCTGATTGCCCGATAGTCGTCCCCGGGTTCCGGTGAACTCAGCGTGCCCACGGCTCAACGCCCGGCACTAAGGGAGGAAAAATTGACGACATTCGCAACCATGTTGCGATCGCTTGCCGTTGTCGCAACGATCGCTAGCGTCAGCCCTGCATTTGCCGGTGGCGTGGATGAGCTGCCCAAGAACATTCAGGACGAGCTCTATAACAAAGACATGATGGACCCGATGCAGCCGCTCGCGGAAAGCGCCTACCGTGACTGGAAGCCGAAGAAGGGTCCCCCGTGGACGATCGGCTACGCCAGCTCCTATGCTGGTAACACGTGGCGCGCCGACGTCATGAAGCGGCTCCAGGAAGAGATCATTCCGAAATGGAAGAAGCTCGGACTGATCAAGGACGTGATCATCACTCAGTCAAATCTGAACGACTCCACGCAGATCCAGCAGATGCGGCAGTTGGTAGACCAAGGGGTCGACGCGATCATCGTCTGCTGCTCGAACCCGACGTCACTGAACCAGACGGTCGAATACGCCCATCAGCGTGACATTCCGGTATTTTCTGCTGTTGGCTATCTCACCTCGCCTTATGCGGTGAACACGTCCGCGAACTTCGTCGTGGGCGGCAGCATGCTGGGCGAATGGATGGCCAAGCAAATCAACGGCAAGGGCAATGTCTTGGTTGTCGAAGGCATTCCTGGCGCGTCGGCATCGGACTCGCAGAACGTCGGGGTTCTCAAGGCCTTAGCGAAATACCCCGACATCAAGGTCGTGGGTCAGGTTGCCGGCATGTGGACCGATCAGGTTGCCCAGTCCGAAATTCAGAAGTGGCTGGCCACCAATCCGGGCGATTTGAATGGCATCATCATTCAGTCGGCGTCTGAACTCGGCGCCCTACGTGCGCTTCAGCAAAGCGGCCGCGAGATGGTCCCGTTCTCTATCGGCGGTGAGATCGGCGCGCTTTGCTACTGGCGCAATAACAAGGATTTCGTCTCACAGGCGATCCACGCCTGGCCTCCGGGCGACGACTTCGAGTTCGGCTGGAACGTCATGATGCGCACCCTCGAGGGCCAGGGCCCGAAGGTCCAGTCGATCCTGACCAAGCCGCAGACCATGTCCTACGATCAGCTTGAGAAGGCCGTCCCGGCCGATTGCAGCGAAGATTCGGACGGCTGGTACAACGTCGGTGTCGAGAACTGGGCAGGCAAGGACTACCTGGACCAATTCTTCCTGCGTCCGGCCGATCCAGAGGCGTTCAAAGCGAACTGACCAAAATCAGGTCTGGCCATCCCGTCAGCGCTGACGGGATGGCATTTCTTTCATTCCGTGTAAGTCTAGCCGCTGAACGTCGGCCAACTGGACCAGTGATGTCGTACCCTACTGTTGAACTCTCATCGGTCAGGAAGACCTTCGGGCCGACTGTGGCGCTGGGCGGTTGCAATCTGACGGCCTACGCGGGGGAAGTTCATGCAATAATTGGCGGCAACGGCTCGGGTAAGAGCACACTGGCGAAGGTCATCTCCGGCGTCCTGATACCGGACAGTGGTCAGGTCTCGATCCTTGGAAAGTCGGCAACGTCCCCGCACGAGGCGCGCCAGCTGGGCATCTCCAATGTCTTTCAGGAAGTGCTCGTCGCGGATGAGTGTTCCGTGCTGGACAACCTTTACCTGGGGGCGGACGGCCTTTTGGGCTCGTCCATGAACCGGGAAGAAAAAGAAGCCAAGGCATCCGCATTGATGCGCGAACTCCTCGGCTTTGACATCGACCTCTCCGGGTTGGTGGGTGAACTGCCTTTGAGCGTCAAACAATGGGTGACGATAGCCAGGGCCCTTCTGACTGATCCCAAGGTCCTGATCCTCGACGAGTCTTCGGCCGCGCTAGACTTCGATTCCACGGAAAGGCTGTTCCGCAAGATGCGGCAGCTCAAACAGCGGGGAGCAAGCATCCTGATCGTCACCCACCGCATCGCCGAACTGGTCCGTATCGCCGACCGTGCGACGGTTCTGCGTGACGGGGTGGACGTCGGCAGGCTTGCCAAAGAAGAGATTACCGAGGCCAGGATTCTTGAACTGATTGCCGGTGCCGGGCGCAGCGGCACAGACCGTGATCAGCCGCTGCCGACGCGGCTCGGCGATCGGCCGGTCCTGCGCGCAACCGATTTTCGGGTCTGGCCAGACGCTGCACCCGTGAGTTTCACAGTGTATCCCGGCGAGGTCATCGGGATCACCGGGCTGGACGGGCAGGGGCAGGCGGATTTCGTGAGATGCATCGCTGGCATCCAGTTTCCGATCGCCGGCCGGTTGGTCGTGGTCAATGACGGCAAGGCCAGCGAGGTCACGGATTTGGCATCTGCGCGACGCAATAAGATTAGTTATGTCAGCGGCGATCGCAAGAAAGAGGGCATCTTTGCCAATCTGAGCATTTACGAGAACCTGCTGCTTCCGGTGTATCGCGAATTCCGGTCGGGCGGTGTGCTCAACTTCATTAACCGCACCAAGCTGACGCCGGTGTTTGAGTGGGAATCCAGCAAACTGGCCGTCAAGATGGGGAGCCCGGAGAACCTCATCACGTCGCTGTCCGGCGGTAACCAGCAGAAGGTACTGATTGCCAGGGCCTTTGCGGAAAAACCGGTGGTTCTGGTGCTCAACGATCCTGCCCGCGGCATCGACGTCGGGGCCAAGCTCGATCTCTATCGCAACCTCAAGGAATTCGCTGCGCGGGGCAACGCCGTGATTTTCCTCTCCAGCGAACTCGAGGAATTTCTGAACCTGTGCACGCGGGTTCACGTGTTTCGCAATGGCGCCATATCGGCGGATTTCGAGCCGCCCTTCGATGGCCATGCCATCCTCAACGCCATGTTTGGCCGCCGCGCGACGGCGCGCTTGCCCGGCGAGGCCGCCAACGAGAATGGCCCAGGCAACCCGGTCGCGGTCGCCGAGAGCCACAATCCCAGACTCGAGCAGGGCAGGCCGGTGCCGAGGTCTGTAACCCTGCTGAAACAGGAGGTAAACCATATGGCGGCAACCCCGTCTTTTACGCTGCGTTGTCCTGATATCGCGCCAGGTAGCGTCATCCCGGACCGGTTCGCCGAGGACAACCGGCTTTCGCCGCGACTTGTTTGGTCAGGACCGCCGGAAGGCACGCGCAGCTTTGCCTTGTCCGTTACCGATCCTGACCTGCCGGAAGCATTTAGTTTCCCCCGCTCGTTTGCGCACTGGCTGGTGGCGAACATTCCGGTCGAGATTCGTGAGCTCCCAGAAGGCGCCAGCGGCCGCCAGCGGCTGCCGCCCCGCGCAGCTGAGTTAAAAACCGATTTAGTGTCAATAAAAAAACCCGGGGTAGGGAAAGGATATTGCGGCCCATTGC
>NZ_JBVVQM010000012.1:0-187455 GCF_055811155.1 Mesorhizobium sp. WSM4822 | reverse complement strand
TTTTTTGGTCCCCCGGGGTGGTTGGGCGTGGGGGTGGGTCCTCTATTGGGGTTCTCTCGCCGCCCCCCGCCCGCCGCGCCCGGCGCCCGCGGCCGCCCCCCCCACGGCGCTGCTGAGTTCAACAGCGATTTCGTGACATTCAAGATCCCGGGGTTCGGCAAGGGATATGGCGGCCCTTGGCCGCCGGACCGGGCTCACCGGTACTTTTTCACGCTCTATGCGCTCAGGGCGGACAAGGTCGAGTTGCCGGCCGACGCCGATCTTGGAGCATTTGCGGCTGCGGTTATGCCGGTGGCCATCGATGCAGCGTCGTTCGTGGCAGTCTACGGGCCAGCAAAGAAGTCTCTGCCCGCGTAAAAACCGGGCAAAGTAATTCCCCAATCAGGAGGATCGCATGAGTAGATATGGAAGCAGGAGCAGCTTTGATCTGGAGTGGATCGAGCGGTGGGCAAGGAAGGTCAATGACGATCGCATTTTGCCGGTAGTAGGGCGGTTTTTCACGAGTAAGTTCGTGCTCGGCTTCGACGACACGGAATATCTCGTCGACGTCCGCGGCGGCAAGATCCAGAAGATCGCGCAAGGCCTCACTCCGAACGACATGGGGGTCGAATTTTGGCTCAAGGCGCCGAGCAGCGCCTGGTCGAAATTTGCCCAGGAAATCCCACCGCCGATGTTCAACGACATCTGGGCGATGGCGCATCCGCTGCACAAGCAGCTGATCATCGAGGGCAATTCGCTCCCCTTCTGGCAAAATCTGCGGGCGCTGACGCGCATGCTCTCGCTGATGCGACAAGTTTAACGGCAGCGCAGGAGAGTTGTCATGAATACACACGATCCAATCGTTGGGCGCTACGTCTACGTCCAGTGCGAAGGCAAGACGTACCGCACCTATTACGAGGAACACGGCGAGGGCATTCCGATGGTCTGCCTGCACACGGCCGGCACGGACGGGCGCCAGTATCGGCACCAGCTGTGCGACCCGGACATCAGCCAGAATTTCCGCGTTATCGCTTTCGACATGCCTTGGCACGGCAAGTCGATCCCGCCAGCTGACTTTCACCTGATGGAAGACGAGTACAAACTCACAACCAAATTTTACTGTGAGTTCATCGTGGCGTTCTGCCGGGCCCTTGATCTGCGCAAGCCAGTCCTCATGGGCCAGTCGATGGGCGGCAATATCTGCCTGGCGCTGGCACTGCGCTACGAAAGCGAGTTTTCCGCCTTTATCGCCCTCGAGGCCTGCGACTATTCCCCGGGATGGTGGATCGATCCGCTGCATCACCCCCATATCCATGGTGGCGAGGTCGTGGCGACCTCTGTATTCGGTCTGATGGCCCCGCAGTCTCCTGACGACTACCGGTGGGAGACCTGGTGGTACTACGCGCAGGGCGGCCCGGGCATCTTCAAGGGCGACCTGTATTTTTACAGCGTCGATTCGGATTTCCGCGACCAGTGCCAGAAGATCTCCGGGAAGGTGCCGATCTACTTCCTGACTGGCGAGTACGATTTCGCATGTACGCCCGAAATGACCCTGCGTACGGCCGAAAAAGTGAAGAATTCGGAATGCATGATCTTCGGTGGTGGCCACTTCCCGACATCGGAAGATCCGGCGAAGTTCAAGGAAGTCATCACCCCCGTGCTGAAGAAAATCCTCAGCGCCGATCCGGAACGGCGCGGCCAGGGAGGCAATGCCCTTTCCGGACGGAGCATTTCCGAGAGCCGGTCGACCGCTCGCAGTGAGCGGCCCAGTGAAGGCCGGAAGGTCATCGAGTTCTAGGTTGCGCTAGCAACGAAAGACAAATGTTGATGTCCCAATCCAGGGGTTCCCAAAACACTTACCTGTTGGTCCCGATCCTGCTGATCGCGCTGCTCTTGAGCACCGCGGTCATCAGGGGGCCGAACCTTGTGTCCTTGTCGGGGTTCGGCAGCGCGATCATCGTGTCGGCCCCCCTGATCCTGGCGACATTCTCGCTTATGGCTCTGGCTGTGGCGGGGCGTGGGACAGTCGACCTGGCGGTTGGACCCTTGCTCGCCTTCATCAACGTCACGATCGTCAAGCTCAACGGCCTTGGCATCGTCACGGGTCCCTTTGGCGTCTTTCTGGTCGCCCTGGGGATTGGCGTTCTCTATCAGCTCTTCTTTGCCCTCATCATCATTTTCGTGCGCGTCCAGCCGATCATTGTAGCGCTCAGTGGCTTTCTGGCCCTGACCGGCATCAACCTGGTCATCCTCCCAAGACCTGGCGGCACCGCACCGGACTGGATGTCGTCCTGGGGCCTCGGCAACACGATCTTTTCACCGATCTTGCTGATCGTCCTTCTGGCTATCGCGGCCTGGCTGCTGTTCACCATGACCTCGTTTTACGCGAACTTGCGTCTGATGGGCTACGATGAGCGTGCGGCTTATACGAGCGGTGTCCGCATCAATGTGGTGCGGATCGGTGCCCACGTCATCGCCGGCCTCTTCGTTGGCCTGGGGGCGATCTGCTACACCGCCCTGATCTCGTCTGGAGATCCGACACAAGGTACCACCATGACGCTAACGGCGGTGACCGCCCTGGTACTGGGCGGGGTCAGCCTGTCCGGCGGACGCGGTGGCGTAGCAGGCGGGCTGCTAGGCGCGCTCAACCTCTTTCTTATCGGCTATGTTCTTGCCACGTTCAATTTCGGTTCCACGCAAGCCTTTGTGACACAGCTTTTCTACGGGCTGATCCTCGTTCTGTCGCTCCTGCTGACCCTGCTGGTCCCCATCATCGGGCGATACCTCCACTTCATTTCGCCCTTTGCAGCCTTCGTCGTCCTGGGCTGCGTGGTGGTCGGGATCATGCTGTACGTCAGCACCCGCGACACCTATGGCGTGGCGGCCGTCGCCGGTGAAGCTTTCAAGTCCAATCCGGACGTGATGACCCGCTATCTGCTGCTGCCCATACAGTCGGGAAGTGGGCCGGTACTGCCTGATCTCACGCCGCTGCAAAAGATCGTCTTCGGCTTCGCCGTCATCTTGGCGGTGCTGACGTTCACTGTCCGCGTCATCGTAGCTGAAGCGGTTTCCGTGCGCCTTGGCGCCTTCATCTATGTTTTCGTCTCGGCACTCATCCTGCTCCTGTTCCTGGTCGTCGGGGAGCAAAGCCACGCGGCCGGAATTCTGGCGACAGGACAATCGTTGGGGATCGGGCCATGAGTCAGACTTTCGTCGACAGCAGCCGCCTCTTCATCCCGCGTTCGCGCGCCCTGGTGTGGCTCAATCTCGCCGTCACATTCGTTGTGGCCGCGATCAGCTTTGGCCTGGGGTTTTGGCAGGGGCTCAGCGCGCAGATCGTTATCCTCTACACCATCGTTCTGGCCGCCGTGCTCTTTTGGCTGATCAACTACGTCGCCGTCATCTTCGAGGCCAGATCTTCCTCTCTCGAAACCGACACCGCGGTCTCGGCTGGCGGCAGTGGCGTCTGGGCCGGCAACCGGGTCCTGATCATCACCATGGCGGTGATGTTGATTGTGTATCTGCTGATCACGGCAACGGTCCCGTCTTTCAGATCCCTTGGCAACTTGATCGCCTTCCTGCTGCTGGAAGCGATCCTGGTCTTTGCGTTTAAGGTCGGTAACCGTTTCGCCCATGGTCGCAGCGCCTTTATTGGACTGATCGTGCTGCTGGCGCTGATTGTGATCAGCTCCTTTACGATCAATGGGTTCCTCTCCGGCGCCAACATCAAGGCAATTCTGCTGTTTGCAGCGTTCCTGGGCATTGCCTGCGTCGGGCAAACACTGGTGGCGTTGCTCGGCGGCCTGGACCTCTCTATTCCGTTTGTTATCGGCGCGTCCAACATAGGGCTTTTGTTCCTGATTAGCCTTGGCGTACCGCCCTGGCTCGCGCTGGTGTTCGTGCTGATCATCGGCGGTGCCCTGGGTTTCTTGAATGGCGTTCTGTCCTACCGCCTGCAAGGCCAGGCGTTGATCCTCACCCTCGGAATGGGATTTGCAATCGCTGGGCTTGTCCAGATTCTGACCAGCATTGGATCGTCCTTTGGCGGCAACGTCTTTGGGACCGTTCCGAAATGGCTGCAAAATCTCGCCGCCATGAACGGTCGCACCTTCGGTCTGGCTGTCCCGCCAACGATCCTGTTGTGGATTGTCATCGCGATCATCGTCATCGTTGGCCTGCGTTATTCCGCCTTCGGCCGCTACATCTACGCCCTCGGCGGCAATCGCCGCTCGGCCAAGTTGATCGGCGTCTCCGAGTTCAAATACTGGACACTCGCCTACACCATCAGCGGCGTCTCCGCTGCCCTGACAGGATGCCTGTTGCTGGGCTGGAGCGGCGGCGGGTTCATCGGGGTCGGCGACCAGTATCTTTTCACAACCTTGGCCGCAGTCGTGATCGGCGGGACGTCGCTTATGGGCGGGTATGGCGGCTATGGCTACACCGTTATCGGGGTTCTCGTCCTGCAAGTCCTGAGCGCCTTCCTGATTGGCATCGGGCTCAAATACGAATGGCAACAATTCATTTTCGGTCTTCTGATCCTGCCGATGGTCGCGCTCTACGGCCGCGCCCCTCACATCAGAGCCCAGGTCTAGGGAAAGCCCATGTTTGGAACACTCTTTCAGTCCAGCGCAGTGGTCAGCACCGCGCTCAGCGTTGCAACCCTTGCGATGTTTGCCACGGCTGCCCTGGCAATGCTGGGCCTGACATGGACGTCCGAGCGCTGGCGGGTTCCGCTGGCGCTGTCAGCCGTTGCACTCCTGGCGTCGGGCTTTGAATACTATGCCGCCTCCAACATCTGGCTCGCTGGCCAGCAACTCAGCGCGGCCTCGCGCTACGTTGCGTGGTTCGTGGTGCAGCCGATGCAGGTCGCATCGGTGTTTTTCTTTGCGAGCATTGCAGGGAAAGTGCCCGTGGGCGTGTTCTGGCGGACACTGGCCGCGGCAATCCTGATGGTGCTCGCCCGCTACCTTGGTGACGCGCGGATCTTCAATCCGACCCTTGGCGTGCTGCTGTCGATCGCCTTCTGGCTCTATATCCTTGGCGAGTTTTATTTCGGCGCCATGGCGGATGCCATCAGCAAGTCGACGCGGCCGATTAGGCTCGGCTATTTCTGGATCAGGCTGATCATGACGATCGGCTGGGCAATTTACCCGATCCTGCATTTCGTGGACGTCGTTATCGGCACCGGACACGTGGCACCCATCATCGTGCTCTACACCATTGCCGACCTTATCAATCTCATCGCCGTCTCAATGATCATCCTCGCCGTGGCCGGCGAGGAGCGTTTCTGAAGGCTGTCAATCTTCGCGCCAATGTGCTCGGCGCTCGCGGTTAAGTGGAGGATCTTCCCATGAATGGCTCAGATGTGATCGCAGTCGTTATTCTCGTAACGATCATCATCGCGATCGGTGTCTATCTGCTGCACTGGCTCTACAGACACTCGTCCAAAGACCAGTCCTTCGTCCGCACCGGCCTCGGCGGGGAGAGGGTGGTTATGGGCGGCGGTGCGCTGATCATCCCGATTGTCCACGACATCACGCGCGTCAACATGAACGCGATCCCGGTGGAGATCCGGAGGCTCGGCGAGCAATCTCTGATCACCAGGAACAAAATGCGCATTGACATCGTCGCCGAGTTCTTCGTGCGTGTGGTGCCTACGGAAGCCGGCGTGTCGACTGCGGCCCGAACTCTCGGGGAGCGCACCCAGAACCCGGTCGCGCTAAAGGAGATTGTCCAAGGCCGGTTCGTCGATGCGATGTCTGCCATCGCCTCTACGATGACCATGGATGAAATCCACACCAACCGTGGCCGCTACATGGGTGAGGTGGCCGCCCTGGCGGCGACGACCCTGGGGTCGAATGGCCTCGAGCTTGAAAACGCCTCTCTGACGAACCTCAACCAGACCGATATCTCCGTCTTTGATCCCTCCAATGCGTTCGATGCCGAGGGCCTGACGCAGTTGACCGAGCAGATCGAGGAGCGCCGCCAGCTTCGCAACCGTATCGAAAACGAATCGCGGATCGGCATCAAGCTCAAGGATTTCGAAACCGAACAGCGGGCTCTGGAGATCGAGCGTGACCTTGAGTACGCCCGCATCGAACAGACGCAGGCGATCGAAATCCGCAAAGCCGCCCAACTGGCCGAGATTGAGGCCGAGAGATCAAGCTCCACAATCAGTATCCAGAACGCCAGGATCCGCAGCGAACAAGACGGTGAGCGGATTCGTATCGCCAAGGACCGGCTCATCGATTCCGAACGGATCAACACCCAGTCGGAGGTGCGGTCGCTGGAGATCAAGAAGCAGCAAGAGACTGAAATGACCGAAATCATGTCGCGTCGCGAGCTCGAGATGCAGAGGATCCAGAACCGCCGGGAAATCGAGGCAGAGCGAATTGATAACGAGCAACATGTGAAGGAGTCTGAAATCCGTTCGCGCCAGGAGCTGTCGATCATCGAGACGACGTCATCGGCCGAGATCGACCAGGCCAAACTGGAGAGCCAGCGGATTACTGAGTCGCACCGTATTGAAACCGATAAAACGCTTGAATTGCTGGCCGTGGCGAAGTCGAGAGAGGTTCGCATCAGCAACGAACTTGCTGAGGCTGACCAGGAAAAGGCGCGCCTGAAGAAACGTTACGATGTCGATGTCGAGCGCTTGAGGGTCGACGAGGAAATCGTGCAGCTCGAGATCGAGAATAACCAGAAGATCAAGCTGGCCGAAACCAAGGCGTTTCACGAGATTCAGGACGCATCGATCGCCGCCAACCGCCAGATCGACGAGTTGCGCATCGCTGCGCGGAAGTTTGTCGACAAGTTTGAGATCGAGCAGCAGAAGGAAGTCGAGATCGTCGACAAGGAGCGCCTGATCGCGGTGATCAACAAGTCGATCGAGGAAGCCTACGCAAAGACCGAGGCCGCGGAGGCTCTGAAAAAGCAGGTTGAACAGGAAGAGCAAGTCAACAGCGCACGCGAAGAAGAGGTGGCCGGGCGTATCAAGCGGATCGAGCTCATTCAGTCCTCGTCCAGAATCGAGCGTGATGCCCAACGGGTCGTTTCTTCGGCAAAGGCCGAGAAAGAGGCGACGGAACTGAGGGCGCTGGCGGAGATCGCCGAGTCCAATGCGGCCGAGGTTCGCTATACCAAGGACGCCGCCGGGCAGCGCATGCTCAACGAGTCCGAAAACACCCGTTCGGATGCCAGCAGACGCAGTGCCATCTACGAGAACCTCGTAAGCAATCTGCCCAGCATCATCCGCGAGACGGTCAAGCCGATGGAAAACATCGAATCGATCAAGATCCTCCAGGTCGATGGCCTCCCCGGTATCAACAGTCCTTCCGAGAGGGCCGGCGGCGATGGAGGCTCGAGCGGCGGCAACATGACGGATCGCGTGGTGAATTCCGCAATGAAATATCGCACCCAGGTCGCATTCGTAGACGGTCTCATGAAGGACTTGGGATTGCCGATCGAAAACCTCGGAAGCGCCGGCGGCATGTCGTTCCGCAACTTCCAGGGTCCGGATGCGCCGAAGGACAAGGACGACTGAGCCCGAAACTAGCGAGAGCAACCGATGACCCCGCTCGGCAAAAACGAAGCGCTGGACCGACACGCCTTGGTCATGGCCTGCTGGTTGGCAGCGGCCATGCCCGCCACGATCCTGTTTGAGTATGGATTCGGCCGGGGCGGATCACCGTATATTCTTGCCGGGTTCGCGGCCATTCTGGCGGGCTTTGTCTCTCACGTAATCGTCAATGCGGTCTACGGGACGGGGTTCTCGCCCCGAGAACTAGGACTTGGCCTGGTCATTTACGGACTCGCGCTTGTGCTGTTCGTTGTTATGTCGCTGGCCAGCGCGTCGTTTGCCGCGCACAACTTCTTACCGTTGAGCGTCGGCTTTATCACAACGGGGGCCGTGGTCGTTTTCTACCTGATCACCCGGTATGGGGCACGGCAGGCCTTCGAGGCGTTCGACGTTATCCGGGACTTCCGCTCGGATGACCGAGATTTAAAACGCTCGCCGGGAGACAAGACATGACCCCGCTCTTGGTTTCCATGCTCGGCATTGTCGCGGTCCTGGGCCTTTACCTTGCGACCATCAGCGGCCGTCACACCCGACAACCCGGTGATTTCGTCGACGCGGGCCTGGCATTGCCGCCATGGGTAATCATCTTCGCCGGCGCCGGCATCACCTTGGCCAGCCTCAGCCTTCCCGATCATCTGCTTTTGCTCGCCACCTTCGGCCTTCAGTATAACCAGGTCGCAGTCGGTCTCATCTGTATCGCCCTTTGCGCTGTGATCACGCAGAAGCGGATCTGGCTTGCCGCCCGGCTGACCTCGCTGCGCACGCTTGGTGACCTGCTGGGTGACTACTTCGGCAGCACGACGCTTCGCATCTATTTGCTGTTCGTGCTGTTCCTTTTCAGCATCCCTTTTGCAGCAATGTGCCTATCTCAGGCGGGTGCCCTGGTGAGCGCCGCGACCGCCAACGACGTTCCGTCCGGTCTCGCAATCTGGTCGATCGCGTTCCTCCTGTTCCTCTGCAGCGTGATCGGAGGCTGGCGCGGGATAGCCTATCTTGTCGCCGCCCAGTCCCTTTTGGTCCTGACCCTCATGATCTTTTTTGGCGGGTTCACAGGCTTCGCGCTCGACAAATTGGCATTCGCCGCCAACGGGATTGGTACAGCCAGCGGTGTGCTGCCGGACAAGATCCCGGGCGTGATCCAGTTTAGCGCCGGCATTGGCAAGGAACTGCCTGCCGGGGGGCTCTGGACCACCCTCGCGGGACTGACGTTCGCCCTGTCGCTGGGCGGCATCGCGATCAGTCCCGGCTTCAGCTTTCTGGGCGTGACAAGTGCGCCGCGCCGGGGCCTTGCATTTGGCCAGGTCTGGATGATCGCGGGCCTCGCGGCTGGCGCCCTGATACTGATCGGGCCGGTTCTGGCCGGGGAGATTGCCGCCAATGGCTCGCTGACAGCCTTCACGACACGGCTGGCAACGCTCGACCCGATGGTGGCGGTGGGCTTTACAGTCCTTCTGGTCGCGTCGGGCCAGATCGCCGTCGCTTTCTTTGCCGGATCGGGAGCATCGGTGTGCACCATCGAGCTGACGTCACGCTACATCGTCCCGGGCATGGACCAACGTGCCACGCGGTTTGCCGCGCGCGTGACCCTGGCGCTCGTCTACGGATCTGTCGCCGCCATCGCGAGCTATGCGTCCCTCAGCGCGACAATCTTCTCATCCCTCACGCTCAGCCTGTCCGTGCAACTGCTGCCTGCGGTGCTCGGCTTGTGCTGGGTGCGCTGGATCAGCCGAAGCGGTGTTATGGCAGGATTGATTGTCGGAAGCCTTTGCGTGGTGTTCACCGAGAGCTTTGGACTGGTGCTGTTCGAGCGGCTCTTCGTTGACCTGCCATGGGGTCGCTGGCCCTTGTCGGTCCATTCGGCGGGATGGGGACTTGCGACCAATTTCACAGCGTGCCTCCTTGTGTCCCTATTTACGCGCAGCGGCGCCGAGCGGGATCGCAGGGATCGCCTCCATGACGCTTTCGAGGAGAGCCAGCCGGCGCGTAGCGGGAGCCAGGGGACCACAACGGCCAAATGGGCCCTTACACTTCTGTGGGCGTTTTTCGCGCTCGGCCCCGGTGCAATCCTCGGCAACACATTTTTCAGCGAGCCGATTTTTGCCGGCGTGGTCGTGGCGCCGGGAGTGCCTTCGCTGCTGGTCTGGCAGGTCCTGTTCTGGTTTGTCGGCGTGTTCATCGTGTGGTGGCTGGCCTATCAGGGACGCCTGTCCGTTATCGATGAACGTCCTCGCCACAGGATCGTCCTCGTGCCGGACGTGAACCCATTGTTTGAGCCAGTTACGACCCCGTGGATCGCACGGCTCCTCGACCGCGTGACGGGCCGGTAACAGGGGCAGGGCATGGAAGGCATCGACCTCAGGCGTCTGCGCTATTTCATCGCGGTTTGCGAGCACGGCGGCTTCTCCCGCGCGTCTCAATCCATAGGGGTCGCGCAGCCGTCCCTGACGCGACAAATCAAGCTGCTCGAAAAGGAAGTCGGTATCTCGTTGATCAACCGAAGTGGGCGCGGTGCCGAGCCCACGGCCGAAGGACGGTTCCTCCTGGGCCAGTCGCGCCTGCACATAGACGGGCTCGATGATGCGGTCCGTGAGGTGCGCCAGCGTTTGGACAAGCTCAAAGGCGAGATCTCACTCGGCATATGCCCGACCATCGTGCCGCTGTTTCTGGACGACATCCGCCATTTTGTTGAAGCCCAGTATCAGGGTGTAACGCTGAATGTTGTCGAAGCCTACAGCGGCGACCTTGCCAGTCTCATGGGCGGCGGCCAGCTCGACGCTGCGCTTACCTATCGGCCCAGTGCGCCGGATCAACTCGACGTCCTCGATCTTTTCGCCGAGCGCCTCGTGCTGGTAACCTCTTATGTCCGCGCTCAGGTCGACGCGCCGCGCCAACTGGGAGACATCAGCCGGTTGAAGTTGATATTGCCGAGCGAAATCCATGAATTGCGGCGGATCATCGATCGGGTCTACCGCGAGCGGGGCATCGCGCTGCAGCCGGAACTCGAACTCGACTCGCTTAGTGCTGTAAAAGCTGTCATCGCCGACAAAACCACCCAGTACGCAACCATTCTGCCGCACTCGAGCGTGACGCGTGAACTGGCCGGGCACGTGCTGAGCGCTTATGCGATCGCCGACAGCGCCATGGCCCGCACTATTGCCGTGGTGCGGCCCCAGGGGGGCAGTTCCCGGAACGTGGTGCTCACCGCCTTGATTGATGAAGTCCGCCGGCAGGCAGGACGGATCAAGAGATCCATGGACAGCGCCGACGCGGCCTTGTTGGGACAGGGATAGACGGACTGCCGGTTTTTGTCGTTGCCTCAATAACGAAATGTTCTAGGCTAGCCCTCCGTAGAGCGTGGGGAGCCGTTTTGGACCTTCGGCAGCTAAGATATTTTTCCAAGGTCGTGGAGAGCGGCTCGTTCTCGAAGGCCGCGACGCAGCTCCATGTGGCGCAGCCCGCGTTGAGCCAGCATGTCAGGCATATGGAAGAGGAGCTTGGCCTTGCTCTCCTGCATCGCGGGCCGCATGGCGTCAGTGCGACCGAAGCGGGCACGCGGCTGATGGTGCACGCCAAGCGCATCCTTGCCGAGTTTGCCGAAATTAACGACAGTGTCCGGGGCGCCGCCACAGCCCCTCGCGGCGAAGTGCGCTTCGGGCTACCCGGTACAGTGAGCGAGCTTCTTGCGGCGCCGCTGATCGAGGCCGCCCGCGAGCGGTTCCCCGAGGTGCGCATCCGCATCGTTGAGGCGATGAGCGGCTACATTCTGGAATGGTTGAAGCGCGGGGAGGTTGACCTCGCGATGATTTATGCAACGTCGGATCCCCGGGGGCTCGCGGTACATCACGGCTTGTCCGAGGAAATCTGTCTCTTTGCCAGTACGTCGATGCAGGGCCAGGCCGACTTGCGGGGCTCTTCGGTGGAGCTTCGCGACGTCGCCGGATTGCCCCTCGTTGTACCGGGCCCAGGCCACGGCCTGCGTGAACTGATCGAAGCCGTGGCAACGTCAGTCCAAGTCGCCATCAACCCGGCGATCGAAATCGACTCCTACACCCAAATCAAGAGATTGGTTACACGTGGGATCGGTTACGGGATCCTGCCTCGGATGGCGATCAACGCCGAGGCGCAGGCTGGCCTGTTTCGGGCGTGGAGCTTCCAAAACCCGCCGATTACCCGGAAAGTGTATCTCGCTTACTCGACCGAACGGCCCTTGCAGACAGCGCCCCGCGCCGTCGGGCAGCTATCGTGGGAGATCCTTCGTCAACTGGTCAAGGACCAGGTTTGGAGCGCCGAGCTATCCGACGAAAACCAACGGCCCAACCTCTTCGGCTAGGGTCCTGCAGGCGGGCGGCCGACTGTACGGTTTCGCTATACCTCCCATTACAAAACGCTATTTGACGGAAGCACCCCTTCCGGTGCGATGGTATTGGAGAAGCAGCATAAGGAGCGAGCCATGCCAGGCGCGCTGGAGGGAACGACCGTCATCTCGCTGGAGCAAGCCGTGGCCGCGCCTTTGGCGACGTCCCGTCTGGCCGACGCTGGCGCGCGGGTCATCAAGCTCGAGCGTCCCGAAGGCGACTTCGCGCGCGGCTATGACGACTATGTCCACGGCCTCTCGAGCTATTTCATCTGGAACAACCGCGGCAAGCAATCCTGCACCGTCGATTTGAAGCAGCCGGATGATCTGGCGCTGGTCGAATCCATGCTCGCCACCGCCGACGTGTTCGTCCAGAACCTTGCGCCTGGCGCAACCGACAGGCTGGGCATAGGCAGCGCGGACCTCAGGCGGCGGTTCCCCAGGCTGATCGTCTGTGACATCGGTGGCTACGCACCCGGAACGCCCGACCACGAGCGGAAGGCCTACGATCTGCTGATCCAGGCGGAAGCGGGCTTGGCGGGGGTCACTGGGTCCGCAACTTCTGGCCCGACCCGGGTCGGCATATCGATCTCCGATATCGCTACGGGGCAGGGGGCCTACGCCGCTATCCTCGAAGCCCTGATCATGCGCAGTCGAACCGGGGAAGGGGCTCACCTGCAGCTTTCTCTTTTCGACACCCTCGCCGAATACATGAACGTGCCATATCTGGCGCGCCACTACGGCGGCAAGGAGCCGCGGCGGCTCGGCCTCGCCCACCCTTCGATCGCACCCTACGGGCTGTTTCAGGTGAGTGACGGGGAAATTCTGATCGCCGTCCAGAACGAACGCGAATGGGTCGTTTTCTGCGACAGTGTCCTGCGCCAACCGTCGGTCGCAACGGATCCAAGGTTCGGACGCAACGTGCTTCGCATCCAAAACCGCGAGCCGCTTGACGCATGCGTGCAGGCGATCTTGGCGACCTACACCATGTCTGCATTATGCGAACTGCTCGACCACGTCAGAATTGCCTATGGCCGTGTGTCGACCATGGCGGATCTGGCGGTGCATCGCAGTGCCACCAAAGTCTCGGTGGAGACCACCGTTGGTCAAGTCGAGCTGTTTGCGCCACCGGTCACGGTCAATGGCAAACGCCCTGTGCTTGGCCCGGTGCCTTCACTCGGCGAACACGACGTGCCTTTGCGGCAGGAGTTCGGTCCTCCGGATGCGGCGGATCCCAAACGGATAGGAAGTGCAGCATTATGAGCTTGACCCGCGACCTGACCCGCTTGATCCGTGAAAAGCCGGTGACCGACCGCGACCTCGAATGGGCATCGCTATTTGTCCTGGATACGCTCGCCTGCGCCCTTGGCGCATTGCCGACCGAGCCCGCCCGCATGCTCAAGGCGGTCGCCCCGCCGGCGCAAGCGGATACCGCCCGCAAGGCGTTCTACCTGGGCGGCCTGTCCCATATTCTGGAGATGGATGACCTCCACCGGGACTCGGTGACCCATCCGGGCAGCGTCGTCATTCCTGCGGCATGGGCGGTGGCCCACGACCACGATCTTGGAGGTGAAGCGTTTCTCCGCGCGGTTCTCGCAGGATACGAGGCCTGTTGCCGGGTCGGCATGTCCGTCGGCAAGAAGCATTACCGGGTCTGGCACAACACCTCGACCTGCGGGCCGTTCGGTGCGGCGTTTGCCGTGGCGGAGCTCCTTGGCCTCGACGACACCAGGACCGTATGGGCGCTTGGGAACGCCGGTACCCAGTCATCGGGTCTTTGGGAGTTCCTTGCAGAAGGCGCCATGAGCAAGCATCTCCACACCGCCAGGGCTGCGGAATCGGGCGTCCTCGCGTCGTTCCTGGCCAAGGAAGGATTCACGGGGGCGGAGAACATCCTGGAAGGCGAGAAGGGCTTCTATGCCGGTCTGTGTCTGGACCCGATTCCGGAGGTCGTCACGGCCGGGCCTGAGCGGGCCTGGCAACTGATCAACACCTCGATCAAGCCATGGCCTTGCTGCAGGCACACCCACCCGGCGATCGATGGCGCGATCGCCTTGCACAACGAGATCGCCGGGGAAGCCATCGCAAGGGTTCATGTCGGGGCTTACCGGGCTGCCCTCGACGTGTGCGACCGGCCCACCCCGGACGATCCATACAGCGCCAAATTCTCGCTGCAGCACACTGTGGCGATAGCGCTAGCGGACGGCCGTGTCGACCAGGCCAGCTTCGATGCTGATGCCCGCCAGCGTATGGTCGACGAACGCAAGAAGGTCGAGGTCGAACTGACGCCGAAGATCGACGCCGCCTATCCGGAGTCGTGGGGCGCAGAGGTGATTGTCGAAACGGCTTCCGGCAGACGCCTTTCCGCCGCCCGGCACGACGCCAAGGGCGATCCCGATAACCCGGTAACGGCCGCCGAACTGTCCCAGAAGGCGCGCACGCAGCTCGTCGCCGGCGGCACTTCGCAAGCCTGTGCCGACGACCTGATCGACGCTATCCTTGGCCTTCCCGATAACCGCCCACTGCGCTCGCTGGGTTTATTTGAAACCGCTGGGGACGCGCCTCCCCAGGTCCGTGCAGCGCGGAGTGCCTGATGTTCAAGGACTTTGACAACGAGGACATCCGCGACGCCGTGCGCCGGCTCTGCGAGCGATTTCCGGGCGAATACTGGCGCAAGCTCGATGCCGACCGCGCCTATCCCGTGGATTTCGTCAACGCACTGACCGAGGCCGGCTACCTTGCGACGCTGATCCCTGAGGAATATGGCGGGTCGGGCTTGACGCTTTCGGCCGCCGCCGCCGTGCTCGAGGAGATTCAACGGGCCGGATGCAACGGCGCCGCGTGCCACGCCCAGATGTATGTCATGGGCACAGTCCTGCGGCATGGCAACGAATTGCAAAAGGAGCGGTATCTTCCGAAGATCGCCTCCGGTGAGTTGAGGCTGCAGGCGTTCGGCGTTACCGAGCCCACCAGCGGCACCGACACGACCTCGATCCGGACATTCGCCCGCAAGAACGGCGACCATTATGTCGTCAACGGCCAGAAGATCTGGACAAGCCGGGCGGAACATTCCGACCTCATGTTGCTGCTCGCGCGCACCACCCCCAAGGATCAGGTGGCCAAACGGACCGAAGGCCTGTCGGTGTTTATTCTCGACATGCGGGAGGCGCTCAAGCAGGGCCTTTCGATCCGGCCGATCCGGACGATGATGAACCATTCCACGACCGAGGTCTTTTTCGACAATGTGAAGGTCCCTGCCGAAAACCTGGTCGGCGAGGAAGGCAAGGGCTTCCGCTATATCCTCTCCGGGATGAATGCCGAGCGGATCCTGATTGCCGCCGAATGTGTCGGCGACGCCAAGTGGCTGATCAACAAGGCTTCCACCTACGCATGCGACCGCAACGTCTTCGGCCGGGCCATCGGCGCCAACCAAGGTATCCAGTTTCCCATCGCCAGGGCTTACGCCAACATGCGTGCAGCCGAACTCATGGTCCGTGAAGCCACGCGGCTCTATGAGGCCGGTCAGGACTGCGGCGCTGAAGCGAACATGGCCAAGATGCTGGCTGCCGATGCTTCCAATGAAGCCGCGAACGCCTGTATCCAGACGCATGGCGGCTTCGGGTTCGCTGAGGAGTATGACGTCGAACGCAAATTTCGCGAGACCCGGCTTTACCAGGTTGCGCCGATATCCACGAACCTCATCCTGTCCTACCTCTCCGAGCATGTGCTCGGAATGCCACGTTCCTACTGACGGGCAGGGCCAGTGGACGCGACCGAACCGAAGCTATTCGCAGAATGGATTGGCCGTCGGAGCGAGAGCATCGATGTTGTTTCGGAGCGCCTCGTAGAGAGTTTCCGCGCCATTTTTGAACCCCATCTTGCGCTGCTGCCCGCAGATACCGCCCCTTTGGGCACTCATTGGTGCCTGTCGCCGGCAATCGCCGGGATGGACCAGTTGGGCGCCGACGGGCATCCCGCCAAAAACCTGTTCTTGCCGCCCGTGCCGCTGCCGCGCCGCATGTGGGCTGGTGGTGAACTGCAGGTGCATGATCACCTACGGGTCGGTGACAAGGTTCGCAAGGTATCTACCATCCAGGACATCGTGCGCAAGCAAGGCCGATCCGGTGAACTCTGGTTCGTCGCAGTCGGCCATGCTTACCATTCCGATCGGGGTCTCGCGCTGAGTGAACGGCAGGACATCGTTTACCGGGAAGCCGTGGTGCCGCGAAATGGCATTCCTCCAAACACCTCCCCGGTGGACCCCCCGACAATCCGGCCAGCAGGGCAAGTGTGGTCTGTCGTACCTTCGTCCACGTTGCTCTTCCGCTACTCCGCGATCACCTTTAACGGTCACCGTATCCATTACGATCTGCCTTACGCGACCCAGTCCGAAGGCTATGAGGGGTTGGTTGTCCATGGCCCCATCCAAGCAACGCTTCTCCTCAACCTCGCGGCGTCCCAAGGCACCCGTATGCCCCTGACGTTTCGCTACCGCGGAGTAGCCCCGGCGATTGCAGACCGTGAACTGACCGTCAGGGCCGGCATCGATGGTCGGCGACTCTGGACGCAAGGCGGGAGCGGCGCCGTGCACATGGAAGCCGATATGGATCGGGGTCCGGCCTGATGACTGCGCAGAGTGACGTGCTTTTTACGCCTGTCGCGCCTTTGTTTGTGCCGGCCGATCGGCCAGAGCGTTTTGAAAAAGCCGACCGGTCCGGAGCCGACGCGGTCATTATCGATCTTGAGGACGCTGTTGCGCCGGCCGCCAAAAATAGCGCGCGGTCCAACCTTCACCATGCGCTGACATTGCGGAACCCAACCTACGTCCGGGTGAACAGCCAAGACAGTAGCTGGTACACTGCTGATCTTGCTGCAGTCGGGGCCCTCGGGCTTCGACGCATCTGCCTGCCAAAAGCGGAGTCCGTGGCGACCCTCGACGCGATGGTTCATATCTTGGGTGAGGACATCGAAATCATGGCGCTGATCGAGACGGCCCGGGGGCTGGAGGCGGCGGCGGTGTTGGCCGCTCATTCTCATATCGCGAGACTGGCCTTCGGACCCGCAGACTTTACGCTGGACTTGGGTGCGACAGCCTCCGATGCCATCAAAGCGCATGCCATGATGCGGCTCGCCGTGGCGAGCAGAGCCGCCGGTAAGCCCTTGCCGTTGGACGGCCCATCCTTCGAGGTCACGGATACCGTCAAACTGGCCTCCGAATGCCAGCAAGCCTTAAATCATGGGGCCGGCGGGAAGCTTTGCATACACCCTGCCCAAACTTCGCATGTCATCACAGCTTTCCAACCGAGTGACGAGCAATTGCGCTGGGCGCAGCGCGTCGCTGACGCGGCCCAAGACGGCGCAGCACGCCTTGTCGACGGCAAGATGATCGACGCTCCCATTATCGCCCAGGCCCGGGCGCTTCTGCTTCGGGGCCGTTCGCAATCCAACAAAGGTGTCTAACCATGGCCGTATCAGCGACACTCCTAAGCAAGGTCAAGGACGAGGATCTGATCCGGGAAGCGGGATTGATTGGCAAAGAATGGCTAGGCCACTCCCAGTCCGGAAAAACCTTCGAGGTCACCAACCCTTCGACCAATGAAGTGATGGCCACTTTGCCCGATTTTGCCCGAGCCGAGATCGCGAAGGCGATCGACGTCGCCTACGTGGCCCAAAACGAGTGGGCTGCTCGCACGGGCAAGGAGCGCGCTGCAGTCATACGGCGATGGTACGACCTGACGATCGCCAATCTTGATGATCTGGCGACGATTCTGACTGCTGAAATGGGGAAGCCGTTGGCCGAGTCCAAGGGCGAGATCCTCTATGGCGCGTCCTACATCGAATGGTTTGGCGAAGAAGCCAAGCGCGTCTATGGCGATACAATCCCCGGGCATGCCCGTGACAAGCGGATCGTTGTGATCAAACAGCCTGTCGGCGTCGTCGGCGCTGTTACGCCCTGGAATTTTCCCTCCGCGATGGTGGCGCGCAAGATCGCTCCGGCGCTGGCGGCAGGCTGCTCGATCGTCTTCAAACCGGCGGCGCTGACACCACTCTCCGCCTTGGCCCTCGCCGTACTTGCGGAAAGGGCGGGGGTGCCGGCCGGGCTGCTGAGCGTTGTCCCGATCACGAAGAGCTCGGACTTCGGCGATGAGGTTTGCGAAAACGAGAAGGTTCGCAAACTCACCTTCACCGGGTCGACCGAAGTCGGCCGCACTCTCATGGCGCAAGCCTCCGCGCAAGTCATGAAGCTCAGCATGGAACTGGGTGGCAACGCCCCATTCATCGTCTTCGACGATGCCGATGTCGATGCGGCCGTCGACGGAGCCATCGTCTCCAAGTTTCGCAATGCTGGCCAGACCTGTGTCTGCGCCAATCGCCTTTACGTGCAGAGCGGCATCTACCAAGAGTTCTCCGACAAGCTTGCGCGTCGCGTCAAAGCCTTCCAAGTCGGTGACGGCTTCGCGGAGGGCACCGAGATCGGCCCGCTGGTGGACGGCCGCGCCGTGGCCAAGGTCAGGCGTCACATCGAGAATGCCGTCTCTCAGGGCGCCAGCATTGTGGCGGGCGGGCCAGACCATCCTCTTGGCGGTAATTACATCTGGCCGACGGTCCTGACCGGGGTAACCTCCAAGATGGCGGTAGCCCGCGAAGAAACCTTCGGACCGTTGGCGCCCTTGTTCCGCTTCGAAACCGTCAACGACGTCATTGCGATGGCAAATGATACCGAATTCGGGCTTGCGGCCTATTTCTACGCCAAGGACATGGGCCGTGTGTGGGCCGTCGCGGAGGCTTTGGAATATGGCATGGTCGGCATCAACACCGGGCTCATTTCGACCGAGGTCGCGCCGTTCGGCGGCATCAAGCAGTCGGGTTTTGGCCGGGAAGGCTCGAAATACGGCCTCGATGATTACCTGGAGCTGAAATATTTGTGTTTTGGGGGGCTTCCCCACTAAGGCGCAACGCCGAGTTTCTAGACTTTCGGAGCAAGCGTTCTTCCGGTCGGAATCTTAGAGAGCCTTGTCGCAACATCGACAGTTGACGGCTCGCCAATGGAGGTTCGGCTCACAGGATCGCCTCGTCGCCCGAGGAACGAGTCTCGTTGGCCTAGTTGGTCTTCAACTGGCCGATGCGGTTTTCGGCTTTCCGGTTAGCAGGCGTTTTGAGCAGTGCCCGCGCGTCAGGCTGCCTTGTTCGTCAACTCCGAGGTTTCGCTGTCGAGAGCTTGCCTGTCGCTTAGGTAGAGCGCGCACGTGGTGCGCAGCATGGAGGCAAAATTCGGGATATGGCCGTTGATTCTCCAGCGCTTCATCGTAAAGCGTCGAGAGGAATTTCGGCGCCGTCATTTCCTGTCCCTGGGTTGCCAAGCATCTCCAAGCATTGCCTGCATATCGTCATAAATTTCGTTCATGAGCACCAAACCGCTCGAATATCCGACAAGAAGGACAGTCAATGGGCGCACGAGCGGATGCCTGCCCAAAGGAGAACAGCCCCAAATGCAGTCGCGGTCATGTTTCGGTTTCAGTTTCATCGCGGGCACGATCATCATGGCCGGCTGCACTGGTATTGCTCCGCCCACGCGCCATTCATCAGATTGCGGAGCCGCCGCTCTGCAAAACAAGATCGGCCTTCCCGTTACCGGCAGTTCCGCTGACGATGTCCGTGTAGGTGGCGCGCCGGTCCGGTCCAAAGGAGACGTCAGAGTAATCGCGCCAGGTCAGGCCGTCATTCACAACTACAGCGACGCGAGGCTGAACCTCGAAACGGACGGGCGGGGTAATCTAAAGCGCGCAGTTTGCGGCTAGTGCTATTCAAAGACCTTCAAGGCAAGGCCTTGCCGCCGATTGCAGAGCCTTGATCTGCGCAGCGGGTTTTTCGACGATGGTTAGCGCACGGTCCCGCTGCCGTGCGCCTTTGTAGCTGTTTCGCTTCCGACATGGCGCAATGATCGCAAAAGCGACCTGCGCGAACTGTCAATCATGTCCTCGCCCGGCCATCCCCGGCCGGGAAACCAGGTCTCGCAGGCATGTGGCCACCGCTATGATCGTACCTGGCGGCAGAAGATTGCCGATCAGATCGGCCCAGAGCAGGATCGAGGCCTCTTCTGGCTAACAAAGGCTCTCACAAGGAAACCCCGTGCATCAGATCGGCGCCGGATTGACGCCGGCGGCTCTGAGCTGCGTACCGAGCTTGGCTCGAGTTGCGCAGGACGCCTTGTCACCGGCGACGCATTTGTTGTTGGCGGCTGACCAATCCAGAAGGGCCGTGTTGATCCAACTGCCAGGGGCGCGTTGGACACCATAGGGAGTTGGTGGCGCTCTTGTGGCAACGGCAGTGGCGGCAGCTGCGGCGCCCTTGCCATGCGGCGCGAGTTTCCAGCCGCTGATGATTAGACAGTTCTTCATGTACTGATCTTCGGCGATCGCATTGCCAAGTGCGTTGCCGAGCCCAGCACCCGCGACAAATGCGGGCGATCCAATTGCAAGGTAGCCCTGGTCTACTGATCCTTTGCGCATCTCGCACTGAGCATGGGCAACCTCGAAACTAGGCCCGTATCCTATTTGCATGTAGTCGGCTTGATTGCTTGTTTGGCAGCCGCAAAGCGACACAATGGCGGCGAGCACCATCAACGTTTTTCTTTTCATCCCCCGCCCTCCCAAGGCTTTAGATCAGCATCTCCTAAAGTGGATATTTCCGCAAGTGATGAGAGTCATCCTGGTAAATTTGGCCGACGTGTATTCGGAAAAGTATAGGCTCCGCAGTCTCGGCAGACATACCCGCCTATTTACTAACTGCATGTCAGGGAGTAGGGAGCGGCCGCGAATTGAGAGAGCTGCCCGCCTCGGCCTGACTATCTAGCTCGCATGTGTGATGAGGGCCTGCTCGTCAAGGTCAGCTATGGAATCTACCGCGCACCTGACAGCAATGGGTCCTGAACCTAGGGGCAACCCTGCCGTAGCCATCCTGTCATTGCGTTTCTTGACGACCGCGTCGCCCGTCTCGGGGCGAGTAGAAGCCCGCGCGCCCGATACGAAATTTCTGAAAGTGGTTCGCGCAGGTTGTTCAACCGGCATTTGTCAGCTCTACTCTCTTCGGAAGCACGGTTCCACTTTACAGTCCCAGGCCCCGACGTCGACAGCGCATTGGTAGAAACTGCATGCATGATGAATTTGTCCTGGTTACCGGTTCGCATGGACTTGTCGGCAAGGCGGTGGCCCAACTGCTCTTGCGAACTGGCAACCGTGTCCTTTTCGCAGACCTTCGCTCGGATACCCCGTTCGATATATGCGACCAGGAAAAGGTCGAGACGGCCGCGTCGCAGGTGACGGGGATTATCCATCTCGGGGCTGTATCGCGCGTCGTCGAAGCGGAGCGTCATCCGGCGCTGTGTCAATCCGTCAATGTCGATGCTACGCGTCACATTCTGCAGTCGGCCCTGAAAAGCAGACTCAAACCTTGGGTCATCTATGCGAGCAGTCGGGAAGTCTATGGTCCCCAGCCGGGAAAGCTTGTAAACGAAGACATTGCCCTCGCTCCCATCAACATTTACGGCCGGTCCAAGCATGAGGCAGAGAATCTCGTCACTGAGGCGCGCCGAGCCGGGCTGAAAACGGCAATTGTGCGGTTCTCAAGCGTCTATGGAGCCTTGAACGATCATGCCGACCGGGTCGTGCCGGCTTTTGTAGGCGCGGCGGTGACCGGCGGCACATTGCGCCTCGACGGGCCGAATTGTGCGTTCGATTTCACCCATATCGACGATGTCGCTCCCGGAGTCGCTGCGGTGGCGAGTCAACTGTTTGCGGGTGAACAGCGGCTGCCGCCAATCCATTTTGTTTCTGGCCGGAGTACCTCGCTTGAAGAATTGGCCAACCGTGCAATTGCTGCCGGCAACGGTCGCGGACGTTTCGTCATCGCCCCGCCGCGCAGTTTCGATGTGCATGAATTTGTCGGTGATCCAGGACGAGCGAAAGCGCTGCTCGGCTGGCAGGCAACCGTGACGTTGGAGGCCGGCCTCTCACGATATGCCGATCTGATGCGGACGCGTCTTCCTGTGGAACAAGCGGAAGCATGATTGCCGCCCGCGCGGGGCCATGTAAATAAATGCAGTCAGCCAGAGGTCCAGCCGGAGCGCCATCGCGCCGTGCGCCTCAGGGCAAGCAACCGCACATGATTTATCCCGCACGCTCTGGCGCTTGGTAATGTTGTTGATAACTTCCAAGCCGGAATTCGTCTTCAAGAGGGTTACATTCTGATGATCCCGGCGAGAACGCCATGGCGGCGCCTACGGAGGCGGTTTTTGTTAGCTTGGACAGTCGTGGTGGCGGCGCTGCTCGTAGCCGGGTTCCTCAATACGCTCCATCCGGCGCTGGATTCGGTCAGCCATTTTCGGCTTCATCTCGCGGCGGTGTTGGTATTGTCCTTGGTTCTAGTTTCATGGAGCGGCTCTCGTGCTGCGCGGGTTTGCGCTTTGCTTTGCGGCGTGCTCGCCATTTCCGCAAACGTCCCGGTCGGGCAAATTTTTGCCAGAGAAACAGTGTCCCAGGACAAAGCGCACATATTCCGCCTGCTACAGATCAACGTCCGGTTCAACAATCCGACGCCCTTCGAACTTCTGGCTGTCATCCGAAATACGAAGGCAGATGTCGTCACCTTGGAGGAAGTGAACGACCAATGGGTCGAGGAACTTGCCTCGCTTGACGACCTTTATCCTCACAAAATCCTTTGCGGCGTCCGTCCGATCGATGGTGTGGCAATATTCTCCCGGCGATCATTCGATGCGACTCGGCCACCCACCTGCATCGGCAACACATCATTTGCCGCGGCCTCGATCAACTTCAACGGCAAAACAGTATCTGTTGCTGCCGTGCATTTGAAATGGCCATGGCCGTTCCCGCAACGCGACCAGATAGAGGCTTTGGCACCAGAAATCGGCCGCCTCGGCGCGAACGCCTTGCTGGCTGGCGACTTCAATGCGACACCTTGGAGCGCCGCCACGGGCCGGATCGCCAAGGCAGGCGAGCTCACGCTCGTACCTTCTGTCGGACCGACCTGGTCCCCGTATAGCTTGCCCTCGCTACTGCGCTTTGCCGGACTGCCCATCGATCAGCTTTTGCAAAAGGGAAAGGTCGTCGTTCGTTCGGTTCGAAAAATCGAAGCACCCGGCTCAGATCATTCAGCCTTGATCGTCGATTTCACGCTTTGAGATGCCGGAGTCTGAGGAATGAGGACTGCGATTGTCTGATCCAAGTTACATGGCCAATCTGATCACGAGAGGCTATGAGTGGGGTCATCGTGGGACAGCGAACCAAAGGGTGGAAAGTTTGTCAGCTACGGCCGATAGCGAGGGAATGGCATCAAGTCTTTCGGCTTGGTTCTCGCTGATCAGGCCGGCGCATTGGATCAAGAACCTGCTTCTGGTCGTACCTGTTATTTTCTCCCACGCGCCGATTTCTGCCGGCATGTGCATAAAGCTCGTCGTCGGTATGGTCGTGATGAGCCTCGCGGCTTCAGCCGGCTACATCGTCAATGATATCAAGGACGCGACCTTTGACAGGCTACATGCGCGCAAGCGTCACCGTCCGATCGCGGGCCGACTGATAAAACCTCAGCGGGCGCTCTCTGTTGCGATCGGGATGGCGGCGGCATCGCTCACTTTGGCGGCAGCGGCGATCGGCGTCACGGTGGCCATCGCGGTCGCTGCGTATCTCGTCGCCACCATTACATACAGTGGATATTTCAAGCGGTTTGTAGGGACGGATGTCGCAATCCTTACCGGACTCTATGTCTGGCGGCTGCTGATCGGCGGCGAGATCACCGCGACGTCCCTATCGCCTTGGCTCATCTGTCTCAGCGTAAATCTATTCATGGCGCTGGCCTTGATAAAACGCATCGATGAGGTTTCTTCCATAAGCACGCCAGCCACAGTGCCCTCGGGTCGGGGCTATACCCATGTGCACAGGTCTTCATTGCTGGCGGGCACCGGTTTTTTTGCCTTTGCCACAGTGATTACGATTTTGGCTTATCTCGCCTGGAGCAATGCCGTCGTCCTTCACTATCGTGATCCTGTTTGGCTCTGGGGCGCGGCGGTCGCCGTCTGCCTTTGGCTCCTGCACCTGTGGCGACGCGCAATCGACGGCAGAATCGGCGGCGACCCAGTTATGTTTGCCGCGGCCGATCCGGTTAGCCTTGTCTTGATCTGCCTTGGGACGGCGGCTTACATCCAGGCAGTTTAGTGCTTCGGCGCGCAACTCGCGGAATCACTGATTGCCGAAACAAGTGCCGGGGCTGGAAGCGGCACCGTCTTTTCAAAGATGAAGACTTGCGGGCTGTCGAAAACCGTGAACGTCTCCTCCGCTTGGCCTGTAGGGTCTAGTAGGGGCGGCAAGACCGGACGGCGCCGGAAGGTAGCCACAAGCTGATATCCGAGTCTCCCTGACCACAAAGCAGCGTAGTATGGGCACATTTCGGGGAACCGGCCGAGGAGCCTTGGAAGGACCGAATAGTGCCGACGGCTGGCCACGATCAACCATCTGCTGCCAGCAAGCACATCGGCCATCCTGGCGATCTTGTCGGGCGATGAAACATCCAGCAACGGCAGCATCTTGGTCGTGAGCGGCGTGGCGCTTGGGATCCAATATGGTGGCCCGACATCCGCAGGCTCGACTACCACACCATCGCCTGCGGCTAGGCGCGGCACCATCCAGTCCCAAGCGGCGATGCGCGGGTCGGGTTTTTGATAGATGGCCGCCTGCATCAAGCCGGCCAGTCCCGTAACCACGCCTGTGGCCAGCATGGCTCCGGCCCGGATCCTGCCGACGCGCAACTGGCTGATGAAATAGCCTGAGAACAGGATCAGCAGGGGCAGCAGCGGCGCCAAATAGCGTACGAATTTGGCGTGCCAGCTGCAAACGATCGCGCCGTAAACGATGGCGAGAGCAAGTGCTGGAACATATTCGAGCGCCATTCTGTTGCCGCGCCTCAGATCGAGGACGAGCGCAACCATGCCGGCCAGACCCAGTGCCGGCACGATTGGACCGAGAAGCCACGGCAGTTGAGAAAGTTCGAACAGGCCGCCGACCGTGCCGACAAATTGGTAGGTCCAGAAGACGTCTGTGGTGCCACGTACGACACCGCCCTCGAAACGCATCGTAGCGAAGTAGGCGTCGGGGGTGGCCCACAGTTGCGGTGTCGTGACGAGTGCCAGCACGAGCACCACGACGGTCGCGGCACCCCCTGCCTTGATTGCCTCTACGACTTGGTTTCGCGCCCGGATGGAGCAGGCAACGGCGGTGAGTGGGCATAGCGCAAACACCAGCGCTGTCGTTTTCAGCCCGAAGCCGAGCCCGACCACCGCGCCGCTCAGCAGCGCGAAGCGCAGGAGGGGGATCTCACCGCGATTGTAGAATTGGCAAAGCTGAATCATCACGCACAGGCAAAGGATCAGCCCCGCTTCCGTAGTCAGGAAATGTGCTGATTGGATCAGCCCTGGCGAAGCGCCCGCACAGGCTGCGACGAAGAGCGCGACACGAGGGCTGAAACTTCGCTGCGCGGTGCGCGCGAGGATGACTAAGGTCAAGCTTGACCAAAGCGCGGAGAGGACGCGTCCGGCAAATTGTATGGCGGCCGGATCCGATCCCTGAGTACCGGTGAAGGGAGAGATCAAGGCTGCGAAAAAGCGTGGCAGATAGAGAGCAAGGCCGTTATAGGCGCTGAAGTCGGAGACGAGATGATCTGGATAAGACAGCCGTGCAGCGGCGGTGATGATGTTCCGCTCGTCCGGGTTAAGGATCAGCCCATGATCCCAGCCCAATCCCTGGACTCGCAGCACCGCCCCGAGCGCGACGACAAACCACAACCACTCCCGCAAGTGGCGGTCGCTAAGCGGCATTAATGTCATCTGCGCCGCCGCCGGGATGGTCGACCACCGGGCGGACGTCTGGTCAATGGCGGAGACGCTGCGGCTCCCGGCTCATGCCTGCCCGCCATGGCAAAGGGCAGGACGAAAAGGTTGAAATGCACCAGCATATTTTGCGCGGCCTTCAGAGTTCCAAGTAGAAAAAGCGACGGCGCATGATACGTCTCGACAATGCCATTGAACGACACGGTGGTGGTCTGCGCGGCTGTCGCTGCGTCATAGCCGATAGTGAGTGCTGCGACCGTCATGGCAACACAGAAGAGCAAGATAGTCGACACCATCCTTCCCAACATCCTGGGCATAGGCAAGCCCGCACCCCGCGAAGCGACGATCAGCGATGCAAAAACCAGCGACGCGGCCAAGGTAAAGTCCGACGGGTAAAACCCGGTCGTGACAAAGGCGGGTGGCTGGAGCGCAAGAACACCTGTCGTCGTCAGCAGCGCGCCGGCTTCAGAGCACGCAATGCTTTGCGACACGCCGAACGGCATTAGCCGAAGCATCGCGTTCGAAATTGGCGTTGCAACGACGCAACTCACATTGTCGCTGACAACATACCAGGCAAGCGCGCCAAGACAGGCAACGGCGAGCCAGATCTTCAAGCTTGGCAAAATGTCCGCCAGTCGCAAGCCGCGCGCGTTGCATGCAAGCACGGCAACCAGCACCGAACTTAGCAGAGGAGCGACGTAGAGATGCTGCGCCAGCATCAGTGTGGGCGTTCTAATCGAGAGGAACAGAACGATCACCCTGGCGAGGTTGAATATGAAGATGACGACTACAGCAGCGAGGATAGCCATAACGGGTTTCGGAAAAGTGTTCGTTCGCCCTCCGAGCCATGCGGTCATTGCGAAAAGGCTGACGATAAGGCCGCTGCCGTCACAGGCCGACGTGACGGCGACGGCGTGGCCCGACACCGTGTCCCGCAACTCGACGCCGTGACGAACCATATCGAAGCCGATGAGAGAAAGAAGCGAGGCAGCGACGATCGCCAGACCCTTCGTGACAATGCCGAACAGAGCGGCAATTGGAGGCGTTTCGAGAAGAACGAAGCCTGCAAAGAGGACGGTCAGGGTTAAAATGATCAACTGCCAAGGGCGCTCTCGTCGTGGAGCTTGGCCAGCGCGATAGTCCGAAACCGTCATCTTCGCTGGTCGGACTGCCTAGCCCAGAGCATGAGTGCCAGCAAGGCGCCAACGACGACGAAAAGCAAGGCGGGTACGCTGAAATTCGAATTCCCGCCGGGAACTGAATTGACATCGACAGGCGTGGAGGTCGCCGAAGGCGTCAACGACAGGGTAGGCGTATTGCTTGCAGTCGGTGAGAGGGTCCCGGTCGGAGTGTTGGTTGGCGTGTTGGTTACGGTGGCGGTGGCGGTGTCGGTTGGCGTGTTGGTTGCCGTGGGGGTGACGGTGTCGGTGGGCGTGTTGGTTGGCGTGTTGGTTACGGTGGGCGTAGCGGTGTCGGTTGGCGTGTTGGTTGCGGTGGGGGTGACGGTGTCGGTCGGCGTGTTTGTTGGCGTGTTGCTTTGCGCTTTGACGGCTGTCCCAGCTGCCAGCAGAAGCGCGGCGCACAGGCCTGCACTTACAAGAAGATTGAAAAGCCGGGCGCTCACGTGCGTTTTCTCCGTAGGATCATGAGAAATCCGGCTGCCTGAGTTACAAGGACAAAAAGTCCATAGGCGACGGAAGATAGCACAATCTTGTCATGGTCTAAGCCGAGATGGGTAAACGCGTTTACCAACGCGAATTCGCGCAATCCCCAGCCCGCAATCGAAAAGGGCAGAACCGACGCGAGCAGGACGGCTGCAAGCACGGAAATCGTCGGCAATATCGGCGCCTGAGCGCCCAGCGCATGCGCAATGACGAGGAACATGGCGATGTTGGCCAGATGCCCCGCCATAGCCACGGGAACCATAATCAGCAGGCTGCGCCAGGAAATGCCGGTAAGCACCATCGTCGACAAACGCTGGAAGATGCTCGAGCGCCGCGAAGTCCACCATGCCAGTAAGCCAGATGCGATAACAGCAATCACGATGACTATTGAACTGATCATTGCCGGATAGAAGAGGACGGTGCTCAACATCGGTGCCGCCGCCAGACAGACGACGAGCAGCCCAAGCACGCCATAAAATCTGTCGACGATCACGGAGCCTGCCGCAGCCGAGGCCGGTATGCCCCAGCGTGCCAGCAATGTTATCCGCACCGCATCGCCGCCGACGACCGATGGCACGAGCTGATTGACCGCCAGTCCAACCCAAGTGAAAGCGCTGAAATCCGCCATTGAAGGAACGGTCGGCGCTTCTGTGGTTGTTGCCACGATGTATCGCCAGCGCCACGCGAGCGTGAACACGATCACCCCCGACAACAACAAGCATGTCGCGATGCTACCCGGGCCGATGGCGGCGAGATCGCGCCAGGCGAATTCGTCGGAGGAAAGCCACATTGCGGCGGCAAGAAGCGTGCCGGACAGAGCAACGCGCGCCGCCACCATCGCGATATCGGCAGACGGCCAGCGAGTCCGGGCGGTCATGCCCAGTGCGCTGAGTGTCGCTGCCCTGGTCACGCTTAGAACCCCTTCGAGAACTTGAATCCGCCATCAGCGCCCTGGAAACCGTCCTCACCACCGAAAACGCCGGCAACCAGCGAGAGTTTACCTGACAGGAATTCGATATCTGCCCCTATTCCAAGCCTGCCAGAGATCTGCTGGTCTTCAGGCGTTACTGCTCCGAACGAAGCTGCGAAATCGGTATTTTCAAGAAAATTCACGTAGCCTGTGGCCTGCACATATGGCGTTAGGCCCGGCAGCTTGGTGCCCAGTTTGAGATCGGCCAGGCCGGTGAGAACCGTAAAGCCCGAACCAGGAACGGCGGCAAATGGACTGCCGCCCGAATATTCCTGATAGGCGTCGTTGTCCTGCCGAATGTATCGCAGCCCCGTGCCGTATGCGATGAAATAGTTGGCGGAATTCAGAGTTCCCTGCAGTTGCGCGTCGACGATATAGCGCATCGCGTCGTATTCGCCTCTATAGGTCCCCCCGGACCTGGTCGTCCGGTAGTTCAGCCACTCGGCGCCACCGAGGACGCTAAAATCGAGCGTGTCATGCAGCTTGACGATGACGCCAGCCAGCCCACCGACACCGCGATTGTCCAGTGTGCCCTTGTTATAGTCGAGATCGCCGTTTCCGTGCTCAGCAATTAACGACGCGACTACGGTGACGTTCGGGGAGATTTTGTGCGCTATGGCAAGGCTTCCGAACACAGAGGTGAAATCGAAGCCGAAGCCATTCGGGGAACCTTCGACGTAGCGAACGCCGCCGCCGAGCGAAATGCCCCACTCACAGGGATCGCGCAGCGCCTTGGCATCGGCGTTTGCGTGCCCCAGATAATTTTGACAAAGATCAAACAATGCCGCGTCACGCGCGGTTATTGCGGTCGTGTCGATGAGCGACGTCGCAACAGCCTGGTCGATTCGCGATTGCACGGCAGACGCGGATCCCGGCACATTGCGAGCTTCAGCGGTAGCCGTTGCCAGCAGAAGCAGCGCTACACATACTCCAAGCCACCACCAGCTTTGCCTGTTCCAAACCCTGCCCAACCCGGCCCCCGTCCAAATCAGTGCGCGAACGCAAATAACCATAACGTAACATTACCAAAGGTAAACCCGGATCAGTTCGCGCAACTGGCTGGTTCGACCTGAATAATCATTGAGTTGCCGCTTTGCACCACAATTGGCCCAAGCTGCCTGAAAATGTCAGCATTGATACCTGGGAACACCTCGCGCTCGACAGTGCCGATCGCCACATGGGTAACCCCATAGGGTGCGACCAATGCACAGGCTTGCCTCAAGGTTGTGGAATTGTAGAACGCCGCGACTTCATCATATCGGCGATAGGCGCTGGAAATATCGCCGCGCCAAAGCCATTCGTGTCCGCGCCAACCGACAATCGTTGGAACGCCTGAGAATGCAGAAAGCCTGCTTTTCTGGGTGAAGCTGTCGCCCGGCGCTTCCACCAGGATGATTTGACGGTCTGAAGGCTGCGAACGAAGCCAGTCTATCAGCGCCATATCGTCATGGCGACTGCGCACTATGAAGCCGGTACCGCTGAGGGTAAAGGTGCGCTCACTCATCGGGAAAACCCGATATCGGTAGATATCATCGGCATAGGACAAGGTCGCCAGCAATGGAGCCGCAAGAACGAGCGCAGCCACAGCGGCGATCACCCCTTTCCGTTGCAAAAGAAGGCCGATCAAAATCATGCTTGCCATCATAGCAATTGGCTGCGCCTCGAAGGCGAGTTTGAACATGGTGTTCGCACGCCTGTTATCCGCACCGTAAATGTCTTTGACATAGACGATTTCCGGGAGGGCGATCAGGCAAAGCGCGCACAGAGCCAGCAAGGCTCCAACTCTCCAGCGGGGGTCGCGGCCGAAGGCCACGAACAAGCCAACCAGAAGAATCAGGCAAGGTAGCGCGATATGACCGTAAAGGACTGCCAGTTGCCAGAACGGAGTTCGCCCGTCCATCCAGCGCAAGGTTGATGCGATCGGTTTGAAGCTGACCAGAAATGGAGAGGCGAGCACCAAGGCAAGGCCGACAGTCACCGCGGCAGTCAGGGAAAGCTTGACGAAAAGCCTTAGCCGGCGGCCTTTGCGGTGCGTCAGCAAAAGGAGCCCTGTCAGCGGCAACAGCAAGCCGTAGGACACCGCATCCCAGCTGTTGCTCATCGCCGAGATCGCGAAAAGGAGTGCCAGGATAATGATCTCTCGCCAGCGAAGGCCATAATGTGCGGCCGCCCCTGTTTCGCGCTCGACGATGCGAGCAAAGATCATAAGGATCATGAACGCCACGGGCAGATTCAGGACATGTGCATGCAAATCGCCGACACCGAAGCCGTAGGCTGGCATCTCGGTGAAGCCCCTGTCATCGGTTAGTGGATCGAAGCCGACGAAGCGCGTGGAATCCGGATAAAAGAAGCCGCGGCTGTAAGTCGTCGGCGACAGCGCGCGGAAAGGTCCATAAAGGACGCTGTGGAAGTTGCCGCCGAATGCCACAAGTGATGCCGCCACGAGCCCGCACACAACCGAGATACGGTCGTTCATCTTGCCCAGGCACCCACGGACAATCCGGTAGGTCAGCGATACCGCAAAGGCGAACACGGTTGCGACCATCAAGTTGAAACCGTGATCCGCCGGCACGCCACTCAACTGAATAAGCCATGCCGCAGCGACGTGACCAAAATAATAGTAATTGATCGGCTGTCCCATCCACCAAGGGTCGGGAGGTGGCATCGACGAGGCCCGCAGCGCCCCGTTGATGAAGCCGAAATCCATAAACTTCTCGAGGCCCTCAATGTCGGCCGCGCTACCCTTGATGAGAATGCCGACCATCAGGAGGGTCAAAAAGCCGAGCTCCCACTGCACAAGCCTTTTGATTGGCGGCATTCGAAGCTTTGTTCGAAATGTTAGGGCAAAAACTGCCAACAGCCCAAGTAGACCGGTTATCCACCCATATCGCCAGAATGGGATGCCTGCGACGGCTGCAAGCCACCCGCAATAGGCGCCGACCAGCCAGGCGAGAGGCTTTGCGGCCAAAAAGCCGAAATCGTCATCTTGCGGAAATAAGGCTGCCGCCAATGGCCATGCAAGCAAGCCGCATGCGCTTATTGTAAACCAAAACAGAAGCGCCGACCCGACGCTTGCCGCATCGATCATTGGGCTGGGACTGCCGCGTTTTGCTTTTTCATGCGTTTGCGATAGTGAGCTATATCAGCTGCACCTTCGCGCGAAAAACGCACGAGCCTGCGCAAATTGAGCGTTGAGTGGCCGTGAGGGCGCTTTTGGTGCATGACGGGCACTTCGATTGCACGTATATCGCGACGATAGAGTATATGTGCCGCCAGCAAAACAGACGGAACCCAACAGTCGTCACGCATCGTTTGGCTCGCTTGCAACCAAATCTGTCGCTTCACGAGCTTGTATGGAGCGCCCGCATCGCCTACCGCCGTACCAAGCTGCAAACGCAACAGCAACCGCATAAAAAACGAAATAACAAGGCGATGCAATGGATCGTGACGCGGTCGCCTCAGGCCTAGTATGGCTTCGTATTCGGGCGTCATTGCCCAATGCTTGGCAAACTCAGCGAGCGAGACCTGGCGGTCGCTATCGAGAACGAACAGCCATTCGCCTCTCGCTTGCTCCAGGCCGTTGGCGAGGGCAGGGCCATGGCCCTTGTTGACCTGGTTCAGCAGCCTGATTCTGCTATCGCGCTGAGCGACGTCGTTTACGATCGCGGCCGTGCGGTCGGTGCTGCCGTCGTTCACAACGATTATTTCAACATCCGTCACGACAGCGACGACGTCCTTGAGGACGTCGTCGAGTGCCCCTTCGATATTCTGCTCTTCATTGTAGGCAGGAATGATCACGGACAGGATCGGCATGAACAGCACACCAAAGACACAACTGGCCGTCAGCGCGCTATGCGACCTCCCGGCAATGAAACGCCGGCTATTGCGGCGGCTAGTGATCGTGCCTTTGAAGGCTCGACCACAGACACTGAGGTTGCTATCACAAGCTTAGAGAAAAGCACAACAACATTAGACAGCAGGAAGCGCTTGGGAAGAGTTTTGGTTGTGGGTGCCGGCTTCAGCGGGGCGGTTATCGCCCGCAAACTCGCCGAAGCCGGATTGTCTTGCCTCGTCGTTGATGAGCGTGATCATCCGGCAGGCAACTGCCACACGTCGGAGGACGCTGAAACCGGCATCATGATCCATCGTTACGGGCCTCATATTTTCCACACCGACGACGATGAGATTTGGGCATTCGTCGCAAAGTTCGGAGAGTGGATGCCTTACCGTCATTCGGTTTTTGCCACGGTCGGCGGCGAGGTTTATTCCCTTCCCGTCAACCTGCTGACTATCAATCAGTTCTTCCGCAGTGCAATGGTGCCTGCGGAAGCAGAGGAATTCATCAAGACCTTACAACCGCCGATCGCAGATCCCGCCAATTTTCGTGAGCAGGCGCTGTCGATGGTCGGCGAGCGGCTTTATGAAACGTTTTTCCGCCACTACACGGAAAAGCAATGGGGCGTTGAACCGGAATTGCTGCCGGCCAGCATTCTCAAGCGCCTGCCGCTGCGGTTTTCCTATGACAGTAATTATTTTCATCATCGGCAGCAGGCGATGCCGCGCGACGGCTACACAGCCATCGTCGCTGCCATTCTCGACCACCGAAACATCGAACTTCGGCTTGGCGTTGCTTCCGAAACATTGACCGAGACATTCGACCACACCTTCTACAGTGGAGGGATCGACCGGTATTTCGGCTATTGCCTTGGCGACCTGGGCTATCGAACGCTGCGTTTCGAGGAAGTTCGCACCACCGGAGATGGCCTCGGCTGTCCTGTCATGAATTTCCCTGACCCTGGTACGCCGTGGACACGCATGACCGAGCACCGGCACCTGTCGCCCTGGCGGAATCACAGATCGCCGATATCGATTATCTGGAAGGAATATGCGCAATCGGCGGTCCGTGGCAGTGCGCTGTTCTACCCACTTCGCCTGGCCGCCGATGAGCGGTTGCTGGAGGCTTATGTTGGATTGGCGCGGCAGCGCCCCGGAGTGACCTTCTTCGGGCGCCTTGGCAGCTATGCCTATATCGATATGGACGCTGCGATAAGGCGCGCTATCGACACCGCAGCCGTCGCTGTCAGAGCCTTAACCAGCGGGAACTCGCCGCCTGCCTTCGTCCATCAGCCTTTGGGTAAGGCTTGAAGTAGCGTCGTTTCCACTTTCTTGCCGTCGAAGCAGGGCTGCTTTCGGTAGATCTCCACTGTCGGGTGATCGTAGACGCTCCATGGCTCCTGAACACCGGTGTCGTCAAACTGGAAGCCTGCCACAGGGTAACCTAACTTCGAGCGGTAGATCGGTTCAAAGCAGAGGCTGCCGTCTGCCAGCATCGCATAATAGGCGGTCGACATTGGGAAGCGGTTTTGGAGATTGATGATTGGCTTACGCATACGCTCGCTCGAGATAATCAACAGATTGGCATGGTCGAGAACCCTTGCGATCTGCAGAGCCTTCTCTCGCGTGTCGGGCGCTTCAAGACCAAGGACTGAAAAGACGAAATGGTCTTCCAGTCCTGCCCACGTCAAGTCCTTGGAGCCCGGTAAACGGACATTCACCGGAAGGCCGTCGTCCCAATTCGTCTCGTTAGCGAGTACTGTGCCCTTGTCGGTGTTCAGCCATAGCCACCGGGAGGCGGCAACGCGACTGTTGGTCGTGGTATGTAGGGTCACCATGCCATAGCCCCAGATGCATGCCATGCCAATGCAAAGCACCGCGACTGCGCTGGTCCATCGCTTCGTGAACAGCGCTGCGAAAGCCAGCGCCGACAGGACGCAGAATGCGGGCAGGGCAGGGGAGACGTAGCGTAAGGCCGGGTTCGGAACTGTAAGCCAGTAGAAGGCAAAAACCGCGGTAGCCGCCACTAAGGGTAGCAAGCTCGGCCAGAGCGCCCGATCGCGCACAGCCACGATGGCGCCGATGCCAACGGCAAACGTTGTAGGCAAACCCAGGCCCCAAAGAGCCAGGTCGGCAAGAGCGTTCCTTGGTCCATAGCCCCCGAACCATTGCCAGTTCGGAGGGAAGCCTTGATCCAGCACCAACCTGCTCATCTCCTTGTAACCCTTGATAAAGTTTTCGGTGGGGACAAGGCCGAAGAATCCAGGCCCTTGGAACGTGAAAGGGCTGGCGAGCCGGAAAATGAGGCCAGCGGCAACGAAGCTCAGCAACAGGCCTGTCAAAAGATCGGCTAAATGGCGCTCCCTGCCCGCTCGCACGTAACGTGCGATGACGGCGAGGCACGTTGCTCCAACAAGCGCAAAGCCTGGAATTTTGCAGGCGGCGGCCAAGCCGGCAAGGCCTCCCGCGACAAGTGTCCAGACAAGAGCCGAACGGTGGCCCTTCGTTGTCACCACCAGCGTCGCGGCTAGCAGACACCAGATAGAGGCCGATGTCAGCCACACGTCGACGGTGAAAAAGTTGGACTGTTGGATTGCCGATGGCAGGAACGCATACAGTGTCGCAGCGCACAGGCCGGCGATCGAATTTCGCACCAAAAGGCCAGACAAAAGGAACACTGCCAGGATGGTATACGCGTCGATGGCGGACCCGATAATCCGTGCCCGTTCCATGACCTGGGGCCAGCCATCATCCGCGGCACGCGACACCAGGCTAAGGACAAGGTGCGGAAACTCGCCATAGACGTAAAGGCCATTTTTTCGGCGCGGATCAAGGGGCGATTTGCCGGCGGCAAACCATGTGTCGCTGACAGACAGTTCTCCGGGCTTGAATTCGTCGAAGGCTCGCATCGATTCCATAACGACGGAAACCATGTGGCGCTCATCGGGGTGAAGGTTGGCCCCCTCGTCCCAATTGGTGCCCATCAATCTGAGCATTGCACCAAAGGTGATGATTACGAGGCACGCTGCGGCGACGAATGCCTTCGTGCGCAGTCCAGACGGACCTATAGGTGTTGAGAGGGATGCCAGAGTGATGCTCGACTGTAGAGGCAGTGTTGGGCCATGATGTGCCAGACAACAGTTGCCCCGCAACTGGAAAATCAGCATGCGAGTTGGTTGGCCCTCGCGGTGCTCGCTTTTGGTGGGCGCGCCGCCGAGTTGGTATGTCTTGAGCTGCGCTATGTCGCCTGTAGCATTTCGACGTATGGAGCACAGGCGACTTCATCGCCAAAGAGCCTGTCCAAGGATGCTGGGTCCAACTCATGTTCAGGCCCGTTGGTAAGCACGTCGATTAGGGCGGAGGCGAGTGCCTTTGGGTTACCTGGCGGGAAGAGCCTGCCCATCCCCGTACGCTCAACTGGAACCCGCATGCCGGGAAGGTCGGAGGCGACGACTGGAACCCGTCGAAGCATGGCCTCAACCTGCACCAGCCCGAAAGATTCGAGCCGGTCCATGCTGGGCAATACCAGCACGTCGAGGCTCTGGTAAATTTCTGCGAGGGGACGCCCCGTCAGCGTTCCACGATATTGCACCGTCCCCCCTGATGCTTCCGCCAATTCGAGGATGTCGCGCCAATAGGTTTCGCCGACGACTTCTGACGCAGGGCCGATCAGATCAATTACGAAGGGCGCATCGAGTTCGCCTTTCAGATGCGGAATTGCGTCGAAAAGGACCTCAAGGGTTTTCTGTTTAGCGATCCGCCCGACATAGCCTATGCGGTAGACATGCCCTGCGGCCTTCGGAAGCCCCTTTCTCGGCGGGCAGACTTCGCCCGGAAACAGCTTTAGGGCTATCGGAAGCGGCGCAGTCTTTACCTTCGAGCGGAAGATGCGGCAAAAGGTTGATTGCGCGGCGTAATCTTCCGATACCACCTGAACGGTGTCGGCGCAGGCACCGGCGATAAGATGGGGGATGGCGGCAACCGCGCGCATGAGGCGGTCGGTAAGGCGCGCCTTGCTCATGCAGCAGATATAGCTGACGATCAGTTTGCGTCCGCGCAACTTCGCCACGATCGCGACAGCTGCTGCGTCTAGGCAAGGCAGATGCACATTGACCACATCGATGTCATCGAGCGAACGCCACAGGTCCATCGCATAGGTGGGCATCACCAAAGCCTTGCCCAATCTAAAGATCGCGCGAGTACGGACAATTTCGAGGCCATCGACCGTGTCATGGCGCGGGGCATCGTCAGGAACGCGGCCGGCAAATACCTTGACTGGAAAACCGAGACTTTTGACGTAGAGCGCCACTTCGTGTGCCGACAGGGTTAGGCCGCTAACGTTGGGGAGGTGGTAGGTAAGACAAAGCGCAAAGCCCTTGGCTCTTCCAACCGCACTCCCGCTTCCATCATTTTCAGTGTATTTCACTTTTTTATCTCGCGGACTAGATGTGCCTTGCCCCGGGTCGAAGATGAGGATTGCGGCGGAATGCAGGGAATGAATAGCGGCAGGTCAATTGCCGAGCGGATATTTCAGAACGAGGCGGATCCGGCTTTCCGACGTCGGGCGATATGGATAGGTTCCAATCTTTGGGACCGTTTCCTAGGCCAGCCGTACAGTCTTCTGGATATCGGTTGCGGCCGTGGATTTTATTTCCCCCTCTATCATTCGCTAGGCGCCCAAATCGTGGGCGTGGAACGAGACGCTGAACCACTTTCCACAGCGCGGCTTCAGGCTGAGCGTTTCGGCGCCGTCGTCCAGGATGTGTCCGCCGACCATCTGCCCTTTCCGGATGAAAGCTTTGACGCTGTCGTCATGTCGGAACTTCTCGAACATCTTCCCATGCCTATCGCCGCCCTGAAAGAAGCGCGCCGCGTCCTTCGCCCTGAGGGGTTGTTGCTGATAACGGTTCCCAACGCAAACTATCCTTTCCTGTGGGACCCGATCAATTGGTTGCTCGAGCGCACCCTTGGAACGCCTATCCGCACGGGACTGCTCTCCGGAATATGGGCGAATCATGAGCGTCTGTACGATCATGAACTCTTGCTCGGCGAGGTTGAAGCTGCAGGTTTCGATATCGGACAAGTCGTAAACCACACCCACTACTGCATGCCCTTTGTCCACAATATCGTCTACGGGCTTGGGAAGCCGCTGCTCGAAAAGCGGCTGCTTCCGCAAAACTGGGCGCAAAGCGCGGAACGCGGCACGGGAGATTCGAGTGCACTTCACCGCTTCAATCCGGTGTCGGCCGGTATCCGACTGATCCACTGGTTTGATCGCAAGAACAAGGACGCCGAATCCGAAACGATTTCGACGCTCAACATCTGCGTAATGGCCACTCCGGTCCAATTGATTGCCGAGCCTCAAAGCGAGCTATCCGGTATTCCGCCCGCAATCAGCTGAGCAACATCACTGCGGCTTTCTCGCCAATCATCATTGTTGGAGCGTAGGTATTGGCGGACGGTATCGTCGGCATGATCGAAGCGTCGGCAACGCGAAGCTTTTCGATCCCATGTACGCGCAGTTGATCGTCTACGACACTCAGGGGATCGCCGTCCGGACCCATCCGAGCCGTGCCGACAAAGTGGCAGCCAGCGGTCCCGGATGCGCGGCAAAAGGCGAGAATCTCTTCGTCCGTACCGGGCATGCTTGGTGGCTGGATCATTTCGGAAAGGACCGGAGCCAATTCTACGCGGGTCAACAGCGTTGACATCAACCGCATTCCGGAAATCATGGTCGTCTGATCGGCCAGAGCCGCAAGGTAGTTCGGCTGAATCTCGGGATCGACAAACATGTCCTTTGTCAGCGCCCGCACATATCCCTGACTTTTCGGGCGATGCTGCCACCAAGCGCCCGTTACTCCCGCAAGGCTGTCAAGATGACCGGCGCGATTCCGGCCAAAGCTGCCGGGGGTGAACATGCATTGCAGATCGGGCCGCGACAGCTCAGGGTCGGAGCGGCAGGAGAGAAAGACATGCGACGGGGAAAGCGTCAGCGCGCTTGGTCGGCCAAGCATCCATCGAACTCCTTCAGCCAGCAATCTCGGGCCGCGCGCTATCTGATTGAGCGTCGTCACGCCATCTCTTGCCCGCATCACGATGCGGGAGACAAAATGATCTCTGAGATTTTCGCCGACTCCGGGGAGGTGGTGCACAACCGGCACGCCAATCTTTGCAAGCATTTCTCCATCGCCAACGCCTGACACCTGAAGAAGCCGGGGCGTGTTGATCGCTCCGCAGCAGAGGATGACCTCGCGCTTCGCCATCACAGTTTTTTCAACTCCGCCTCGCGAACGCACATAGCGGACACCGATCGCCCGCTGCTTGTCGAACATGATCTGGACAGCACGCGCTCGCGTTTTCAGATCGATGCTGCCGCTACGCAGCGCGGTTCGCAGCATCGCGATCGCCGGCGTCGCGCGCCAACCGCGTCGCACCGTCTGCTGAACATAGGCGACGCCTTCTTGCGTGCCGCTGTTATAGTCTGGGTTCCAATCCCATCCCGCCCCTTGGGCAGCTTTGACAAATGCGTCCGATGTATGATGCGACCAGCCCACGTCGCCCACCGTGATCGGGCCCGCGCGTCCGCGAACCGTATCGTCGCCAAACCCGATGCGCGTTTCGCTTCGTTTGAAGTAAGGCAGCACATCGCGGTAGCTCCATCCCGGAAGACCCAGCGACGCCCAGTAGTCGAAATCCTCAGGCTGGCCCCGCACATAGATCATCCCGTTGATGGATGAGGAGCCGCCAACGATCCGGCCCTGATAGAGCGGAAGGGCCTGGCCTTCGGGAATCGGCTGCGATCTGAAGTTCCAGCCGATGGAGGGCTGTGTCAGAGCCTTCACATAGCCTGCCGGGACCCGCACATCTGGCCTGAGGTCGCCAGGTCCTGCTTCCAGCACGCACACTGTAATGCCTGGTTCTTTGGCAAGTCGGGCGGCCAGAAGAGAGCCTGCGGTACCCGCGCCAACGATCACGTAGTCGAAAGTCTCGGAGTCCGGCCGAACGCCCATGCCAACCTGTTTTCCGATCTCAAATTCCTATTTTACAAGTTTAAGCCTTAGCAGACTTTCACAGGTCGCCATGATTGCCTCTTCGTTCGATCGAGGCGACCATCCAAGCAAGGAGCGCGCTTTTTCATTGCCAGCGCGCCTTTCTTTGCCGAGATCAGATTTCACTTGATTTGCCGCAGGACTGACCAAAGCGAGAAGTCGCATCGCCCAGTTTGGCATCTCAAATCGCGGCGCTTTTGCTCCATGAGCACCCAGCCGCGACCTGAGCACCCGGGCTATCTCGTATATGCTCATCGTTTCACCCGCTATTGCAACGAACCGCTCGCCATTTGCTGCAGGATCGGTCATAGCGCGAATGTGTAGATCGGCGACGTCGCGGACGTCCACGATCCCGTAGGAAAGCTTCGGAGCTAACGGCAGATTTCCGTCCAGCATACGTTGGATGAGTGAAATTGACGGAGAATAGTCGGGGCACATGACCGGCCCCAATATCACCGTCGGGTTTACTGCTGTAAGCTCTGGCCCACCTTTTCGCCTCACAAAATCCCAGGCATCTTTTTCGGCTAACGTCTTCGATCTGACGTAGGCGGTGAGAGTGGGAATGCTCAAGTCACTCCAATCGGCCTCAGTGAATTCAGCGGTGTCCATATCGCGAGCGTAACTCATGGCAACGAATGACGATGTGATCACCAGCCGTTTAACCTTCGCTTCATGTGCTGCTCGCAACACTCGTAGTGTGCCAGATCTGGCGATGCCGATGGTGTCAATATTGCCATCCTTTTGTCCAACGGCAAATGGAGAGGCGACATGTAGCACGTAGGAGCTACCGGCGGCGGCATCATCCCAGCCGGGATCGGCACTCAAATCTGCCTCGATGAAGGAAAGAGAAGCGCCAATTGATGATGCGCCCATCTGCTCGAGTGTACGACGAACTTCTGGTTCGCGTGTCAGCGAGCGTACAGTGCATCTAACCCGGTATCCAAGATCGAGCAGCTGCAAAATACAGTACATACCGAGGAAGCCGGAACCTCCCGTAACCAGCACTTGTTGGGATTGCGTAGAACGTTTGAGAGGTCTGATCATCGGCATCTGAAGTTGCGGGATTTCCATCGCAGTTTGAGCACTGATTCGATAGCCGACCACGCCCTTCCCGATAGCTTGGGCCTCTCCCCGGAAAAGCACAATCTCATATAGCTGGAAGACATGCTGCCCGACGACTATGCAGAGTGGGTCAAACCACGTCCACCTCCTCCCCATCTGAGAGCAAACCGACCGGCGCTATTTCCTCAAGCTGATCAAATGCAGGCGCGCCGAATCATCGCACCGCGCGGGCGCAAAGCGGCTGGAATGCTTGGACCGCTTCAAATGCCCGCACTCAATCGCTTTTCCGGACCTTCGCGTAACGACAGTTCGGTCCGAGCCATGATAGGCTTTGCGCCTCGAGAATGGTGGCGTCATCGCGCGGCGAACGGCCTTCTTGCGTATCCGGCGAAGGGTGACAAAGTGGGCAGTCGAACTTTTTGAGAGGGTGACGATGGCGTGAGGGGCGCTGATGGCAAGCGCAGGCGCTTTGCTCGACACAACACGGCCGCCCGTCAGGCGATGTATCTTAGTGCCAGCGGGGTAGTTGGAGCGCTAGCATGCCTGGTCATCGGGCAAGTTTCCGTTCACTTGAACCCGGCGGGTGCTCCCGCAATAGCGGGTTGGCGATGCATATTCTCGCCATCGTGATTGTGTTCGCTGTGCGCGAACCGTTCCGTTTGCCATCTTGCAGCACTTCTCGCCCGCTCGCCAAGATGATTGCCGTTGGCTGCGTCCTCGTTCTCGCAGCCGCTCTTTATGTCATCGCGCTGGCAGACTTCCCCCACAGGGTTGATGGAGATGCAGCGGCGCAGGCGAACAACGCTATGGAATTTTTGGGCGCTTCGCCGCCACCCATTGTGGGTGTGGGCTGGTTTGGCCGCGCGAATCTCTACTACTTCCTTGACTCGATAGCATTAGCCATGTTCGGCCCCACGCTGTTCGGCATGCGCATTTTCGGTGCAATCGGAGGTATCCTCGCGGTTCTTTTTACCTTTCTATTTGCGCGATCAGTGATTGGCTTCCGCTACGCAATCCTCGCGCCGGGTCGAAATCTTGGAGGTGGCGTGGCCAGGCCATTGTGCACCGCTTTCACACGACAGCTGCTTAGAGTCTCGGATCACCGCTCCAGGCAGATCGCCACGCCTTGGCCGCCGCCGATGCAAAGTGAGGCCAGGCCTTTGCGGGCCTTGCGCCTCGTCATCTCGTGGAGCAGCGTCACTACGATGCGGCAGCCGGACCCGGCCAACGGATGGCCGAGCGCGATGGCGCCGCCGCTGATGTTGATGATCTCCTCGTTCCAGCCCATCTCGCGATTGACGGCGAGGGCCTGTGCGGCGAAGGCTTCGTTGATCTCCATGGCGTCGAGGTCGGCCGCCTGCCAGCCGGCCTTCTGCAGCGCAAGGCGTGAGGCAGCGACTGGTCCCAGCCCCATATCCATCGGCTCGACCCCCGCTGAAGCATAGGACGCAACTCGGGCGAGGGGCGTTAGCCCGAGTTCGTTCATCCGTGTCTCCGACATAACCAACACGGCGGCAGCACCATCGTTGAGCCCGGAGGCGTTGCCGGCGGTGATTGTCCCCGCCGGATCGAAGACCGGCTTCAGCCGGCCAAGTCCTTCGAGGGTGGTCGAGGGGTTTGGATGCTCGTCACGGTCGATGACGACATCACCCTGCCTTGTCTTTACCGAGACAGGGACAATCTCATCGTCGAACCTTCCCGAGCGGATAGCGGCGTCGGCCTTCTCCTGCGAACGCAACGCGAAACGGTCCTGCTCATCGCGCGTGATCTGGCAACGCTGCGCCAGGGACTCGACCGTGACGCCCATATGGACCTGATGGAAGGCGTCCCACAGCCCGTCGGTGATCATCGAATCCTTGACGATCTGGTCGCCCATGCGCACGCCGCCGCGAATGCCTGGAATAAAATGCGGCGCGGACGTCATCGAGTCCTGGCCGCCGGCGATGATGCAATCGGCGTCGCCGCAGCGAATGGCCTGCGCGGCAAGATGGATCGATTTCTGGCCAGCGCCGCACACCTTGTTGATCGTCATCGCGGGTACGCTGACCGGCAGGCCGGCCCTGAGCGATGCCTGTCTTGCCGGGTTCTGCCCGGCGCCGCCGGTCAGCACCTGGCCCATGATCACCTCGCCGACGGCATCAGGCGCAAGCCCGGTTTCGGCCAGCATCGCTTGAATAAGCTGCCCACCCAGTTCCGCGGCGGAGAGGCCGGCGAGCGCGCCGTTGAGCTTGCCGATCGGCGTGCGTTTGGCGGCGACGATGTACACTGCATCCTGCAATTTCCTGTCCTCCATTGGTGCGGCACAGAGGGCGTGTTCGCCGCTTGACATTCTGGTTATAACCAATAATCTGAAAGTGACTTGCAGACAAGATGACGGCTTCGCGCCGGCCTGCATTCCGGGAGGAAATTCATGTCATCCGTGCTTTGGACGCCGGCGCCGGCCGCGTTCCAATTCTCGAATCTTGCGCGCTTCGCGACAGCCAACGGCTTCAGCCCGCATGACTACGAGACGATGCATCGCTGGTCGATCAGTGACCTTGGCGCGTTCTGGCGGGCGGTGTGGGACTTTGCCGGTGTGACCGGCGATCCGGGCACGCGATCTTTCCTGCGCGACGACCAGGCGCCGATGACGCGGAGCCAATTCTTTCCCGACGCATCGCTTAATCTCGCGGAGAATCTGTTGCGGGGCGACGATGATCGGGTTGCGGTCATCGAGGCCGACGAGAGCGGCCATTTCCGCACCGTCACCCTCTGTGAGTTGCGCGGGCGCGTCGCCAGGATAGCGCATGGCCTGCGCGCGGCAGGCGTGGCGAGGGGCGACAGCGTCGGTGGTATCCTGCCCAATCGTGTCGAAGGTCTCGTGGCGCTTCTGGCGACGCTTTCGGTCGGCGCCGTCTGGTCGTCTTGCTCGCCGGATTTCGGCGCTGCGGCGATCGTCGACCGCCTCGGCCAGATCGGCGTGAAGGTGTTGTTTGCAACACCGCGCTACCGCTATGCGGGCAAGAAGCACGACATCTCCGATCGGTTGGCCGAGATCGTTGCGGCGATGCCGACGGTGACCACGCTGGTGCTGACCGACGAGCCGCGCGCAGAGGCGGACTGCGCGGCGACCTGTCTCGCCTTCGACGATTTCGGCAGCGACGGTGCGCTGAAGTTCGAACGCGTGCCCTTCGATCATCCGGCCTATGTGCTCTACACCTCGGGCACCACGGGCGCGCCAAAGGCGATCGTCCATCGCACCGGGGGCGTGCTGCTCCAACATCTGAAGGAGCATCTGCTGCATGGCGACGTCCGCCCCGGCGACGTGATGAGCTGGTACACCAACACGGCCTGGATGATGTACCATTGGTTGATCTCGGGCCTCGCCTGCGGCGCGGCTGTTGTGCTCTATGACGGCGCGCCGATCCTGAAGACCGCTGATGGCCTCGACGCCAGCCCGCTGTGGACAATGGCGGAGCGCGCACGCGTCACCCATTTCGGCACCAGCCCGAAATATCTGGCGACACTTGCCGCCGAAGGCTACGCGCCTGGGCGCTTGCACGACCTGTCATCGCTGCGCTCGCTGCTTTCGGCCGGCGCGCCGGTCTCTCCCGGCCAGTTCGACTGGGTCTACGAGAATGTGAAGCACGACATGATCTTCGCCTCGATCTCGGGCGGCACCGAGATCATCGGCTGTTTCCTGCTCGGTTCGCCGCTCCACGCCGTTCGCCGTGGCGAACTGACGGTGAAGGGGCTTGGCCTTGCGGTGGCGGTGATGGACGAGCGTAACGCGCCGGTCATCGGCCGGCAGGGCGATCTCGTCTGCACCGAACCGTTCCCGTCCATGCCGCTGACCTTCTGGGGCAAGGACGGCGACGCGCGCTACCACGCCACCTATTTCGCCGCACGCCGGGAAATCTGGACGCATGGCGATGTCGCCGAGGTGAGCCTGCATGGCTCGGGGATCATCCATGGCCGCTCGGACACGACGTTGAAGCCCGGCGGCGTGCGCATCGGCACGGCCGAAATCTACGCCGTCTGCGAAACCTTTGCCGAGATCGAGGATTGCCTGGTGTTCGGCGCGCCGGTCGAAGGCGATGAGGAGATCGTGCTTTGCGTCAAGCTCAGCGACGGTTTTGAGCTGACGCCTGAGTTCGCTGGGCAGATCCGCCGCGCCATTCGTGCGGGCGCATCGCCGCGCCACGTGCCGCACCGCATCCATGCGGTGCAGGCCGTGCCCTACACGCTCAACGGCAAGAGGGTGGAAGGGGCCGCCCGCACCACACTCGAGGGCAAGCCGGTGAAGAATATGGCTTCGCTCGCCAATCCCGCATGCCTCGAGGAATACCGCGCGCTCGACCGGAGCAAGGCGGCATGATCCGGGCCAAGGGAGCGATCGTCGGCATCGGCGAATTGAAACCGCAACGCCTGACCAGCGGCGTGGCGACGCTGGAGATGATCGCCGAGGTCTCCCGTCTGGCCGTGCTCGATGCCGGGCTGGAGCCGGCGGCGATCGATGGGCTGCTGGTCGGGCCGCAGGTCGGCGAGACGCCGCAGCATGTTCCGGCGACCGTCGCTGAGTATCTCGGGCTGGCGCCGGCCATGGCCAATGTCGTCGACCTCGGCGGCGCTTCGGGTGCCGGCATGGTCTGGCGCGCAGCGGCGGCGATCGAGGCCGGCATGTGCGAGACAGTGCTGTGCGTCCTCGCCAACAACCGCGAAGAGGTTGCACCGCGATCGCCCAACCGCAATCCGATCCGCGAGTTCGACGTGCCGTTCGGCGCTTCGGGCGCCAATATCTCCTACGCGCTGCTGATGCAGGCGCATATGGCGGCGCATGGCTCGACCGCCAGGGATTTCGCGCTGATTGCCGCGGCGGCACGGGCCAACGCACAGCTCAACCCAGACGCGATCTTCTTCGGCAAGCCGGCGGATGTGGAGATGGTGCTGGCCTCGCCGATGATCTCTTCGCCGCTGCATCTCTATGAAATCGTCATGCCAGTCGCCGGCGGCGAGGCAGTTGTCGTCACCTCGGCCGAGCGCGCGCGTTCGCTGCGCAAGCGTCCCGTGCATTTGCTGGGGGCCGGCGAGAAGGTCACGCATCGCGCGGTCAGCCAGGCGCCCTGCCTCACCTCCGGTCCGCTGAAGAGCGCCATGGCGCGGGCCTTCGCGCAGTCCGGCACCAGGGCCGATGACATGGATCTCCTGTCGCTCTACGACTGCTACACGATCATGGTCGCCACGACGATCGAGGACGCCGGTCTCTGTGCGCCGGGCCAGTTTGGCGCGTGGCTGCGCGACCACGATCTTTCGCACCAAGGCGACAAGCCGCTCAACACGCATGGCGGCCAGCTCGGCTTCGGCCAGCCCGACCTTGCCGGCGGCATGACGCATGTCGTCGAGGCGGTGCGTCAACTGCGCGGCGAGGCGGGCGAACGCCAGATCGGCAAGGCCGAGCTCGCGCTGGTCACCGGCAATGGCGCGACGATGAGCGAGGCGACCGCGCTTGTGCTGGGAGCCGCCTGATGTCCGTCGATCTCAGTGCACTCAAGACCCCCGGTCCGACGATCACCACGCTGACCCAGCCGTTCTGGGACGCGGCGGCGCAAGGGCAGCTTAAAATCCAGCACTGCGAGGACTGCGGCAAGGCCGTGTTCTATCCGCGCCCGATGTGCCCGCATTGCTGGGGCAAGCGCCTGGTCTGGAAAGAGGCGTCGGGCAAGGGCCGACTGAAATCCTTTTCGCAAGTGGGCAAGCCGGGCCATCCCGGCTGGCTGCCGGCCGCTCCCTATGTGGTCGGGCTGGTCGAATTGGCCGAAGGCCCGACCATGCTGAGCTTCATCCTGACCGGCGCGCAGCCACCGCACGTCGGAGACGCGCTGCTGCTCGCACCGACAGCCATCGGCGGTCGCGTCCTGCCAGCCTTCAAATCAGTGGAAACCGCAACAGAGGAGAAGCCGCAATGAGCACCGAGACGAAAGATGGCTGGGTAGGTGTGGTCAAGGGTCGTCCGGAAGTCGGCGCCTTGGCCGAGCGCACGCGCCGCACGCGCGCCAGCGATATCGAGGCCTTCACCGACATCACCGGCGACCGCAATCCGCTGCACTATGACCGCGCGCTGGCCGAGAAATCGGTGTTCGGCAAATTGATCGTCCAGGGCGGCGTCACCTCAGGCATCCTCAATGCGCTGGTCGCCGAAGACCTGCCTGGACCAGGGACCGTGTTCCTTGAAGTCGCCTGGAAGTTCGTCAAGGCCGTAGGCGTTGACGAGGAGATCACCGGACGCGTCGAGGTCAAGGAGGTGCGCCCTGACAAGCCGATCTGCAAGATCGAGACATCAGTGCGCAACGGCCAGGGCGAGCTTTGTCTCACCGGCACGGCCACGGTGTTCACCGTTCCGCTGCTAGGCGCGTGAGTGCGGTGGACGACAGCCGTCCTGGCATGGCGGCCGACAGCGAACGCTGGCGCGTGCTGTCGCTGCTTTGCCTGGCTGTCGTTCTGTCGCTGACCACCTGGTTTTCGGCGACCGCCATCCTGCCCGAGCTGAAGCAGGAACTGGCTATCGGTTCTGGCGCCGAGGCGTGGCTGACCAACGGCGTCCAGGTCGGCTTCGTGATCGGCGCGCTGGCGGCGAGCCTGGTCAACCTTCCCGACCTGGTGCGGCTCAGCCGCCTTATGGCCGCCGCAGCTTTTGTTGCCGCGCTCGCCAATGCCAGCCTGCTGTTTCATCCCGACCCGGGCGGTGCCATCGCCGCGCGCATCGTCACCGGCGCAGCACTTGCCGGGGTCTATCCGCCGGCGTTGAAGCTGGTCGCAACCTGGTTCACGCGCGACAGGGGGCTGGCGCTCGGCGCGGTCATTGGCGCGCTGACCATTGGCTCGGCACTGCCACATCTCTTCCGCGCCGCCTTGAGCGCGCTCGACTGGCGGCCGGTGGTCGCCGCAGCCAGCCTGGCGACGGCGATCGGCGCACTGCTGTTCCTGCAGTTCGCCAGGGAAGGGCCTTATCCCTTCGGAAAGGCGGTGTTCGAGCCGTCGCGCATCGGCCAGGTGTTTCGCGAAAAGCCGCTGCTGCTCGCCAATCTCGGCTATCTCGGACACATGTGGGAACTCTATGCCATGTGGGCGTGGCTGCTTGCCTATACGCGTGCCGCCTTCGAGGCGCAGGCCGTTGGGACGACGGCAGCCGCGTCGCTATCGACCTTCTTCATCATTGCGTCCGGAATTCTCGGCTGCCTGCTCGGAGGCTATCTGTCGGACCGGATCGGCCGAACGGCGACCACAGCCGGCATGATGATCGTCTCGGGAAGCTGCGCACTGCTCATGGGCTTCCTGTTCACCGGGCCGCTCTGGCTGTTCATGCTGGTTGCCATCGTCTGGGGCATTTCGGTGGTCGGCGATTCCGCGCAGTTTTCAGCTGCCGTCACCGAGCTTGCCGACCGCCGCTTCGTCGGCACGGCGCTGTCGGTGCAGCTCGGCGCCGGCTTCGCGCTGACGGTGCTGGCCATCTGGTTGACGCCGCGCTTCGCCGACCTTGTCGGCGGCTGGCGCTGGGCCTTCCTGCTGCTGGTTCCCGGGCCGCTTCTTGGAGCCGTGGCCATGCTATGGTTGCGAAACTTGCCGGAGAGCATGAATATGGCTGGCGGGCTCCGTTAGGGAGGACGCTGCCGCTTCTTGAGTCGCGGCAAATCATTTTGCGGCGGGACCGAAATGGAACAAACGACCAGAATGCGTGGGCGTCCTCGCTACGACCAGGAAGATGCCGGAGCGGCCGAGGCGTTCCGCTCGATCGGCTCCAAGGTCGAGCTCAACCGCGACGAGGCGGCACCGCTGTGGGTGCAATTGCGCAACCAGGTCGAGGAAGCCATCAACACCGGTCTGCTGGCGGCCAATTCGCGCATCCCTTCCGAGCAGGCGCTGTGCGACTTCTTCGGCGTCTCGCGTCCGGTCGTGCGTGCCGCGATCGGCTCGCTGTCCAGCGAAGGCCGCATCATCAAGATGCCGCGCAAGGGCATGTTCGTCGCCGCACCGCGCGAGCATGTCGACTTCATGACCGCCAATCTCGGCGTGTTCGACGACCTGACGGCGAAGGGCCACAAGGTCTCGACGCGCACGCTCGAAATCTACCGGTGCCCGCCGAGCGAGAAAGAGTCCAAAGTCTTCGGCATTCCCGCCAATGGCAGCGTGGTCCGCATCAGCCGCGTCTACATGACCGACGGCGCGCCGATCACCATGACACGCATCAGCCTGCCGGGGCACAGGGTGCCGGGGCTCGAAAACATCCTTTCGGAAAACCAGTCGATTTTCGGCACCATCCGCGCGGTGTTCGGCCTGACGGTGAAGCGCGCCGACCGTTGGCTGCGCGCGGCATTGCCCACCAAGGAAGAGGCCGAGGAGATGGGCGTCGCCGCCAACACACCGCTGATCGAAATCGAGTCGATCGCCTATGATGCCGACGGTGCGGCGCTCGAATATTACGAGGCCTTCTACAACTCTTCCGTCGCCCGCATCCACATGGCGGTCGAGCAGCCGTCGGCGACAGTGAACGGCGTCGATCGCACCTGAATATGATCCGTCAAAACATTCTGTTTTCTGGTTATAACCAGATTGACGAACCCGGGAAGCTTCTGTAACGTCCTTGCCATGGGTCGGGAGGAGCCTGACCCCTAACGCATTATCAGGATCGATCGGCTTGCGACGCCACGTTGGTGTCGAGGGGAAGGTTTTGCCCGCGTTCAAGCCTCGCCTGATGGAGGATTAGCATGGACTACCGGTCGCAATTCGACCTGACGGGCGAGGTTGCCGTCGTCACCGGCGGTGCCAGCGGCATCGGTCTGGAGGCCGCCAAGGCGCTCGGCACCTGCGGCGCGCGCATCGTCCTGCTCGACATGAATATGCAAGGCCTGGATGCAGCCGCCGAGGCGCTTAAGGGGGCCGGTGTCGCAAGCGTCGATGGCCGCGTGCTCGACGTCACCGATCCACGTGCCGTCGAGGCGATAGCCGCCCGGATCGTCAGCGATTTCGGCCAGGTCGACATACTGGTCAACAGCGCCGGCATCGCCCGCCTCAACACCGCGCTCGACACATCCGACGAGGAATGGCGCCAGGTGATGGATGTCAACGTCAACGGCGTCTACTGGGCCTCGCGTGCCTTCGGCCGCTCCATGGTCGCCCGCAAGAAGGGCTCGATCGTCAATCTCGGCTCGATGTCGGGCCTGATCATCAACCGTCCGCAGACCGCGCCCTCCTACATGGTGAGCAAGGGCGCCGTGCACATGATGACCAAGGCGCTTGCCGTCGAATGGGCAAAATCAGGTGTGCGCGTCAACGCGCTCGCGCCAGGTTATGTCGGGACGGAGATGACGCTGAAAATGCGCGAGCGCCCCGAACTCTTCAACACCTGGATCGACATGACGCCGATGGGCCGGCTCGGCGAGCCGCACGAGATCGCTTCGGCGATCCTGTTTCTCGCCTCGCCGGCGTCGAGCTACGTCACCGGCGCGATCCTGTCGATCGATGGCGGCTACACGGCCTGGTGACGGGCCGAGCAAGGATTGGAATATCGCATGATCGTTTCGGACCTAGAGGCACGCCAGGCAATCATCGACGCCTGCCTCGAGATGAATGCGCTGGGCATCAATCAGGGTACGTCAGGCAATGTCAGCCGGCGCCATGGCGAAGGCATGCTGATCTCGCCGACCAGCACGCCTTACGAGACACTGGTGCCCGAGGACATCGTCTTCATGGCCTGGGACGGCGAGGTCGACGGGCGCCTGCCGCCCTCGAGCGAATGGCGCTTCCATCTCGACATCATGAAGGCGCGGCCCGAGGTCAACGCGGTCGTCCACGCGCATCCGACCTACTGCACGACCATCGCCATCATGGGCCGGAAGATACCGGCGATCCACTACATGGTCGCGGTCGCCGGCGGCAGCGACATTCGCTGTGCGCCCTACGCCACCTTCGGCACGGCGGAGCTCTCGGCGCATGCGGTGGAGGCGCTGCGCGACCGCAAGGCCTGCCTGCTTGCACAGCACGGCATGATTTCGGTCGGCTCCAGCCTCAGCCAGGCGATGTGGCTGGCGGTCGAGGTGGAAACGCTGGCGCGCCAGTATCACGGCGCCCTTCAGATCGGCGAGCCGCCGATCCTGTCCGAGGAAGAGATCGAAAACGTCATCAGCCGCATGGCCAGCTACGGCCTGCGCGACAAGGAGGCTGCTGCCTGAGCGGCGGTCATCTGACAGAATCCTCCGGGAAGGTCCGGAGCGATCAACAAGGGAGGAAATGAAATGACCGGATCAATGAAAGGCCTCGTCAAAGCGCTCGCTTTGGGGTTGGCGGCGGCTTGCAGCCTGGCTGCCATCTCGAGCGTGAGTGCCGAGGAACTGTCGCTGAAGGGCAAGCGCATCGGCGTTTCCGCCATCGGCACGGACCATTACTGGGACCTGATGGCGTTTCGCGGCATCCAGGACCGCGTGAAGGAGCTCGGCGGCGAAGTCATCGCGCTCGATGCCGGCCGCAAGGACCAGCAGCAAATCGCGCAGCTGCAGACGCTGATCGCGCAGAAGCCCGACGCCATCATCGAGCAGCTCGGCAACCTCGAAGTGCTGAACCCGTGGCTGCAGAAGATCCGCGACGCCGGCATCCCGCTGTTCACCGTCGACACCGCGACGCCGCACGCGATCAACAACACCACGTCCAACAACTACAATATCGGCGCCGAGATCGCTCTGCAGATGGTCGCCGACATGGGCGGCAAGGGCAATGTGCTGGTCTTCAACGGCTTCTACAGCGTGCCGGTCTGCAAGATCCGCTACGACCAGCTGAAATATGTGCTGACCTCGTTCCCCGATGTGAAGATCGTCGAGCCGGAACTGCGCGACGTCATCCCGAACACCGTGCAGAGCGCCTATTCCAACGTCACCGACATGCTGACCAAGTCGCCCGAGAAGGGCTCGATCGGCGCGGTCTGGGCCTGCTGGGACGTGCCGCAGATCGGCGCCACGCAGGCGGTCGAAGCCGCCGGCCGCAACGAGGTCAAGACCTATGGCATCGACGGCAGCCCGGAAGTCATCAAGATGGTGATGGATCCGAAGTCGTCCGCCGGTGCCGTGGCAGCGCAGCAGCCCTATGAAATCGGCAAGACATCGGTCGACAATGCCGCCAGATATCTTGCCGGCCAGAAGGTCGCGCCCTTCACCTTCGTGCCCGCGGTGCTGATCAACAAGGAAAATGCCGCCGAAAAGGGAAAACCGTTCCTCGACGCGGCCGAGAAGGCTGGCGTTAAATAGGCTGAGCGAAACGGCGGGCGGGCATCCAGCGAAATGGCTGCCCGCCACCATCAACCAGGGTTGACGGCCATGCAGACAGCAAAGCGTGAAATTGCTGTATCGATGAGCAATATATCGAAGCGGTTCGGTCCGGTGCGAGCGCTGGAGAACGCGAACCTCGAGATCGTGCGCGGTTCGATCCTCGGCCTTGTCGGCCAGAACGGCGCCGGCAAGTCGACGATCATCAAGGTGCTGGCCGGTATCATCAAACCGGACAGCGGAACTATTGTCATCAATGGCGAGACCGTTACCGCCCTTTCGCCGGCATCGGTCGAAAAACTCGGCGTGCATTTCATCCATCAGGACAGGCTGCTGGTGCCGACCGCAACCGTCGGCGAGGCGGTGTTCCTCGGCCACGAAATCGGCTTCGGCCCCTTCGTCAGCCGCCGCGCCATGGAGCGCAAGGCAGCTGATCTGTTGCAGCGGTTCTTCGGCATGGAATTGCCGGCGGGAACCCTGGTCAAGGACCTGACGACGGCACAGCAGAAAGTGGTGCAGATCACGCGGGCGCTGGCGCAGAAAGCCTCGGTGCTGGTGCTCGACGAACCGACGGCGGCCCTGGTCAAGCGCGAGGTGGACAGTCTGTTCGACGTGCTGCGGCGGCTGCGCGACGACGGCATCGCGGTGGTCTTCATTTCCCACTACATGCAGGAAATCGAGAAGCTCTGCGACCGCGTCACCGTGATGCGCAATGGCACCGACGTCGGCATGGTCGACCCGCGCGAGACATCGATCGACGAGATCATCTCGATGATGATCGCCCGCGATGTCGGCGAGATGTTTCCCAAGCGTTCCGTCGTCTTGGGCGCGCCGGTGCTCGAAGTCGCCAATCTGCGTCTCGGCGGCGGTTTCGAAAACATCGGCTTCAACATTCGCGCCGGCGAGATCGTCGGCCTCACCGGCCTGCTCGGATCCGGCGCCAAGGAAATCGTGCAGTGCCTGTTCGGCCTCAAGACCGCCGAGGGCGGCTCGATCAAGGTCGAGGGGAAGGCGCTGTCGCTGTCGACGCCGGTCAAGGCGGTGCGCAGCGGCATCGCCATGCTGCCCGAGGATCGCCGCGCCCATGGCGTGGCGCTCGGCCTGTCGGTGCGCGAGAATGTTTCGCTGGCCAGCCTGCGCCGCTATTCGAGAAACGGTCTGGTCAGCCGCGGCAACGAGAACCAGGCGGTCGATGGGCTGATCAAGGAGCTGTCGATCAAGACGCCGCATCGCGATGCGCTGGTGCGCGAACTCTCCGGGGGCAACCAGCAGAAGGTGGCGATCGCCAAGTGGCTCAGCTGTCAGTCGCGGGTCTATGTGCTGGACGAGCCGACGGTGGCCGTCGATGTCGGCGCCAAGGTCGAGATTTACAATCTGTTGAACCGGCTGGCGGGCGAGGGTGCGGCGATCCTACTTCTATCGTCCGACCTGCTCGAGCTGGTCGGCGTCTGCGACCGCGCGCTGGTCGTCTATCGCGGCCGGCTTGCCGGCACCTTCTCCGGCCCGTCAATGAACAGCGACGCGCTGCTCGCGGCCTCGTCAGGCGCCCGCTCGAATGCTGATGGGTTGGCGGCATGAGCGCGACAACTCTCCACACCGAGGCCGGCGCGTCCGACGAAACCCGCGCCACCGGCAAAAGTGCTGGCCGGCGCTTCGCCACCATCGTCGTGCGTCTCGGCGCGATTGCCGCCTTTGCTGCGATCATGGCCTATTTCGTCGTCTTCGCGCCGGGCTTCACCTCGACCTTCAACCTCATCAACGTGGTCGAGCAGTCGGCGATCCTGGGCGTACTCGCCTATGGCATGACGACCGTCATCATCGGCGGCGGCTCCGATGTCACCGAAGGCGGTATCGACCTGTCGATCGCCGCCAATATGGGGCTGTGCGCCGCCGTCTACGCGACGCTGTTGTCGATGGGCTATGGCGACTTCCTGTCGGTCCTCGCGGCCATCGCCGTCGGCATGGCCGTCGGGGCGCTGAACGCCCTTGCCGTGGTCGGTCTCGGCATCCTGCCGCTGCTGGCGACGCTTGCCGTGCTCAACGTCGCCGCCGGCATGGAACTCACGCTCACCCAGAACACTGTCGTCGGCGCATCCTCCCCGCTGCTCGGCTTCCTGGTCTCTGGGAGCTTCCTCGGCATCTCGGCGCTCGCCTGGGCGCTGATCGTGTTCTCCGCGATCATCATCGCCATCATCCATGTCACGGCGTTCGGGCTGCGGCTCTACGCGGTCGGCGGGCACCCCGAGGCTGCACGAGCGGCCGGTCTCAGCGTGCCGTTCTACGTGTCCTTCACCTATGTGCTGAGCGGCTTCTGCGCGGCGGTGGCGAGTATACTCACCGTTTCGCGGCTCTCGGCCAGCACGCCCGGCTCCGGCGAACTGCTTTTGTCGGTGCTGGCGGCCGCCCTGCTCGGCACTGTCTTCTCCCGCCGCTTCGTGCCGACCATGGGCGGCACGCTGCTCAGCGTGTTGTTCATCGGCCTGCTCGCCAACGGCTTCCAACTGCTCAACGTTTCAAGTTACTGGGTAAACGGCGTGCAGGGCGCGCTGATCCTGCTGGTGGTGGCCATCACATCCTTTGCCCGCGGCTCGGAGGGTTCACGATGAGCAACTCGGCCAATGACCGCGCCAAGATGGGCCTGCGCGCCTTCCTTGCCAAATACAGCATGCTCGTCGCTTTCGCGGCGATCGTCGTCTTCTTCGCGGTGGCGAGCCCGACCTTCCTGACGCCGGCGAACCTCTTCAACGTGCTGGTCAACAATGTCGTCATGCTGGCGATCGTGGCGCTCGGGCTCACCATTGTCATCTCGTCCGGCGGCATCGATCTGTCCATCGGCGTGTCCGTCGACATGGCAAGCATGGTCTTCGTCATGCTGCTCGCCGCCGGCTATGGCGGGATGGTCGGCGTCGGCGGCGGGCTGGGTGCCGCGCTGGTCGTCGGCATCCTCAACGCAATTCTCATCACCAGGCTCAACATCAGCCCGTTCCTGGCGACGCTTGGCGTGCTGTTCATCGGCCAGAGCACGCAGCAGCTTGCCACCAGCGGCGGCCAGCCGATCTACCTCACCAGCGGCTATGCCGGCGACCAGTTCAACGCCATCGCCCGCACCGCTCTGTTCGGCGTGCCGACACCGGTGATCGTGCTGATCTTATCAGCCATCGCGGTCCACGTGCTGCTGCACCGCTCCGTTTTCGGCCGCTATGTGCAGGCGATGGGCGCGCAGCCCGGCGTCGCCTGGTATTCCGGCATCCGCGTGCCGCGCGAATTGTCGATGGTGCATGTGCTTTGTGCGCTGCTGGCGGGCGTGACCGGCATCCTGCTGTCAGCGACGGTGAAGTCCTACGTGCCCCTGTCGGGCAACGCCTTCCTGCTCGACGCCATCGGCGCCACCTTCATAGGCACGACGCTCAGCCGCGAGCGCAAGCCCTCGGTGGTCGGCACGCTGCTCGGCGTGCTGTTGCTTGCCATCGTCAAGAACGGGCTGCTGCTCGTCGGCTGGAATTTTTACTGGCAGCAGGTCGGCATCGGCGTGCTGGTCTTCCTGGTGCTGGCCGTGAGCTTCGGCCTGCGCCGCGCCACCCATTGAGTTCGAAAGGTCAAGTCAGCCATGCCACAATTCGACATCAGCTCGATCGGCTTCTATGTCCTCGACATTCTGGGACGCCCGGTTTCGCGCATCCCCGAAGGTGGCCGCGCCGACTATATCGAGGAGATCCGCATGACCGTCGCCGGCACGGCCGGCGCGACCGGCATGGACTGCGCCATCCTTGGCCTGAAGACGCGGGCCGTCACCACGCTCGGCACCGACGACATGGGCGACTGGTTCCTCGCCAAGCTCAAGAAATATGGCCTCGAGTGCGGCCTGGTACGCCGCGACGGCAGCCTCCAGACGTCCTCCACCATCCTGCCGGTGCGGCCGAATGGCGAGCGGCCGGCATTGCATGTGCCGGGCACCGCCACTTTGTTCGAGGTCGCCGATGCCGATCTTGATGCCGCACTCGACGCCACCGTCGTCCATGTCGGCGGCACCGGCCTGCTGAAGCGCTTCGACGGCGAGCCCACCGTCAGGCTGCTGAGGCGGGCCAAGGAGCTTGGCCGCGTCACCACCTTCGATCTCATCCAGGCGACGCCGGAAACGTGGCGGCTGGTCGAACCGTGCCTGCACTATATCGACTATTTCGTGCCGAGCATCGACGAGGCCGGCGAGATGGCGCATGACCGAGATCCGGCCCGCGTCGCAGCCTTCTTCAAGGCCAGGGGCGTGAAGAACTGCATCCTCACGCTTGGCGCCGACGGCGTCCATGTCTCGCCCGAGCATGGCGAGGATTTTCATCTGCCGGCCTTCGAGGTCGAGGTCTTCGACACCACGGGCTGCGGCGACTCCTTCACCGCGGGCATCATCGTCGGCATCGTCAAGGGTTGGGACCTCAAGCAATCCGCGCGTTTTGCGAGCGCCGTCGCCGCCAAGGTGGCGATGGGACTCGGTTCCGACGGCAAACTCGTTTCATTCGACGACACGGTGGCGGCGATGAACTCGCTCCCCGTCAAGACATCAAAGGTGGAAGCAGCATGACCATTCTTCCTGAGGCCAAGGGCAAGACGGCCCTCGTCACCGGCGCGAGCCGCGGTATCGGCAGAGCGCTCGCGAAGGGGCTCTCCGAAGCGGGTTTCGATGTTGCCATCACCGATTTGCCGTCGCAGGCGGCGGAACTCGACGTGACCAGGGGCGAGATCGAGGCGGCCGGCCGCAAGGCCTATGTCTACACGATGGATGTCAGCAAGAAAAAGGAGATCGAAGCGACGGCGCAGGCGTTGCTTAAGGCCGCTGGCAGCATCGACGTGCTGGTCAACAATGCCGGCATCCTGAAGCCCAGCCTGCTCCAGGACCTCGACGAGGCCAACTGGGACGCGCATTTCGATATCAACGCCAAGGGCGTGCTGATGATGTGCCAAGCGGTGCTGCCGCATATGCGCGCCAAGAAATCGGGCCGGGTGATCAACATCGCCTCGATCGCCGGCCGCCAAGGCGTGCCGACGCAGGGCCACTACGCGGCGACTAAGGCGGTGGTGATTACGCTCACCCGCGTGCTCGCACAGGAAGTCGGCATGGACGGCGTCACCGTCAATGCGATTTGCCCTGGCATCATCCTGACCGAGATGGGCAAGAACAATCTGGGCAGCGAGGCCGCGATCCGCCACTGGGAAGAGGTCGCGGCGCTGAAGCGTCTTGGCGCGCCAGAGGATGTCGTCGGGCCGGTACTGTTCTTCGCTTCGGAGCTGTCGGCGTTCGTCACCGGACAATCGCTCAATGTCGACGGTGGCATCTACTACCACTGATCCTCGCAGGGCTGGCCTACGTGGTCGCCATGACGGCCCGGCGTGACGCGAACGAGACTATGTTGATGTAAGGTCGGTTTTCTGCCAGATCATCCTGGAGGCTGCCAGTCCGCTCCCGGCCCAAAGGCGTCGGACCGCAATGCGCCTCATTGCAGCCGTTCCGCTGATCCGCGCCATCCTCCAAAAGCGGACGTCGATTGTTTCAATGCACGGACAAGTGTGGAAACTTGTTCATACGAGATCTCTTGGTTGTCCAAAATCTGTGGGATGTGCCGCAGAGACCTCTTGCCACGGCAACGCGTCAGCCTTTGGGTCGGTTTAACGCAACAATGTCCTCTACATCCTGGCGGCTACGCGCGAAGCGCTTCAGCACTAGCGGGTCGTGTCCAGGAACAATGTGAGCGGGGGAACTGGCGAGTTGTTTCATACGCTCGACCCCGAAGATCACATCGCTCAGCCGGTCGAAGACGGGAAAAGGCTTTTCGCGTTCCATGTTGGCGTAGAAATGGGCCGCGTCGGACGCGATCACGACCGCGCCATTGTCGGTTTCTACCCGCACCACCTGCAATCCGCGCGAGTGGCCGCCAACCTTGTGGAGCGTGATGCCTGGCGCGATCTGCGACTCCGGGTCGTGGAAGCAAACTTTTCCCGCAAAGACGCGCCGCACCATGGTGGTGACGTCTTCGGCCTCGAAGGGATGGCGCATGGCATGGTGGCACATGCAGCGGCCGGTCGCGAACTCCATCTCCGCATCCTGCAGGTGAAAGGTCGCGTTCGGAAATAGGTGATGGTTCCCGCAATGGTCGTAATGCATGTGGGAGATGATGACGTCGCTGACATCCACATGATTGATGCCGATTGCCGCCAAGCCGTCGTCGACGGGCCTGACGACACTGCGTCCGCGTTTGTCGCCGGTCGGCTTGTCGAAGCCGGTGTCGACGATGAAGGTGCGCTTCTGCCCGACGATCGCCCAGACGAAGTAGTCCAGCGGCATGGGAACGTCATGCGTATCGCCGCCTAGGAAATTCTCGCCCGAGCGGCGCTCGAAATGACCGTAGCGAACGGCATGGATTTCATAACGTTCGGAGTCACCCATGATCAGCTCGCTTTGGCGACATCTGGGGTCTGGGCTGAGCCGACCTCCACATGCGCCCATGTCTCAACCGTTTTGACCATACAGGTAAAATCGGAGTCCGGCCCGTAGAGCTGGTTCGTTACGCTCAGCAACTGGCGCACGGCACTGCCCACCACCATGGGTACGCCCATTGCCTCCGCCTCGTCCACGCACAGCCGGACATCCTTGAAGGACAGGCCTGTGGCGAAACCGAAATCGAAGGTGCGCGGCAGGACGGATTTTGGGAACTTGTCCTCGGTGGCGCTGTTGCGGCCGCTCGAGGCGTTGATGACGTCGATCATCACCTTGGGATCGAGGCCTGCCTTGACGCCCATTACGACCGCTTCGGAGGAGATCGCAAGTGCCGCCGCTGCAAGCAGGTTGTTGGCAAGCTTCATGGTCTGGGCGGAGCCCTGAACCTCGCCCATGAAGAATATCCGGCCGAAATTCTCGATCACCGGGCTCGCCGTTTCAAACGCAGCCTTCGGCCCCGACACCATGACGGCGAGCGTGCCGTTGCGCGCGCCCTTCAATCCACCACTGACGGGCGCGTCGATCATGGCGATGCTCCTGGCTGAAAGGCCTTCGGCAACCTTGGCGGCCATTCGCGGACCCGTCGTCGAGATATCGACGAAGATGCGAACCGCCTTGCCCTCGGCGATACCGCCTTCGCCGAGCACGACCTTTTCCAGGATCTGCGGGCTGGGCAGGCTGGCAAAAACGATCTCCGCAATATCGGCGACATCGCGCGCGCCGGCGGCGGCTTTCGCGCCCGCGTTAGTCAATTCCGCCACGGCTTTGCTGTCGACGTCGTAGACCGTCACTTCGTAACCAGCCTTGATGAGACGGGTCGCCATCGGCGTGCCCATTTTTCCGATGCCAACAAAGCCGATTTTCAGGGTCGACATGATCGCTCTCTCCTCTTTCAGGGCCGATGCCCATGCAATGGTGTTTGGTCTCGATCTCCTGGATCGCATTCTGTCAGGTCGTTTCCACCGTGGGTATTTCGAGCGCCTGGCTTGTACGCGGCACAAGAAGTTCCGCGATGTCCACGGCCTTCAATCTGTCGGCCACGCCGAGCGCATCGATCGCGGCGGTGTACATCACCTTGTCCTTCGGGCAGGCGACGACGAAGTACGCGACGTCGCCCAGGCTCAGCGCTTCACGGATACGATTCTCACTCGGACGCTCGGTCACGCCGTCGTCGCCCTGCCAGATGCGGCCGCCGCCGGCGCCGCAGCAAAAGGAATTCTCGCGGCAGCGCGGCATGTCATGAAGCGTGTAGCCGGCGGCGCGGATCAGATCGCGCGGCGCATCGAAGCCACCATTGTAGCGTCCAAGATAGCAGGGATCATGATAGGTGACCCTGGCGCCATCGGCGACATGCAGGTCGAGTTTTCCCGCCCCGATGAGTTCCGCCAGCAGCGCCGTATAGTGCAGCACCTCGAACGCCGCGCCGAAATGCTGATAGTCGTTCTTCAGCGCATTCAGGCTATGCGGATCGGTGGTCATGATCCGGTTGAAGCTGCACGCCTTGATCTTATCGATGTTGGACTGCGCGAGCGTTTCGAACAGACCTTCTTCGCCGGCACGCCGCACATCATTGCCGCTGTTGCGCTCGGCATCGAAGAGAATGCCGAAGTCGACACCGGCTGCGGTCAGCAGTTCGGCAACCTTGCGGGTGATTTCCTGAACGCGCGGATCGTAGGAGGCGTAGTCCCCGACGAACCACAGAACGTCGACGGGTTCCTCGCGCGCGTCCTTGACCTGAAAGCCGAGCTCCCTGGTCCAGCGGGCCCGCATCTTGGAAGGCTTGCCCATGGAATTGCCGAGACGGGTCAGGTTCGATAACGCCTCCTGCAGACCGGGGCCGACACGGCCTTCGTCGACCAGATGACGGCGCATGTCGATGATCTTGGGTAGATGCTCGATCTCGACCGGGCATGCCTCCATGCAGGCACGGCAGGTGGTGCAAGCCCACAGCGTCTCCTCGGAAATCACGCCGCCGACCAGTGGGGCCGCCGAAGATCCCGCGGCAAGCGCGTCACGCATGTCGGTGATCAGCAATTTTGGGCTGAGCGGCAGACCGGCCGCATAGGCTGGACAGACCGCCTGACAACGGCCGCATTCGGTGCAGGACAGAAGGTCGAGCTGCTGTTTCCAGTCGAACTGTCCCAGGCTGTCGATGCCCGGAGCCTCGCGCGCTTCCGGGACCGCGGGCGCCAGGCCGCGCGGTTCGAGGCTGCGGAAGTAGATATTGGGTGCAGCAAGAAACATGTGCCGATGTTTCGAACCGGGGATATAGACAAGGAATGCCAGAATGGCGCCGACGTGAGCCCAGTAGAACAGCTCTTCGCCCTGATGTGCCGGTATGCCGGCACGATCGAGCAATCCAGCCAGTGCCGATGCGACCGGCCGCCACGAGCCGTCTGCGCCACCGGCTATGCGTGCCGCCGCCTCAAGCAACAGGGACGCCACGATCAGGACGATCAACACATAGATGATTGCCGCATCACTGCCGCTCGAGCCGTCGAAGCGGGCAGGCCGCAGCACGTAACGCTGATAGAGCGCAAGTCCGACGCCGACCAGCATCAGCACCGAAAAGATATCCTGCAGAGCGGCAATCCAGGTTTCGCCACCGATGGGCGCAAGTGAGAACCCTGGAAACAGCCGCGAGCCGAAGGCATCGATCGTGGCGGTGAACAGCACCAAGAACGAAATGAAGATGATTGCGTGAAGCACGCCGGAAAGCGGCTTGCGGAGCATTTTCCGGTGCATGCCGATGGCGACCATCACACCCTGGAGGCGCAGCATCGGGCGGTCGAAGCGGGCCGCTGCCGGTGCATTGGCAAGAGCGACCGCGTAACGGCGCGAGCGCCAGGCCGTTAAAGCGAGTGCTGTGATGACCAGGATCCAGAGTGGCAGGGTCGATGCCATCTCAACGGCCAGAGCCGGCCCGCAGCCTGTCGCTCAGATTGGCGACGAGATCGAACAGGTCACAGGTCGCACCGTAATGCGCGACATTGAAGATAGGGGCCTTCGGATCAGTGTTGACGGCAATGATGAGCTCGGCCTGCGCCATGCCCTCGAGATGTTCGGGCGCACCGGACACGCCGAGCGCCAGATAGAGCTTCGGCTTCACCTTCTGGCCGGATTTGCCGACCTGGCGCAGCTTAGGCAGCCAGCCATTGTCGACGACAGGACGGCTGCCGGCGATCTCCGCCCCCAGCATCGTCGCCAGATTGCGCGCAAGGTCGATGCTTGCCTCGTCGCCGATGCCGCGGCCCACGCACACGATCCTCTCGGCTGTCGTCAGATCGACGTCGGCATAATCCGGCACGTCGATGGCCACCATTCTCACCTTGCCGCTGGCGAGCGTGGGTTCGGCATCGATCGTCTGCACGCTCGCGGCGGCGATCGGGCCCGGCGCTGCCTCCGCGAAGGCGCCTGGGTTGATCATCAGAATGGCGGGCAGTTGCACCTCGCAGTCGGCGAGTATCTTGCCGCCATACATCTGCGCGACAACCGTCAGGTTTTCACCGTGCCGCTTGATTTCGTTGACATAGGAGATGAGCGGCCAGCCGGTTCGCGCCGAAATGTCGGCTGCCACGTCCAGCCCGTTTGCCGAATAGGGAACCAGGACCAGGCCGGGGCTCTCGGCGGTGACGACTTCGCGCAGAAGCACCGCATAGGTCTCGGCGGGAATAACATCCGCTTTTGTCGCGCGGGCCACTATCAGGCGATCGGCGGCACCGAAGAGAGAGGATGCGGCTTCCGCTTTACCGCCGGCGAAAAAAGCGACAACCTCGTCGCCGGCCTGGGCGATCGAACGCGCCGCGGCGATCATTTCGAGGGAGAAGGCTTCGATCTTGCTGGAGTGGCCTTCGGTACAGGCAATCAATTTCATGGCTTAGTTCCTCGCCAGGCCCTTGGCTGCCAGGATGCTGACCAGCCGATCCGCGACTGTCTCGGCATCGCCGCCGAGATTCTCGCCGGAGCCGCCCTGGACTGGCAGGCGCAATGTGATGATCTCGGCGGAACGCTCGAAGCCTGACGATTCGGGCGCGGCGCGGCCAATGGGCGTCTTGGATGCTTCGCGAAGCTTGCTGCCGGAGACATAGCGTGGCGCCTTCGACGCTGTCTGAACGCCCAGCACCGCCGGCGTGGCCAACTCATAGGTGACGGCGACACCGGCGCCGCGCTCTTGCGTGACCCGAAGCACGGCGCCGTTCGCAACGATACGGTTGGTTCCCGACACATGCGGCCAGTCGAGCAGCGCGCCGACATAGGGCGCGAGCTGGCCGAAGACATCCTCGCTCGATTGAACGCCGCACAGAACCAGGTCGGCCGACTTTGCCCGCGCCATCGCCGCGATGGAAGCCGCGATCTCACGTGAGGAGATCATGGCGTCCTCCTCGGCCTGAAGCGCCACGACTTCGTCGGCGCCGCGTGCGGCAGCCATCTGCAGGACACGGTTGGCGCCTTCGCCAACGGCCACCGCCGTTACCTTCGCGCCGCCGGTTTCCTTGAGCAGGATTGCTTCCTCCAGCGCATGATCGTCGAAATCGTTGAGCTGAAAATCCAGCCATTCCCGATCGATGCTGCGGCCGTCCTCGGCGAGCTGCAGCTCGCCCGCGGAATCCGGGATCATGCGCAAGACAACAAGAATATTCACGGCCTCTCCTCCGACGGAACGCACCTCAAGCGCCCGGCACCGGCTGCTAGATAAGTCGTATTCCTTGCCGCCCCCAATGGCGAAAAAGGTAATAGCAGCTATTACAAGACGGCAGATTGACGATCGTGGGTAATCGACTGCTAATTTGCGTCAAATCGCTTTCAGTCGAATTTTTCTGAATTGGAGGTTGTCAGGAAAATAGTCGTGCGATTTGCCCGGGATATAGACATCTATTGTTTGTTTATACTGTCTCGCGTGCGAGAATGTCTGAGGAGAATTTAGACGCTCTGTCGAGCGTTCAGGAGGAGGAACCAATGTCAATAAAGAGCATATTAGACCACAAGATCTCGCGTAAGAGCTTTATACGGGGAATGCCAGCCGTGGCGGCAGCCATGGCCGCCGCACCGGCCATCCAGCTCGCCCAGACCAGCGCAGCCGTCGCCGCAGAGCCGGAAACGAAGCCCGGCTACTATGGCGCGCCGCGCACCTGGATGTGGAACCCTAATGCGAACACCATGGTCGACACCTCGAAATGGAAGAAGGCGGGTCCCTATACGATCGGGTTCTCCAATGCTTCGATTTCCAATGCTTGGCGCGTCGCCTTCCAGCATGGCGTGCTCTGGTCCGCCGGCCAGCATCGCGACGAGATCGCCCATCTTCTCGTCACCGACGCCAATGACGACCCCTCCAAGCAGATCGCGGATATCCAGGATCTGATCAGCCAGGGCGTCGACATTTTGCTCATTGCCGCCTCGACTGAGGACGCGCTCGATTCCGTCGTCGGACGCGCAACCGAACAAGGCATCCCCGTTGTCATGGTCGATCGCAAGGTGAAGACGCCGGCCAACTACATCACCTACGTCACGGCATCCGACTGGGCATTGGGCCGTCTCGAGGCGCAGTGGTTGTGCGAGACGCTGGGCGGCAAGGGCAACATCGTTATGCTGCCCGGCATCGCCGGGTCAAGCGTCGCGGAAATCCGCATCAAGGCGAACGAGGAAGTGTTCTCGAAATTTCCCGACATCAAGGTGCTGGAGAAGCAGTATTGCGACTGGAATCCGGCAACAGGCAAGTCGGTGATGGCCGCGCTGATCCAGAAGCACGGCAAGGCCATCAACGGCGTCCTGGCCGACAGTGCGCTTCAGGGCTACGGCGCGATCGAAGCGTTTCTTGACGCCGGCTACAAGGACGGCGAATTTCCACCGATGACCGGCGGCGACGTTGCCCGGATGTATCAGCTGGCCAACCAGCACAACATCAAGATGGTCGGCATCGATTATCCGACGTCGATGGGCATCACCGGCATCGAGACCGCGCTTGACGTGCTCAAGGGCATCTCGGTCCCGGACAAGGTCGAGGTCAGCTTCCAGGTCGTCACGTCGCCGGGTGCGGATACGATCTCGGTCAAGGGCGACAGGCATCTGCTCGACCATGTCAGGATGAGCGATCCGGGCGATCTGTCGCCAAGCAACGGGCTGCCCGCCGGCTATAATCCGAGTACATTCAATCCCGACTATCCGAAGTAAGCTTCCCAAGCGAGCCGGTGCGCGCCCATCCTGGACGCGCACCGGACGTGCATTGAACAGTTCGAGCACCGGATATGTCAGCGTCTGTTATTGAGCTCAGCCAGATCGAGAAGGACTATCCTGGAGTCAAACCCCTGGACAAGGTCGATTTCGCCGTGCAGCCAGGCGAAATTCACGCCCTTCTCGGCGAAAATGGCGCAGGCAAGTCGACGCTGATCCGCGTTATGGGCGGCGTGACCAAACCGAATTCCGGGACCATGACCTATCTCGGCAAGCCGGTTTCCTGGCAGTCGCCGAAGGAAGCACGCGCTGCCGGCATCCACGCGATCCATCAAGAGCTTGCGCTTTTTCCCGAACTTTCGGTCGCCGAGAACATTCTGGTCGATACGCAGCCCCGCGGCAGGTTTGGTCTCATTTCGAACCGCGCCCGCCACGTCCGCGCCGCTGAAATACTCGCACAACTCGGCGTAGATATTCCAACCCACGCCAGGATTGACGAATTGCCGCTTGCCGATCAGCAAATGGTCGAGATCGCGAAAGCCCTGGTCGGCAGGGTGCGGCTTCTCATCCTGGACGAACCGACAGCGGTCATCGCTGGCCGCGAGGTCGATCTTTTGTTCGAGAACATGCGCAGGCTGCGCAACGAAGGCGTCGGCATCGTCTACGTCTCCCACAGGCTTGAGGAGATATTCGAAATCGCCGACACGGTGACCATACTCAAGGACGGCCAACTCGTCGGCACCAGCTCGGTAAGCGCGCTCACGCGTGAAGAGATGATCACTCGAATGGTTGGCCGCCGGCTCAGCCAGATCTATCCGCCGCGGCGTATGGCACCGGCGGGCGGTCCGGATGTGCTCACAGTTCGCAATCTCAAGGCCGGTCCGCGCGTCCGCGACGTCAGCCTCAACGTCAAGGTTGGCGAAATCGTCGGCGTGGCCGGCATGGTCGGTTCGGGGCGCACAGAGGTTGCCGAGGCTATCTTCGGCACGCGAGCCGTCGAGAGCGGGGTGATCGAATTTGATGGCAAGCCATTTGAGACAATGCTTCCGAAGGGTTCGATAAGGCATGGGCTCGGTTTCCTAACCGAGAGCCGCAAGGACGACGGCCTGTTTCTCGGTCTGCCGATTTCCGCCAATATCGTGGCGCCCGACCTCGACGGCATAACGAAACATGGCCTGATCGACAGGAAGCAGGAACGTGCTGTGGCGATGCAGCAGATCCAGGATTTTTCGGTAGCGACGCCGTCGCCTGACGTGAAGATCGGCAATCTCTCTGGGGGAAACCAGCAGAAGGTGCTGTTCAGCCGCTGGTCGCGGATCGCCAGCAGGCTGCTTATCCTCGACGAACCGACGCGCGGGGTTGATATCGGGGCCAAGGTGGAGATTTACCGCATCGTGCGACGGCTGGCGGATTCTGGCGTCGGTGTGCTGATGATCAGTTCAGAACTGCCCGAAATCGTCGGTCTCTCCGACAGGGTCTTCGTCATGGCGCAAGGCCATGTCGTCGGCGAAATCAAAGGCGATGCACTCGGCGAGGAGGCGATCATGGATCTCGCCGTGCGATCTGTCGGGCACCGCGAGGCGGAAACGGATCAGCGAGCGGAGCCGGTCGGATGAGCGCGATCACGGTGGATCTTCGCCGCAACCGGCTGTTGCTTTCCTATCTGATCGTGGCAGTGCTGCTGGTGCTGCTTGCTGTCGTCGGCGGCTTGTTGTCCGATCGGTTTCTGACCTGGCGCAACATCGGCAATCTGTTCCAGCAGCTCATCGTGCTGGGCATGGTCAGCCTGGGTCAGACGTTCGTCGTGCTGATGGGCGGCATTGATCTGGCGATCGGTTCGCTGGTCGGTGCGCTCACCGTCTTTCTGGCGAACTTCCTCGAATGGCGTCCGGATCTGGTCTGGCTTGCACTGCCGCTGGCATTGCTCGCCGCGACCGCTGTCGGCGCGCTCAACGGATTGCTGACGGTCGTGCTGCGCGTCCATCCCCTGATCGTCACGCTCGGCATGTCCTCGATCATCTTTGGCGCAACGCTGATGTACCGCAAGGAGCCCGGCGGCTCCGTACCGCGCGCCTTCGCGGATATTGCCTATGCAAAGGTCGGCGGTATTCCGTTCAGCGCCATCGTGCTCGTGGTGATTTTCGCGCTCGCCGGGCTTTGGCTGCAGCGCACGCGCACGGGCCGCAGCATCTACTTCGTCGGCGGCGATCGGGAAGCGGCGCGGCTGAATGGGTTGCCGGTCGATCGTATCGTGGTGCTTGCCTACGCGCTGTCGGGCCTGTGCGCCGGCATAGCGGCGATTTTCCTGACCGCCCGCACCGGCGTTGGCGACCCGCGCATCGGCGCCGCGCTGACGCTGCAGTCGGTCACGCCAGTCGTGGTCGGAGGCACCATTCTGGCCGGCGGCAGAGGCGGCGTGCTCGGTACTTTCCTCGGCGTGCTGCTCGTCACCATGCTCAACAGCCTGCTGAACTTCGTCAATGTCTCGTCCTACTATCAGTGGGTCATCCAAGGTCTCATCATCATCATCGCGGTCGGCATCCACACCACAAGGCGGAGATAGTGATGGCGCCTCTTGATACCCCGATGCCGCGATCGCAAGGCATGTCCCTGGCCTCAGTCTTCGAGCGCTACGGGCTGATGATCTTCCTGGCCGTGCTGATGACCGTTGCGGCTCTCGCTTCACCAACCTTTCTGCGGCCGGCCAACCTGGTCAATGTGCTGACGATCGCGGCACCGCTTGGCATGGTCGTCGTCGGCCAGACCTTTGTCATCCTGGTGCGCGGATTGGACCTCTCCGTGGCCTCGCTGATGGCAACGGTGGCCGTGCTGGCGACCGCTTTCAAAGCCACGACCAATGAGGCGATTCCGATGATCTTCATCGCCGCGATCGCCCTGTCGGCCGCGGTGGGTCTGGTGAACGGCTGGCTCGTCGCCAAACGCAATGTCAGCCCGTTTCTCGCAACGCTGGCGATGATGATCATCCTGCAAGGCATTCGTTTCGCCTATACTGGCGGCGCGCCGATCAGCACCTTGCCGCCGGGCATGGGCTTTCTGGCCTCCGGACGGATTTTTGGCGTGCCCGTCAATCTGATCACCCTGGCATTTCTGGCAATTGCGTTCGGCATCGTGCTGCACCGGTCACGCCTCGGCCGTGAGATTTTCATGGTCGGAAGCAATCCGAAGGCCGCGTTCCTCAACGGCGTCGCGCCCGATCGCGTGGTCATCCTCTGCTACGTCATCTGCTCGGTCTGCGCGGGAATAGGCGGACTGTTCCTGCTCGGTTATGTCGGCACCGTTTCGAACTGGGTTGGCCAAGGCTACGAACTGGACTCCATCGTTGCCGCCGTGATGGGCGGGGTCGCGCTTACCGGTGGGCGCGGCAACATCTTTGCGGCGCTGCTTGGCGTGGCCGTTCTGGTGGTGATCAACAATCTCGTGCTGCTGCTCGGATTTCCGATCGAGATGCAGCTCATCATCAAGGGTGTCATCATCATCGGCGCGGCGGCGTTTTACCGGACGCGGCTCGCCTGACCCGATGCTGCCATTGGACCCCAAGGGAGGAAGAAAATGACCGTTGAAGTTCTGGCGGATCGCAATGCACGGGCAAGGCGCGACGAGGAAGTGGATGTCGTGATCGTCGGGGCCGGCCCATCCGGCTCGGTCGCCGCACTTCATCTGGCGCGCGCCGGCATTTCCGTCGTCGTGCTCGAGCAGGGCGAATGGCCGGACTATGCCGCCTATACCGGCGCGCGTCCGGAACACGAGCTTGTCAGCACCAAGCTCTGGCATCCCAATCCCAACGTCCGCGACAATCCCAACGACTATCCCGTCGACACGTCGACGACGGATATCAACCCGTTGATGTTTGCCGGCGTCGGTGGCAGCGCGACCCTCTACGGCGCGCAATGGATGCATTTCCTGCCGTCCGACTTCCGCGTGCGCTCGATGGATGGCGTGGCCGAGGACTGGCCGTTCACCTACGAAGACCTGTTGCCCTACCAGCTCGAGATCGAACGCGAAGTGGGCGTTTCCGGTCTAGCCGGCGATCCGGCCTACCCGCCGCGCGGCGCCTATCCCTTTCCGGCGCTCCCCATGGGCTCCGTCGGCCAGCGCGGTGCGCTGGGTATGGAGAAGATGGGCTGGCACTGGTGGCCCGGCAGCAACGCCATCCCGTCGGAGAAGTTCGGCGAACTCAATCCCTGTGTGCGTCGCGGAACCTGTCTTACGGGCTGTCCGGAGGGCGCGAAATCGACGACCGACCGGTCGCATTGGCCACTGGCCCTGAAGGCCGGCGCGCGGCTCGTCACCCGTGCACGCGTGAAAGAAATCGAGACCAACGACCAGGGGCTGGCGACCGGTGTCGTCTATGTCGATGCAAACGGTCGCGACCGGCGCCAGCGCGCCAAGGTGGTCATCCTGTGCGCCAATGGCGTCGGCACGCCACGGCTGCTGCTGATGTCGGGAGGAGCCGGGAAACCGGACGGCCTTGCCAACTCGTCGGGCATGGTCGGCAAGCGGCTGATGATGCATCCCTTTGCAAGCGTACTGGCCTCTTACCAGGATCCGCTGGATTCCTGGCGCGGTCCCTTCGGCCAGCAGGTCTATTCGCTGGAATTCTACGAGACCGACGAAAGCCGCGGCTTTGTACGCGGCTCGAAATGGAACTGCATGCCGTCGGGCGGACCGGTCGGTGTATCCGGCGCGACCGGGTCCAAGGTCTATGTCGCCGAAAGCGGCCGGTTCCAGGATTTCTGGGGCGCCAACCTGCATGAAAATGTAGCGCGCCGCTTCGGCCACTCGCTGATCTGGGGCATTGTCGGCGAGGATCTTCCGGAGGAGAGCAACCAGGTGGTGCTGTCGAAGGATCTGGTGGATTCCGATGGGCTGCCGGCGCCGCAGATCGTCTACAAGGTCAACGAGAATTCCAACCGGCTGCTGAAGTTCAACATCGACCGCTGCCTGGAATCGGTGCGCGCCGCCGGCGCCATCGAGACGCTGGTTTCGACGCCGGTGCGTGAATCCGGTTGGCATCTCATAGGCACCACCGTCATGGGCGACGACCCGAAGCGCTCGGTCGTCGATCAATGGGGCGCCTGCCACGACGTGCCGAACCTCTATGTCATGGATGCGTCGACCTTCCCGACCTCGGGCGCTACCAACCCGACGGCGACCATCATGGCCGTCGCGCTGCGCAACACGCGCCGCATGATCGCCGAGCGCCGCAACCAGAAGGTGGCCTGACATGTCGAACGAAAACACCTTCTTCGCGCTCGCAGACTTCCTGATCCCCGCGCATGGCAAGATGCCGAAGTTCAGCGACGTCTGCCGCTACGCCGATGTCGAGAAGTCGCTGGATTTTCGTGTTGATCTGAAGCCGGGCTTTGCGCGCGGCATCGCGGTCGGTCCGGCCAACGGCGCCGAGGCTCGTCTGGAAAGCCTCAACAAGGAGGATGGCGAAGCCTTCTCGGCGATCACCACGATTGCCATTGCCACCTACTACATGAGCCCGCGCGTGCGCGAACTGATCGGCTATCCCGGCCAGGAGAACGTCCCCTACGATTCCAAGGCGACGCAGATCTACCTGACCAACGGCTCGCTCGGCCACGTCATCGCGCGGGGCCGCAAATATCGGCCGACACCCGGCCTTTGATCTCCCAAGCAACTGGAAAGGACCATCCAATGGGCAAAGACGTGTTCGACAAGGGTTTTGAAATCCGCAAATCGGTTCTGGGCGCCGAATTCGTCGAGAAATCCTTCGCCAGCGCCGACGATTTCAATCGTCCGCTGCAGGAACTCGTGACGGAATATTGCTGGGGCGCTGTCTGGGGCCGTGACACGCTCGACAAGAAGACCCGCAGCATGCTGAACCTCGCCATGCTTTCCGCGCTCAATCGTCCGCACGAACTGAAGATGCATGTGAAGGGCGCGCTGACCAACGGCGTGACCAAAGACGAGATCCGCGAAGTCCTTCTACAGGTCGTGATCTATGCCGGCGTGCCCGCAGGCGTCGATTCCTTCCGGGTGGCGCGCGAAGCCATGCAGGAAGTCGGAGCATGACAACCCGTCCGCCGCTGGCCACGGAAAAGCTCTCGATGCTGATCGGCGGCCGCGCGGCCGCCGCGCAGTCGGGCGATTTTTTCGAATCCTTCGATCCCTTCACCGGCAAGGCCTGGGCGCTTGTTCCGCGCGCTGGCGTAGCCGATGTCGATGCGGCCGTGCAGGCAGCAGCGGCCGCGTTTCGCGGCGAGTGGCGGACGATGATCCCAAGCGCGCGTGGGCAGATCATGACGCGCTTTGCCGACCTCGTGGCGGAGGAGGCCGAAAACCTGGCCGTTCTCGAAACCCGCGACAACGGCAAGCTGATCAATGAAATGCGGATGCAGTGCAAATACATCCCGCAATGGTTCCGCTTCTTTGGCGGGCTCGCAGACAAGATCGAAGGACGGGTCATCCCGATCGATAAGCCGGGCGTGTTCAACTACACGCGCCGCGAGCCGCTCGGTGTTGTGGCCGCGATCACACCGTGGAACTCACCCTTGATGCTGGCGACATGGAAGCTTGCTCCAGCGCTCGCGGCCGGCAACACGATCGTCTGGAAGCCGTCGGAATTCTCGTCGGTCTCGGCGTTGTTCTTCGGCCGGCTTTTCGAGAAAGCGGGCTTTCCCAAGGGCGTCGTCAACATCGTCACCGGCTTCGGCCATGAAATCGGCGACCGCCTCGTCACCCATCCAGATGTCGCGAAAGTGGCATTCACCGGTGGTGATGCAACCGGCCGCCGCGTCTATCAGGCTGCCGCCGGCGGCCTCAAGAAGGTCACGCTCGAACTCGGCGGTAAATCCGCCAACATCGTTTTCGCCGACGCCAAGATGGAGGCAGCCATTCCCGGCCTCGTTTCCGGAATCTTTGCCGCGACGGGGCAGACCTGCATTGCAGGCTCTCGCGCGCTTGTGCAGCGCTCCGTCTACGACCAGGTGACGGAAAAGCTGGTCGCCTTCGCAAAGACCGCGAGGATTGGCGATCCGCTCGATCCCGAGACCCAGGTAGGTCCGATCACCACCTTGCCCCAGCGCGCGAAAGTGCTCGACTACATCAGCATCGCCAACGGTGAGGGCGCTGCGCAATTGCTCGGCGGCAAGATACCCGAGGACAAATCGATTGCCGATGGCTGGTTCGTGGAGCCGACGATCTTCGGCAACGTGAAGCAGTCCATGCGCATCTCCCAGGAAGAGGTCTTCGGACCGGTGCTGTCGGTGATTCCCTTCGAGGATGAGGATGAGGCGGTGGCCATCGCCAACGACACCATCTACGGGCTTGCGGCCGGGATGTGGACGCAGGATCTCGGCCGCGCAATCCGCTTGCCCGAGCGGCTCGAGGCCGGCAGCGTCTGGGTCAACATGTACCGCGCCACCAGCTATCTCTCGCCTTTCGGCGGCTACAAGCAGTCGGGCATCGGCCGGGAGAACGGCCAGACCGCCATCTACGAATATCTTCAGGAAAAAAGCATCTGGATCGATGCCGGGAATTCCATTCCCGCGCCGTTCGTCCAGCGCTGATCGAAGGGTCCTTCGGAGGAAATCATGACCATACGTTTCGATGCCGTGCCACCACTCGATCCCAAGGTGGCGGCGTTCGTCGGCGGCAAGCACGCGATGCTGATCGGCAGCGCATGGCTGCCGGCGGCCTCCGGAGGGTCGCTGGACGTCATCGACCCCTCGAATGGCCGGGTCATCGCGCAGGTGCCGGCCGGTGATGGCGCCGATGTCGATCTGGCGGTCAGGGCCGCGCGAACGGCGATCGACGGTCCATGGTCGAAAATGGTGCCGGCCGAGCGCGCCAGGCTGATCTGGAAACTCGCAGATCTGATCGATGCCAATGTCGATATGCTGGCGACGCTCAATTCCTATGAGAGCGGCAAACCGATCGGCGATTCCCGCAATGGCGAGGTGCCGTTCACGGCCGAGACGCTCCGCTACTATGCGGGGTGGGCCACCAAGATCAATGGCGAGACGATGACGGTCAACGCACCGGGCGACTGGCATGCCTACACCCGCCGCGAGCCGGTCGGCGTCGTCGGCCAGATCATCCCGTGGAACTTCCCGCTCAGCATGCTCGCCTGGAAGGTGGCGCCGGCACTGGCGGCCGGCTGCACCATCGTGCTCAAGCCGGCCGAGCAGACGCCGCTCGGAGGGCTCTACTTTGGCAAGCTGGTTCAGGAAGCCGGCTTTCCGGAAGGTGTGGTCAATATCCTGACCGGCTTTGGCGAAACGGTTGGCGCGGCGATGGCGGCCCATCCCGATATCGACAAGGTGGCTTTCACCGGTTCCACCGAAGTCGGTCGGCTGATCGCTCGCGCCGCGACCGGCAATCTCAAGAAGGTCAGCCTTGAGCTTGGTGGCAAGGCGCCGACCATCGTGCTGGGCGACGCCGATATCGACATGGCGGTGGCCGGCGCCTCGAGCGCGGCATTCTTCAATGCCGGGCAGAGCTGCGGGGCGGGAACGCGTTTCTTCGTTCACAAGAAGATCTACGACAAGGTCATGTCCGGGATCGCGGCGCGCGCCGAAAAGCTGAAGCTCGGCGCCGGGCTTGACCCTGCGACGGAGCTTGGCCCCGTCGTCTCTCAGCAGCAGATGGAACGCATCACCCGACTGATCTCGGAAGGCAGGAGTGACGGCGCCGAGATCGTCACGGGCGGCGGGCGTGCGGGTGACGTCGGCTATTTCGTCAAGCCGACGGTCATTTCCCGGACGCGGCCGGACATGTCGGTGATCCGCGAAGAGATATTCGGACCGGTGGCCTGTGCGATGCCTTTCGACGACGAGGACCTGGACAAACTCGCCAAGGATGCCAACGACACCGAGTATGGCCTTGCCGCATCGATCTGGACCAACAATCTGGGCACCGCGCATCGGCTGGCCGCAAAGATTAAATCCGGCACGGTCTGGGTGAACTGCCACAACTTCAATGACGTCACCATGCCCTTCGGCGGGTTCAAACAATCGGGCTGGGGGCGCGAACTCGGCGAGCAGGCGCTCCAACTCTACACCGAGACCAAGACCGTCGCGATCCGGCTGCCATAGGCGAGGTGGCCGATGTCCTGCTACGAAATGATCGACGCGCGGTTCGGCGACCTGATCGATCCGGTCGCATTCCTCGAAACCATCCATTCGGGAAATCGCTGGGCGGAGGGACCGGTCTATTTCGCCGATCTTCGCTCCCTGATCTGGAGCGATATCCCCAACGACCGCATGCTGCGATGGGACGAGGACACGGGGGCGGTTTCGCTGTTCCGAAGCCATGTCTGCAACCCGAACGGCAGCACACGCGATCGCAACGGAAGGCTGATCACATGCATGCAGGGGGAGCGCCGCGTCGTGCGTACCGAATGGGACGGCTCGATCACCGTGCTGGCCGCCTCTTTCGATGGCAAGCCTTTGAACTCGCCGAACGATGTGGTCGTGAAATCCGACGGCAGCATCTGGTTCACCGATCCTAATTATGGGATCATTTCAGACTATGTCGGGCGCAAGGGCCTACAGGAGCAGGCTGGCTGCCGCGTTTACAGGATCGATCCGCAGTCGGGGATGATCACAGTCGTTGCCGATGATTTCTCCATGCCGAACGGGCTCGCCTTCTCGCCTGACGAGAAGCACCTTTATATTTCGGACTCCGGCTTCCTCACCGACCGCAGCGCTCCACATCACGTCAGGCAGTTTGACGTCGACGGCGACAGATTGGTAAATTCCCGCGTCTTCGCAAACATATCGCCCGGCATTCCAGATGGCTTTCGCGTTGATATCGCGGGTAATCTCTGGATCAGCGCATGGGATGGCGTACAATGCCATACGCCCGAAGGTGAACTCATCGGGAAAATTCAGGTGCCGGAAATGGTTGCGAACCTGGCCTTTGGTGGGCCGCGCAACAATCGGCTGTTCATCACGGCGACAACGTCTGTCTATGCCGTGTTCTTGAATGTCCGAGGCCAGAAGTACCCGTTCGGCATGTGACACGGACGCCGATGGGTCAGCCCGGAGGCTCTGCAGCAGCGGACGGTTGGGGTGAGAGTTGGACACGAAGCAGCTACAGGTATTCATCGCCGTCGGTGCGGCTGGCAGCTTCTCAAAGGCCGCTCTCGACCTCAATGTCACCCAGCCTATGGTCACGCGCCATATTCGCGGACTTGAGGAGGAGCTCGGCGTTGAGCTGTTTTATCGCAACGGCCGCGGTGTCGTGCTGACCGAGGCGGGCGTGCTTTTGAAGGCTCATGCCGACGAGATCGTCGAGCGGATGCGGCTGGCGCAAAATGCCGTCTCGAACCTCAAATCCTCGCCGAAGGGAAGGTTGGTGCTGGCCGTGCCGCCTTCGGTCGGCACCGTGCTCACGGTGCCGCTGGTCAAGAAGATCAAGAACGAGTTTCCCAATGTCGCGCTGCAAGTCATCGAAGGCTTCAGCGGCCATATCCTGGAATGGCTGATCGCCGGTCGCATCGATGCCGCGGTGCTCTACAATTCGCCGAACCATCCTTCCGTGCTGACCGAACCGCTCGCCGATGACGAACTGTTTCTGATCGGACCGGTCTTGTCCGAGCGCGTGTTGCCGCGCGGGCCAGTCGGCCTCAACATCTTCGCTGAGCTGCCGATGATACTGCCCAGCCGCCCGCACGGGCTGCGGCGGCTCATTGATAATACCCTGGCGGAGCATGGCATCTATCCGCGTGTCGAGATGGAGCTGGAGGCGATGCCTTCAACCTTGCTGCTGGTCGAGGAAGGTACTGGCTATACGGTTCTGCCCTATGCTTCCGTGCATCTCCTTGTCGAGGCTGGCCGCATCGAGGTCTGGCCATTCGACCCGCCGATTACCCGACAGCTGATCCTCGCGACCTCCTCGCAGCGACCAATGTCCTCGAACTTTCGCCCACTCTTCCGCGCGGTACGCACGGAACTGCGAGACATCATTTCCACCCACATCTGGAAACCATTGACGCCATCTTGAAAACCGATGGGCTCGGACTTGCCTGGTGCAGATAGAAGCCTCGGCGGCGACGTTCGGTTATCATTGTTCGTCGATTCGATCGATAAATTCATCCGCCGAAGCGACCGTAGGCGCGGCCAAACAAAGGGCCAATGCGCCCAAGATGAGGTTTTTATTTCGAATCCCTTAAAAGGAAAAACGCCCTTCGTTGGGTAAACCTTGTTCAACGACTTTCGTTCCGCTGCCATCGTGACGCGCGCCGGGTCAAGCAGGCTTAAGCGATGCTCGGCGAACGGGGTTGGAATCGCTTCCGCTTCCTCGGCGATCGAGGGACTCAGAGCCCGAGTGTCTGACCCGCTTCGAGGCGAAGGAACGCCGACGAATTCCTGAAAACCGCGTCCTGAAAAGCGTCGACGGCAGAGCCCTGGGTAACATCAACCAGCACGGCGGCCGCACGCTCAACCTTGTCGGCCGCTTCGTCAACCTTGTCGAATCGCATCAGCGTTCGATCATGGAGCATCGACAACCGCGCTGCGTGGTAAAGCACGCTTCGCTTGTGACCGTCCGAGTCCAGTGGTTCGAACAATATCATGGTCTAGACTCCTCAATGGGTGTGATCTTCAGCAGCCGCCGGCGGGCTGCTTGCGCTCGGGCCTGCCCGGCTCTTATGCGGCTGCACAGTGCAAGGCTGATCGCAAGCCCGTGCTTGCCGTCGAGCATCGTCTTCGCCTGATTGAGGGAGAGTTCGGCTCTCTTCGCGCGTTGTCTGGCGACCGCCATTTCCAAATTCAAAAGTTCAACCATTCCTCGGCGTCCTGATTGCCATCCCTCCATTAGCAAACCGTCATTTATCGCTTTGGTTCCGATTCCGGGGAGGGGGGAAGCATGACGGACCCGCTCGGCATCCTCGCCGATCATCTGCAGGGCCTCGCCGATCAGGTAGCTGCTGCTCTACAGCTGCGCCGGCAATGCAGGCTGAACGCAACGAACCTGTCGATTTTCAGCCGCTCAGACATTACCCCGACTTCAGCGACGACCTGACGCGGCTCGTTGACCTTGGCCTGCGGGCCTAAGCCATCCCTCCGACATCGCGCTGTGTCATTCGCCCGCGAAAAAGGGGTGAAGTCCGAACGCGCGAGCTGACTGAGATCGGAATTCCCCGCTGCTATCTCGCCCGCATGTGCGATGGCATGCGACGCTGCCGCGTTGGCTTTGCTGTGCGCCATTGCCGCATATGCCAAGAAACAGAGAGCGCAATAGGTCTGCTAGCCCCCAATTTCGAGCAACTCTGTCGCTTGGCGGCACGGTGCCGCCTATGTCGCACTGCGGCGTTCCCCAAGGGCGTGAATTGATCAGGCTGCCCTATCCATCACTAGGGGGACGCCTGAACTGCAGCCATCTTTGCGATAAGAGTCCAAATCGGCACCCGATCGCTTCGTCACATGGAAAAGCCCGCCCTCCTTGCCAAGTCGCGGACCGATCTCGCCGCGTAGCTGCAAAGTAGCTGCAGAAAAGGCCCGGACCCAAAGGACGGGCCAATCACTACGAGAACACCGGTAAAGCGGTGGCAACTACCGGCTGGCTGGCGGAGCGACGCCGTGGGCCTGTCGTTACCGAGCCACATGACCTGATTTCAGCCACCCATCTTTTTAGCCATCGCGCAGAAATCCGCATGCGACTTGTTAATCGTGGTGTCGCCGCAGGCCGGCTCACCCGTTTGTTGTAGGTGAATGCCTCGTCATCGTTGGACCAAACAATCAACCTCAGGGGCGCCTATCTCGCGCAAGATCTCGATACGCATGTGGCCGTCGACCAGCAGGTACTTTCCCGGCGTGTCTTTGTCCCTTGCGATCACGGGCAGTTCCACAAGTCCGATCTCGACGGACGAGCTGACCTATTGGTATTTGGGAGTTTCCCTGGCGCTTTCGGTGAACAGGTGAAGCGGCTGGATATCTTCAAGCCGAAGGCGAATCGTATCGCGCTCGAAAGCGGATTTTATGTCCGGAATAGTAGGAGTCATGCTTAGGCTCCGATCTACCGGACACTGACGGTCAGGGGCGTCTCCAGCTGATCAGCTACCGATTGCCACCGATCAGCGAAATGGCCGTATGCGGTCTTGATTTGAACACCGACAGGCAGTTCGGGGCATTCATTCTCCCATTGCTGCCCCAGTTCACCCAGCCGGACTGGCGCCGTTGGACGATCTGGAAGGCGCCGGATGGCTGCGACGTCCACCAGACCATGGCGCGGCCGGTAGTCGTGTCGAATTCCACCGTCTTGTCGGCCGGGCCGGGATATCGTTTCGTGCTCGACCGCCGACACGTCGACCGGCCGATCCGTCAGCACCCACTGGCGATCCGTGAGGTCGGCCTTCACATGGCATGCCGCGCGCACGCGGGCCAACCGTTCACGCAGCTCGTCTTCGCCGAGTACGCCCTCCCACTTGCAGAACAGGCGCCAGTAGAGATCCCAATGGGCGGATTCGATGTCGCTGAGGCTGGAACGGAATTCCTCAAATTTCCGGCTCTGGTTGGTCGAATCGGCCACCGTGTCGGCCACCATGGCCACGAGCTCGCCGGCATAAGGGTCCCCCGCGCGGTAGCGCGTCCCGCCATAGGCGGCGAAGCGGTCGAAGACCAGCTTGCCCCTGCCGCCCTCGAACTCGTCGCCGACGGTGATCTTGTTGGTGACCGAGCAGCCATTGATGACGGTCTGGAAGGGATCGACCTGGTAGCGGCGCTGGAAGAAAGGCGTCCCGTGGGTGAAGATCCAGTCGATCGAGAAGCGCTTGCCCTTGAGTTCGTCGAGCAGCCCGTCCGGGATCGTGCCGTGCATGCGGTAATGATGGAGAACTGGGCCGCGTTCCAGCGTCTCGATCTCGACGGTCGTGTGCTCGGGAGGGTTGATTAGTCCGTTCTCGGGCGTGAAGAAAGGCCCGTAGAAACCGCCGATGGCATTGTTGCCGGAGGGCAGCAACTCGAAATCGTCTACCAAAGAACGGAAGTGGCGGATACCCCACTTGGAGGAGCCCAGGCCCTGCGCGCTGCCGGAGCAGAGCTCGAGATCGAATGCGCCGGTGTCGAGGCGGACGAAGCAATCAGCCTCCTTGCCTTTTAGGACCTTGATGCCGGGAATGTTGGCTGAATTAGGCTTGCATGGTTCTTCCAGCGCTAGCCGCAACTGGCCGCTGAAACTCACGGTCGCGATGAAACGCATTTCGCCTGCCCTGGTGTCCCGCGTCAGGCGCTGGTAAAGCACCCGCTTGCCGGCCTCGTCGCGCGCCCACCAGAGGGGCTTGCGTAGGTTCGCGGCGACGGAAAAGACGATCGGTTCGCGCTTGCGCTGGCGGGCAAGTGGATCCGTGATGGCGACGGCAAGGGTCATGGAGAATTCTTCCAATTCAAGAGTGTGAGCGGGGAAGGGCGAGGTCGGCCCTGCCAGGCGCGAACGGCGGCGCCTGGACGTTATCGGCCTGATGCGCCGGGAGGTCTGTTCCTGCGGATTGGAAGAGCCCCGGCCGCTGCTTCAGGCTGTCGATGGCGACGGCTAGGATGATGACCACGCCCTTGATCAGCAACTGGGTGAAGAAGGGCACGTTGAGCAGGACGCCGAGGATCACCGATCCGATCAGCGTGCCGACGATCCGGCCGCGGCCGCCGGCGAGGCTGGTGCCGCCGAGCACCACCGCCGCGATCGCGTCGAGCTCGTAACCGGTGCCGGCCGTTGGCTGGGCCGAGATCACGCGGGCGGCGAAAATAACGCCCGCAAGTCCGGCACAGGCGCCGGCCAGGACATAGACGGACGTGACGACCCGCTTGACGCGTACGCCGGCGAGCTTGCCGCCTCGGCATTGCCGCCAACGGCATAGACGTGGCGGCCGTAGCGCGTGCGTTCCAGGATGAACCAGACGATCAGGTAGACGACCACCGTCACGATGACGGGCACCGGGATGCCCCAGAGGTATCCGTTGCCGATGCCCTTGAAATTCAGGGAGCTGGAGACGATCGGCTGGCCTTCGGTGATGGTGTAGGCGAGGCCACGCAGGAACGTCATCGTGCCGAGTGTGACGATGAACGGCGCGAGCGAAAGATAGGCGGTCAGCACGCCGTTGATAAGGCCGCAGGCCGCGCCGACCGCAAGGCCTTTGCAGACGGCGGCGGGCGCCGGCACCCCGGCTATGGCTGCGATGACGGAGACCACGCCGGAAACGGCGACGATCGATCCGACGGAGAGGTCAATGCCACCGGTCAGGATGACAAGCGTCATCCCCGCCGCCAGAATGGCGTTCACCGATATGGAGCGCGCAATGTTGAGGAGGTTATCGACGCGGTTGAAGTTTGGCGCGATGGCCGACATCAGAATGACCAGCGCGAGCAGCACCATCAGGATGCCGGCGCGATCCCACCATTTGGCGAAGTCGAACGGGACGCGTTCGGGAGCGGCCGCCTTTGGCTTGGCGATTTCATCTCGAGCGGTGTTCACGGCTGGACTCCTATGTTTCCGCTACGGGCCGCGGTGCCGTCGCGTAAAGCATCACTTCTTCTTCGGAGGTTTTCTCCGAGATCAGTTCGGACACGATCCTGCCTTGGCGCATGACCAGGAGGCGATCGCTTATGCCGATAGCTTCCGGTAGGTCCGACGATATGACGAGGATTGCCTTGCCGGCGCGCGCCAGCTGATCGATCTCCTCGTAGATCTCCCGTTTTGCGCCGATGTCGACGCCGCGGGTGCCCTCAAGGATCAGCACCCTGGAATCGCGAAGCAGCCATCGCGCGAGCTGGTTCCCTCCGGACAGGGCTTTCACCGGCAGCGAGAGAGCGTTGAGCCTGAGACCCAGCCGTTTCATCTGTGTCAGAACTGCATCGCGCCGCTCTGTCCGGTTGACGACGCCTGCCGCCACGAAGCGGTCGAGCGAACTGATCGCAATATTGTCCTCCACCGAATGGTCGAGGAACAGCCCTTGCTCCTTGCGGTTCTCTGGCACCATGCCGATGCCGTCGGCTATTGCCTCGAACGGATCCGCAGGACGGCTGGGGCGACCTCCAATGCGGACCGAACCGGCTGTGCGAAGGTCGGCGCCGAACGGCCACCGCATCGGGCCTCGCTCGGCATGGGCTACATGGAATGCGAGGACGGCGTCGACGATACCTGGCTGGCAGCCGCGCCACTTGAGATCGAAGTCGCGTGGAAGCGATACACCGCTATCGCGCAGCTCACGCCTTGGTACGACCCCAAGGGAGAGCGTTTGAGACTGTAATGCCAAGGCTTGGTCTCGGACACAGGTTTGTTGCAACGACTGAATCGGGGCGCAACGGGGTCTGTGGCCGCTGGTCGATGTGCCGGCCGAACTCGACGAGGCAGCGAAAGTCGATGGCGCAAGCTCCTTGCAGGTGATGATGATGATCGTCCGGCCGGTGATCCGCCCGGCTGGTCACAACCTTCATCTCCGCCTGAAACGAATTCCTCTTCGGTCTTATGCTGACAACCAGTCGTGCCGTCCCGATGACGGTCGGCGCGTCCTTCTTCTTCGCCGCAAGCGGCGGTGGCGTAAAATGGGGAACCGCTTCCGCGGTCATGATGCTGGGCGCCTTGCCGCCGGCATTGCTGGGGCTTGTGATGTATCGGCAGATATCGGGATCCATGACCGCTGGAGCGGTCAAAGGCTAACTCGGTGACAGGCCATCGTTCGGCGTGCGCCGCCTGCCACGGCCGCCAGAACCGCCTATCCCTGCGGTTCGCCAAAAGTGTCCTTCATCGCGCGCAGGATGATGACGGCCGAGGCGGCACCCGGATCCATGTGTCCCAGGGATCGCTCGCCCAGCCTGGCGGCCCTGCCGCGCGCAGCGACCATGGATCGTGTCGAATTGGCGCCGGCTTCCGCTGCCTCCAGGATGCTTTTCCACATTTCCATGCTTGAAGCTGCGCGGGCTCGCGCACTGGCGGCGGCTTCCGTTGCAGGAATCCATGCATCCAGCATCGTCTTGTCGCCGCGTTGGCCCTTGCCGCGCTCCATGATGCCGGTCGTCATTGCCTCGACAATTGCCGCCTGGCCTGTGGATGAAAGGCAATCTTCCTGCTTGAGGGCTTGCGCTGCTCTCCGGAACGCTGTCGCATAAAGCGGTCCCGTAGATGCGCCGACCGCATCGAGAAAGGCTGACGCTGCCGCAGTCAAAACCTCCGACGGAAGCGTGTCGTCGAGGTTGAGTTTGGCCAGCTCCGCATTCACTGCCATGAAGCCGAGGGACATGGTGATGCCGTGGTCGGCGTCGCCAATGGCACCGTCCAGATCCGAGAGATGGTCTTTTCCCGCCTCGATGGCGATGGAAATGCGATAGAACATCCGGCTCAGTTGCCGCGCCGCGTTGTCCGCCATCGTGTTCCTCCCAGTTCAAGCAGGATGCAGCCCTTCGTGGGGCGCATGTCTTGTGTTCTCAGCCGACCCTCAGGAAGGCGGTATCGCAAGGATGATGCAACAAGTCCGTCAACTCGGTGTCGAGATGCAAGATCGAGATCGACGCACCGACCATGTCGAGCGACGTGCAATAGTGCCCGACCCAGTTCGCCTCTATCTTGATGTCCTTGGCACTCAGCCGCTGCTCGACGCGTCTGAAGAGAATGTAGAGCTCCATCAGTGGCGTCGCCCCAAATGAATTGATCAGCACCGCGACTCGGTCGCCCGATGCCGGTTTCATCTCCGAAAAGATGCGGTCCATCACCCGATCCGTGATCTCATCGGCGCTCATCATCTTTTCGCGGATAACACCACGTTCTCCGTGGATGCCCATGCCGATTTCGATATCGTCGGGACCGATTTCGAAATTGTGGCGGCGGGTCTGCGGCAGGGAGCAGGGCTCCAGCGCGACGCCCATAGTGAATGTCCGTGCATTCGCCTTGCGGGTTGCTGCCTCGCAGGCCTCGAGCGACCAGCCGCGGTCGCAGGCGGCTCCGGCGATCTTGAACATGAAGAAGTTGCCGGCAACGCCGCGGCGTCCCTCCCTGTCCTCCAGCGGCGAGGAGGCAATATCGTCCGTCGTCACGACCGTCCGCACCTCGATGCTGTTTTCCGCCGCCATCTCGGCCGCCATTTCGAAATTCATCACGTCGCCGGCGTAATTGCCGTAGACGAAGAGCACGCCTTGGCCGCCCGACGCGGCCTGGGCGCACTGGAAGATCGGACCCGGAGGAGGCGACGAGAAGATGTTGCCGACCGCCACCGCATCGGCGAGGCCCTTGCCGACATAGCCGAGAAAGCAGGGCTCATGCCCGGTGCCGCCGCCGATGACAAGCCCTACCTTGCCTGGCCTCGGCCCGTTTCGGGCGACAAGGGCACGATGGGACCCCTTGATCGGCTTGATGTAGGCGGCGTGGGCTTTCAACGCGCCGTCAAGCATCTCCTCGACAACATCGTCGGGGTCGTTCAGGAATTTCTTGATATGGGTCCGGAAGTTGCTGGGCAGCGCCACGCTGTTGTCGACCTTCGGGCGTTGCGACAGCTTCTGGTCAAGCTCTGTCACGCCATCGGCGTTCAGGATGCCGCGCCCCGTGGCAGCGTCGGTGATAAGCACATTGACGTAGCCGCCGCGCAGCGCGGCGAGGATTGCCGGCACCTTGTCGAAACCGCCGGCAACCGCGATCCGCAGGCCGATGGACTTCAGCATCTGCAGCGATATCCCGATCGTCCGGTCGTCGAGCGGGCCGGCCACCGGATGGCCTTGACCATCGATGAAGCGGCCGGCAACCACGCCCACCGCACCCTTGGCGAGATATTGCTGCAACGAAACCGATTCAAAGAAGCCGCTGGTGTGGATCGTTGAATTTGGCCGTAGCGAAGAGACGCCGAACAGCGCCTTGTTGGCTTTGGAAAGCGCGTCGAACTGGCTTGCAATGAGCGTCTCGCGCAACAGGATGTCGCGCACTTCGGCCGTGGAAACCACCGCAGGCGCTGTGATGTTGATCAGCTTCGCCTTGATCGCGCTGGCGATGGCGGAGGCGCAGAGCTCCGGCGTGTAAGCAAAACTGGCGCTCGTTCCGCCGGTGGCCTGAACGACGGTGACGTCCTGAAGGGCAGGCACCGACGCCTGCTCGCCGATCGCCAGCACCGTTCGTCCCCAGGCAACCGCAAGCGTGTCGCCGGATTTCAAAAGCTTGTTCAGGGCTTGGCCCGCAGCACCGCCAAGGCGATCGATCAGCGGCCGCGCATTGTCGTCGCTCGGCACGACGAGACAGTCATGCAGGCCGAAGTGACGTTTGAGTTCCTGCGCGATCGAGAGTGAACTCAGCCGCGATGGCTCGAGGGAAATGTTGACGATCCCCCTGGCGCGCGCATCAGCCAAATAACTGTTCACCGTCGCCCGCGAAATGCCCATGATGTCGGCGATATCGCCCTGCGTCATGCGATCTTCGTAATAGAGCCAGCAGGCCCAGACATAGGGGTCGTCGCCATAGCGCAACGGAATGGGTTCAGCCGTAGCGTCGGCTCCGGCTCGCACGGTTCCGTTCTTCCGTGCTGATGGTGTCTTGACGGTCATGCTGCCCGGTTTCCCCGAATCCCAAGATCGATCGCCAAGATGAGCGCAAACGGGCGAACTCTCAATCTGGCTCCGATCAGGCACCAGAACCTGCCCCATCCCGATGCGATCTGGATGGGGCTCTGGCTCTGTTTGAGCATGATCTCTGGACAAATGGTTTCCGTTTGTCCGAGAAAACCGAATTCCACTTTTCGGGATCATGCTCTGGCTCGCTCCCGGCTGGAAGGTCAGCCGGGAGCCATTGCTCGGGAGGAGCATACTTCACAATTCAACGACCTGCCGTCGCCGACAGCTGCAGTTTCTGCCTGGCACCAAGCGCCAGGGCCTTCAGGATCAAGGCACAGGATGTGGCGCCGGCATCGAGGACGCCGAGCGAGCGTTCGCCCAGGCGGCTGGCCCGGCCAATCTTCGCCACCAGATCCTTCGTGCCGTCGCGACCCTTTTCGGCCGCGACAACCAGCGCATCCAGGGCTTCCGGGAACGGCTTGCCGTCGGCGTTGGCGCCGTCGAAAGCCTCGATGGCCGGAACGAGGGTATCAAGCAGCGTCTTGTCGCCGACCTTGGCGGATCCGATCGCCTGGACGCCTTCAAGACCGTTGGTTAGCATGGCACTGAAGGTCTTTGCGTCGATGGACGGCGATGTCTCGATGGTTTCGGCGAATTGCGTGAACATGACGCCGTAGAGTGGTCCCATCGAGCCACCGATCTCCGTCATCAACACCGTGCCCAGCGTATCGAGCGCCGTGGCCAGCGACACGTCGTTGCCCCTGATTCGCTCCGCGGCCATGCCGAAGCCCTTGGCCATGTTGACGCCGTGGTCGCCGTCACCGATCTTGCCGTCGATCTCGCTCAGATAGGCCCGATTTTCGATGATCCGATCCGCGATCGAAAGAACGATGTCGCCGGCGGAAGCGTTGTCAAAGTGCTGCATTCGTCTGTCTCCTAGAGCCTTGCGGGACAATCGACGTCCACGTCCAGCAGCCTTTTCAGTTCGGCGTCGAGCGCCATGACCGTGAGCGTGGCTCCGACCATTTCCAGCGAGGTGAAATAGTTGCCGATGTAGGTTCTGTAGATGTTCAATCCGCGCCCGGCGATTTCCTGTTCGATCGTGCCGTTGAGGATGTAGAGTTCGTTGACCGGCGTTGCGCCGAGGCCGGACACCAGGATCGCAACCTCGGTTCCGGCCGCAAGGTCATGATCGTCCAGGACGATCTTGACCATGTCCCGCGCGATCTCGGCCGCGGGCTTCAGCGGCTCGATCCTGACGCCCGGTTCACCGTGATGGCCGATGCCGACTTCCATCGTGCCCGGTTCGATCAGAAAGTTGGGGTGCCCCACGGCGGGCAGCGTACAAGGGCCAAGGCCAACACCAATCGAGCGGCAGTTGTCGATCGCCCTTTGCGCCACTGCCTGCACGTCCGCGAGATCGGCACTTTCCGCGGCCTTGGCGCCGGCGCATTTCCACATGAAGATCTCGCCGGCAACGCCGCGGCGCTTGTGGCGCTCATCCGGTCCCGCCGAGCACACATCGTCGTTGGCAACGACCGTTGCGATCTCGATGCCGTCCTTGGCGGCGAGCTTGATGGCCATTTTCACATTCATGTTGTCGCCGGCATAATTACCGTACAGGCAGACGACACCCTTGCCGCCATTGGCTTCGCGCGCGGCGTCGAAGAAGCTCTTTGCTGTCGGCGACGAAAACAGCTCGCCGACCGCAACCGCGTCCAGCATGTTGCGTCCGGCATAGCCGATGAAGGCAGGCTCGTGGCCGGAGCCGCCGCCGGTGATGACGCCGACCTTGCCGCTGACCGGCGCCTGGCGGGCGACGATGACGCGGGGATTGTCGCCGAGCCTGACGATGTCGGCATGCGCCTTGACGAAGCCCTTGACCGTATCCTCGACGACCTCGTCGGGATTGTTGATAAACCGCTGCATTGTTGCTCCAATCTTGCGCCGGTCAGATTATGGTGTAGCCGCCATCGACCAGCAGGTCGGCGCCGTTGATCATGTCGGCGGCGTTCGATGCCAGAAACACCGCCGCGGCGGCTATTTCTTCGGGGAAGGCAAAGCGGCCGGTCGGAATGCGTTGCTTCAGCGCCTCGCCACGTGGGCCGTCCCAGGCTTTTTTGCCAAGCTCGGTCAGAACCACGGTAGGCGATATCGTATTCACGGTGATGCCATGCTTGCCCCATTCGGCGGCCAGCGTCTTGGACAGGCCGATGACGCCGAATTTCGAGGCGCAATAGGCAACGTGCTGGTCGATCGCGACGGTGCCGGCCTGCGACGCCATGTTGATGATCTTGCCGCCTTTGCCGGCCTTGATCAGGACGCGTCCCGCGGCCTGGGACACAAGGAACGTTCCCTTAAGATTGATGGCGATGGTCTTGTCCCAGGCATCGAGACTGAGCTCCTCGGCGGGAGCAAGCATAACGACGCCGGCGCTGTTGACGACGATGTCTATGTGACCGAAAGCGGCTTGCGCCGCGGCAAACACGGCCTCCACGGATTGCGGATCGGACACATCGCAGACGAAGGACTTCGCGCCGTTGCCGAGTTCGTCGGCCTTCGATCGCGCAACCGATTCATTGATATCGATCACGCCGACCGCAGCCCCTTTCTCGGCAAATGCCGAGGCAATCGCACTGCCGATGCCGGAGGCGCCGCCGGTGACCAGAGCGACCTTGCCGCCAAGTGAAAAGTTGAGATCAACCCGTACTGAATCCGTCATGGTTCTCTTCTCGGCCTGTTGAAAAGTGGGGTGTGCAGGAAAGCACACCCCAGGGCTGCGTTACTTGCGCGTCGCAAGAAGCTTGTCGACGTTTTCCGCCGTCACCGGCGTCCATGGCACATTGTAGATCTTCTCCTTGCCGTCCTTCCACGGCATGTCCTTGTAGGTTGCCCAGATGTCGGACTGTGGTTTGTAGTCGCCCTTCTTGGCATTGAAGATGGCAAGATCGAGCGCGCCTTGTGCCTGGGCGCGCGCGTCCTGAAGGATCGATGTCATCTCGCCGGCCTTGACGGCGTGCAGCGCATCGGTGATGCCGTCGATGCCGGCAATGGCGAAGCTCTTCACGTCCAGGCCTGCGGCCTTGATCGCCTCGATCGCCCCGAGCGCCATTTCGTCGTTCTGGCCGATCACGCCATTGATCTGCTTGGGGTGCGCGGTGAGCCAGTTTTCCATCAGCGTCTGGGCTTCGGCGCGCGACCAGTTTGCTGTCTGATCTTCGAGGATCTTGACATCCGGGCACTCGGCAAGCGCCTTCTTGTTGCCTTCGAGACGAGAGATCTGCGCGGACTGCCCCACTGGTCCTTCGAGGATGACCACATTGCCCTTGCAGCCGATCTTGTCGAGCACGGTCTTGGCTTCCATGTAGCCAGAGATCGTGTCGTCGGATCCGACATAAGAGGCCAGCAGGTCGGAATTGACGCGGGTGTTCGAGCCGACAACCGGGATGCCGGCATCGGCGGCCGACTGCACGGCAGCCGCGCCCGCGTCGACATCGATCGGCGCGAAGATGATCGCATTGTATTTCTGCGTGACCATCGTCTTGAACTGGTCCTGCTGGACCAGGGCATCATAGCGGCCGTCGAAGATCGTCAGCTCGACTTCACCGCTCTTGACGGCCGGATGATCCTGAAGCGCTGCCGCCCAGATCTGCATGAACTCGGCATTCAATCCGTAAGGCGCCGCGCCGATCTTGATCTTCTCCTGCGCCATGGCCGGCGAGGCCAACAACGCGGTCGCGGATGCGAGCGCTATCATCAATCTTTTCATTTCGTACCTCCACCTTAAGTGAGCGACCGACATGGTTCGCCTATCAACGGACACGCGTTGTGCAGGTCCGATCCCGAAAGGGGGCTTAGGCCCCGTAGTTTCTCTTCTGGTCGAGCATCACGGCGCCGACGATGAGGGCGCCCTTGAGCACTTGCTGGTAATAGGATTGGATTCCCATCAGGTCGAGGCCGTTGTTCATGACGCCGATGATCAGCGCGCCAATCAGCGTGCCGGTCACCCGGCCGACCCCTCCCGAAAGGCTGGTTCCTCCGATCACCACCGCCGCGATCGCGTCCAGTTCATAGGCAATGCCGGCCTGCGGCAGCGCGGAGCCGGTGCGGGCGCTGAGCAGCATTCCGGCGAGGCCGGCAAGACCGCCGGAGATGACATAGACGACGAACTGAATGCGGGTCGTGTTGATGCCCGAGGTCCTGGCGGCGTGAGGGTTGCCGCCAACGGCATAGATGTAACGGCCGAAGCGGGTCCGGTTGAGGATCCACCAGGAGACGGCGAACACCACCACCAGAATGATGACCGGTGCGGGCAAGCCAAGGACGTCGCCCGTGCCGATCCAGCGAAAGGCCGGCGTCAGCGCGGGAACAGGTCGGCCGCCGCCATAGATCAGCGTCAGTCCGCGTGCCGCCGACAGCATGCCGAGCGTCGCCACGAAGGCCGGCACGGAAAACCGCGACACAATCACGCCGGAGACGGCGCCGCAGGCAACGCCGACCAGCAGGCCGATGCCGAGGCCGAAGACGACAGGGTAGGGCGCGCCTGCAATCCCGGCGGTGGCGGATGTGGTGACGAAGCTGGCGCTGATGAGGCCGGCAAGCGCGACGATGGAACCGACCGAAAGGTCGATGCCGCGCGTGAGGATCACGAAGGTCATGCCGATGGCGAGGACACCGTTGATAGAGGTCTGCAACAGCACGTTGGAGATGTTGCCGGCGGTCAAAAAGAACTCGTTGGAGACCGACAGCACGGCCGCCAGGATGAGGAACGCAAGGAAGATGCCGTATTCCTGGATCAGCATCCGGCGCTGCTCCGAACCGAGCCAGCCATTCGTATTCTCCTTGTCGCCAACCGACATTACTGACTCCTCTGCTGCCGGACGGGCACCCAGTCCTTGCTCATGTTGAAAGGTGGACGAGTGATTGGGCATCCGTTTCCTCCCGGCTGTAGATGCCGGCGCTTCGGCCGGCGCGCATCACCATGATCCGATCCGACATGCCCAGAACCTCGTCGATTTCCGACGAGATCATGACCACCGTGCCGCCGACAGCGGCGAATTCGCAGATGATTCGATAGATTTCACGCTTGGCGCCGACGTCGACGCCGCGGGTCGGCTCGTCCAGAAGAAGGACCTTCGGATTTCGAAGGAACCATTTGCCCAGCACCACCTTCTGCTGGTTGCCGCCTGAAAGGCCGGAAACCGGCATCGTGTCGCGCGCCGCCTTGATCTGAAACCGCTCCTGCATCTGCTGGCTTGCCTGCGCCTCCCGGGCGCGATCCATGGCAAAGGCAGGGCTCATTTCCGGCAGGCTCGCCATGCAAATGTTGGCACGAACGGAGGCGCTCGGATTGAGGCCGGTCAGCTTGCGGTCCTCGGTGACCAGTGCCAGCCCATGCGCCATGGCATCCGATGGCTTCGAAACGGCTATCTTCACTCCGTCGACCGAGACGCTTCCCGCCGAAGGCTTGTCGAGCCCGAACAGACAATTGAAGATCTCCGTCCGTCCGGCGCCCATCAGGCCGTAGATGCCGAAGATCTCGCCCTTGCGCACGGAGAAGGAGATATCCTCGATTTTGTTGGGGCAACTCAGCCCGGCAACTTCGAGGCCGGTTTCCAAGGTGGGTGTGTTGGTCTTGATGTATTCTTCCGACAGCTCGCGGCCGACGATCATGCGAATGAGACCGGGTCGGTCGATGTCGGCCAGCGTCCCGCTGCCGACATAGGCCCCGTCGCGAAAGACCGTGTAGGAATCGGCGATCTGGAAGATCTCCGACAGCCGGTGGGAAACATAGACGATGCCGCGGCCCTGGGCCTGCAGGCGGCGGATCGCCGCAAACAGATGCTGCGCCTCGCGCTCGCCGATCGCCGAGGTCGGCTCATCCATGAAGATGACCTCGGCATCGTGGCTGAGCGCCTTGGCAATCTCGACGAGCTGCATCTGCGCGACCGAGAGGGTCATCATGTATTGCGTGGCTCGGATATCGAATTCGAGATCGTCCAGCAGCTTCTGCGCGGACCGGTTCATCGCGCGGAAATCGATGCCGCCGAACCGCGCCGAAGGCTCGCGGCCGAGATAGATGTTCTCCGCAACCGACATGTGAGGGACGGGGCTGAGTTCCTGCTCGATAATGGCAATGCCCGAGGCCAATGCGTCGGCCGGGCCTGCGAATTCCACGTCCTTGCCGCGGCGGCGGATCGAGCCGGCATCGCGCTTGAGGATACCCATCAGGGTCTTGAGAAAGGTCGACTTGCCCGCGCCGTTGCCGCCGCAGAGTGCATGGACGGTGCCGGCGCGAAGTTGAAGGCGGCCCTCGCGCAGGGCTGCGACGCCACCGAAGGACTTCTTCAGCCCTTCCACCTCGAGCAAAAATTCCAATTTCTCTCTCCCATGGACGCCCGGCACCCTCCCTTGGCGCGAGCGGATCGACACGACTGGTCTTCGTTCCTCGATGTCGATTTTTACAATAGTCGATTAGAGATCGACAAATGTCAAGCAGTGGGAGGATATAAGAAAGCTCACCGTTGGCCGCAGGTCGAAATGTCTGGTGAGCACGCCCCGAGCAAGGTCCCCAACGCCGTTGAAGGCGTTGAACGGACGAACAGCAAAAACGGAAGGAAGGACCAATGAAGATTGCAGTCGGCGCCGACAGCGCAGGAAAGCCGCTTCTGGATGTGATTGCGGCACATATGGCCGGCAAGGCCGGCGTCACGGTAACGGATCTTAGCCAGCCTGGCTTTTACGCCGACATCTCGCAGAGGCTTGCTCAACGGGTTGCTGATGGCGAATTCGAGCGCGGTTTGCGGCCGTCAGTCTAGCGCGCTTCCCCGACGATTGCCGAAGTGTCCACTGCTTCATCTCTATCCGTTTCTCAAGTTGTAAGTACGCTGGTCGTTAAAGCTGGCATCCCGAAGCGTTTGGTTCTGGATGCGGTTCGCGAGTCTCCTGGGGAAGGTCTGTTTGTCAGGGAACCGTCTTCTAGGATTTCGATCACCTACGACGCAGGGCATTAGACACGAGGCGCTATTCGGATTCGCACATCGAGCTTTACCGATAGGACCGAAGAACGAAGTCTTGAATAAGGTCACCCGCTCGGGGCGGTGTCCCCCTGAAGATCCTGAGGGGAATGCATCCTGACGACCGTGGCCGCCACTATCGATCGGATCATCCGGCCCTGTCCGCTTGGGGCCAAATGGCGCAAGTTGTGGCGTGAAATGGCCCGCTGACGGTACTTTTCGAAGCGGAGTAGGGCGCTCCGTTAGGCGCGGCAAAGTGCAAAAAAACGTCCGATTGACGTCGATAGTTGGTGAAACCTCAAAATATTTTCTGCGGCGATTTCCCCTTCAAAATCAAAGCGTAACTTTTTGATGGTCTCAATGTCGGAGTTTGCACGGCGCTGAAAAATATTTGCCAGTGACTTCAATGGCTTATACGCTGTTTTAACAATCGAGTGGGAGTGAGGGTACAAACGGCGGCAATAGCGTAGTTTCGGCGGCGAATTTCGCCGTCGCGCAATGTTGTTGCAGTCCGTACCTTACTCCGCAGAGCTGGCGTTCTCCGTTTCTGCCTCGGTGGTTCGATCTGCGCCCAGTTTCCGGATGATGTAAAATCGCTTTAGAGGGCGGGAGTGCTCTAGCTGTTTAGTCCCGGCATTTGCTGGAGCGGATCGAGTTTGAAGCGTTCCGGTTGTGACGCCCACGCCTTGCAGATGAACTCGTAGGGCGTAAGGCCTTTGAGGGTCTGAGCCTGCGACCGAAGTTGTAGGCCGAGATGAAGTCGGCAAGATGCTGGCGGAGTTGGTCGTGGCTCTCGTAATAGAAACGCCTGACGGTTGCATCCTTGATAGTCCGGTTCATCCTCTCGACCTGGCCGTTGGTCCACGGATGCCTTGCCTTGGTCGTTCGGTGCTCGATGTCGTTCGTGGCGCAAGCCTATTCGAAGGCATGGGCCCAGAAGCGTTCGCCGTTTGCGATGGCCTCCTTGATCAATGGCACGGCCGAACCGCCGGCGCCGGGCGTCGTGAACTGGATACCGTTGTCGGTGAGGACAGTGTGGACCTTGTAGGGCACGGCCGCGATCAGGCGCAGTAGGAAGTCTCTCGATATGGCGGTGGTGGCCTTCTCATGCAGTTCGACGAAGGCGAATTTCGAGGTGCGGTCGATAGCGACGAACATGTGCAGCTTGCCCTGTTCTGTGCGCACCTCGGCGACGTCGATGTGGAAGTAGCCGATCGGATAGCTCTTGAACTTCTTCTTCGCCGGCTTGTCGCCTTCTACGTCCGGCAGGCGGCTGATGCCGTGGCGCTGCAGGCAGCGATGCAGTGATGAGCGCGTCAGGTGTGGGATCGTCGGTTGTAAGGCATAGAGGCAGTCATCGAGTGGCAACAGAGTGTAGCGCCGGAAGGCGACTATGACGGCCTCCTCCTCGGGCAAGAGCACTGTCGATCTAGGCTCTCTCGGACCGGTCGGCAAATCTGCCACCGAGGTCCGTTCCCGCCATTTGGCAACAGTCTTTTGGTTGACCCCGTAGCGCTTCGCCAGCGCCCTCAGGCTCTCTTGACTATGCTGTATCGCTCGACGGACCGCCTCTGTCGTCGTGGCGCTCCCATGAAGAACCTGGCCCATAGCGCATCCCTTGATTCGGAGGACAAGGATGCCCATCAAAATCTGGGATCAAACATCTAGTCCCTCATCGCTCACGCCTCGACGTAGAATACCAACTGGGGCACGTATATCGGTCTGGTTGACCATGCTGCTTCAAAGCCTTGCTGCCGAGCAGCGTAGCGCCTCATATCAGCCGTTGCGCGATACTGTGCGCCGCCTGGAAGCAGACATCGTCCGAGATTCGGGATGTTCGGAATTTTCAGGCCACGTCCCGCCGAACTGGCTTGCCGCCATCAGCCGCGAACACCGCGCTCGCCTCGCTGACGATAGAGACATGATCCCTGGCGGCCTTGCCCGCAGCAGCGCCGTCTCCGCGCATGATTGCGGTGACGATTAGCTCGTGTTCCTGCCAGGATTTGGCCAACCGTCCGGGCAGCATGAACTGAGCGCGCCGGAAGGGTGCCAACCGGCTGCGGGTCATCACGGTGAGATCGTGGATATGCGGGTTGTGGGCACCACGATAGAGCCGGGTGTGGAACTCGGTATTGAAATACTCGTAGTCCTCCTCGGCGCCCAGTTGCACCATCCGCGCCGAAGCCTGATGCTCGATCTCGAGCGAGCGGCGCTCGGCACTGGTCATGCGCTCGGCCGAGAAGCGCGCGCAGATCGCCTCCAGTTCGGCCATGCTCTCGAACATCGAGGCGAGATGCTCTTGCGTCACGACAGCCACGATAGCACCCCGGTTGGGCCGCCTTTCGACCAGCCCCATGGCGCTGAGGTGGCCGAGCGCCTCCCTGACCGGGGTGCGTGATACGTCGAAGCGGGCGGCGAGGGAGGTCTCGTCGAGCTTTTCGCCGGGGCGTAGGTAGCCGGTGACGATCCGGTCCCCGATCGCCCTCACCATCTGATCCACGGTCTTGCCCGACCTGATCAAGTTGCGCTTCCCCGACAAATCTCCTCCGCCCCGTCTTCTTGTGGAGGGTCGACGCAGCGGCCCATCGACTCAACATACCCCTGTATGCCTCTATTTTAATCTGCCTGTCAAATTGGCTGTTTTCAAGGCAAGAAGTGCATGCAATTGCCCGCTACATAAGCAGGCTCTTTAAAGGTACGATTGATTCCATTCATTAATTTCGCCAAAGAAACTGGCATGGCGATTGCATGCACTTTGTTGACGGCATGTTAACCGGCCCGGAAAGGGTCCTTACAGGGGAGCATTCACAATGACCGCGAGATTCACGCTTAACCGCCGCGAGCTACTCAAGACCTCCGCCGCTGGAGCCGCACTCGGGCTTGCCTCCGCTGCCTTCCCCATCAGCAGGGCCTTTGCCGCTGCCGCCACCGTCGGCTTCATCTATGTCGGGCCGAAGGACGACTACGGCTACAACCAGGCGCATGCCGAAGGGGCGGCGGCGTTGAAGGGTATCGAGGGCATCTCCATCGTCGAGGAGGAGAACGTGCCGGAGACGGTCGACGTCCAGAAGACGGTGGAATCGATGATCAATCTCGACGGCGCCTCGCTGATCTTCCCGACCTCGTTCGGCTATTTCGACCCCCACATGCTGGCCATGTGCACGAAATTCCCCGACGTGCAGTTCCGCCATTGCGGTGGCATGTGGGACAAGGCCAAGCACCCGATGAATGCCGGCTCCTATTTCGGCTATATCGGTATGGGCCAGTATCTCAACGGCGTTGTCGCCGGCCACACCTCCAAGACGAAGAAGCTCGGCTTCGTCGCCGCCAAGCCGATCCCGCAGGTGCTGCTCAACATCAATTCCTTCCTGCTCGGCGCGCGCTCGGTTGATCCGACCATCACTTGCCAGGTCATTTTCACCGGCGAATGGTCGCTGGCGGTCAAGGAAGCGGAAGCCACCAACGCACTGGTCGACCAGGGCGCCGACGTTATTAGCTGCCATGTCGATAGCCCGAAAGTGGTGGTCGAGACGACCGCCGGCCGTGGGGCCTTCGTGTGCGGCTATCACGCCAACCAGAGCCCGCTGGCGCCGGAAAAATACCTCACCGGGGCCGAGTGGAACTGGGCCAAGGTCTACAAGATGTTCGTCGACGACCTCATCGCCGGCACGCCACTGCCCAACTTCACGCGCGGTGGCCTGGCCGACGGCTTCGTCAAGATGAGCCCGCTCGGTCCCGCCGTCGGCGAGCCGGCGCGCAAGCAGTTCGACGCCACGCTGGCCGAAATGATGAACGGCGGCTTCGCCGTCATCAAGGGACCGCTGAAGAGCAACAAGGGGGCTGTCGTCGCCACCGCGAGCCAAGCATTCCCGGAGACCGCGATCGAACTCGAAAGCATGGATTATCTGGTCGAGGGCGTCGTCGGTTCGACCGCCTGATCTGAGGGGGTGGGGCGATGACGGACACGATGACAGGGGCCGGCATGCCGGCACTCTTCAGCGCCAAGGCCTATTCGGCGGCGGTGGAATGGATTGCGCGGCGGGCGGAGGCTTTGGTCATTCCGCTCGCGGCGCTGATCGTCGGCATGGCGCTGTTCAGCCTGTTCATTGTGCTCGTCGGCAAGTCGCCGATCCTGCTCTACGAGACCATGTGGCGCGGCGGCTTCGGCTCCTGGTTCTCGGTCCAGAACTCGCTGTCGCGCGCCGCTCCCCTGCTGCTGGCCGCGCTCTGCGTGGCCCTGCCGGCCCGGCTCGGCCTCGTCGTCATCGGCGGCGAGGGTGCAATCGTGCTCGGCGGCGTCGCCGCTGCGGCAGCCGGCACTGCGCTCAGCGGCGGGCCATCGTCAATCGTCATTCTTGCCATGGGCGTGGCGGGCATGGCCGCCGGCGGCATCTGGATCGGTGCCGTCGGCGCGCTGCGCCATTATCGGGCCGTCAACGAAACCATTTCCAGCCTGCTGATGGCCTACATCGCCATCGCGCTGATGAACCAGCTGGTGGAAGGGCCGTTGCGCGACCCGGCCTCGCTCAACAAGCCGTCAACGCAGCCGCTGGCGGACATCTACCGCATCGGCAACATTCCGGGCATGGACGTGCATTGGGGGCTGGTTGTCGGTGTCGTCGCCTGCATCCTCTCCTGGTTGCTCATCGAAAAGACCCGCTGGGGTTTTGCCGCGCGCATCGCCGGCGGCAATGTGCGGGCAGCACAGGTACAGGGGCTGGCCGTCGGGCCGCTGATCGTCGGCTTCACCGCGCTCGCTGGCGGCTTTGCCGGGCTTGCCGGCATGCTGGAGGTCGCCGCCGTGCAGGGGAGCGCCAACGCCTCGCTTTCCGCCGGCTATGGTTACACCGGCATCCTTGTCGCCTTCCTGGCCCGCCACAATCCGCTGGCCATCATTCCGTTCGCCATCCTGCTTGGCGGCATCGACGCCTCGGGCGGGCTGATACAGCGCCGCATGGACCTGCCCGACGCCACGGTGCTGGTGCTGCAAGGCATGATCTTCATCGTCATCCTGTTCAGCGAAACCCTCTACGGCCGCTTCAAGGCCTTCAATCCCGATCTTTGGAAAAGACCCGATCTCGTGAAGGGAGCCGCCTGATGGACGCGACCGAGATCGGCCTCTGGGGCGTGCCGCTGGCCGTGCTCGGCGGCGCCATCCGCGTGTCGACGCCCTTCATCTTCGTCTCGCTGGGCGAGGCGATCACCGAGCGTTCGGGTCGCATCAATCTGGGGCTCGAAGGCACGCTGGTCTTCGGTGCGATGACCGCCTATGCGGTGGCGGTGATGACGGGCTCGCCATGGCTCGGCCTCATCGCCGCCGCCTTCGCCGGCCTGTGCTTCGGCCTGTTCCATGGCTGGATCTGCAGATTCCCGAAAGTCAACGACATCGCCGTCGGCATCGCGCTGATGCTGTTCGGCTCGGGTCTCGCCTTCTTCTTCGGCAAGCCGTTTATCAAGCCGAAGGCGCCCAATCTGCCGGCCATTCCCTTCGGCGGCTGGTCCGACATTCCGCAGGTGCAAGCCGCACTCGACGTCAACGTGCTGTTCCTGATCGGCGCGGTGCTGTCGGTCATCCTGTGGTGGGCGTTCCGCAACACCCGCGCCGGCCTCATCGTGCGCGTCGTCGGCGACAGTTCGGACGCGGCACGCGCCATGGGCCTCAACCCCGATACGGTGCGGCTGCTCGCCACCGGTGTCGGTGGCGCGCTGGCCGGCATTGGCGGCGCCTACCTGTCGCTCTACTATCCCGGCAGCTGGACCGAACGCATCTCGTCGGGCCAGGGCCTGATGGCGGTGGCGCTGGTCATCTTCGCGCGCTGGAACCCGCTCGGCTGCTTTGCTGCAGCGCTTTTGTTCGGCGGGGCGGGAGCTCTCGGCCCGGCGCTTCAATCGGTCGGCGTCACGCAGGGCTACTACATGTTCTACGCCGCTCCCTACATCCTCACCCTCATCATCATGATCGCCACCTCGTCGCCGACACGAACGCTTGCGGGCGCGCCGGGCGAATTGTCGATCACCAAATGACTGGAGTTTTGCCGATGAACGCCAGAGCCGAAGTCACTCAGCATACGATCGACGCCGAGCCTTATCCTTGGCCCTACAATGGCGACCTGCGGCCCGACAACACGGCGCTGATCATCATCGACATGCAGACCGATTTCTGCGGGCCGGGCGGCTATGTCGACCATATGGGCTACGATCTGTCGCTGGTGCGCGCACCGATCGAGCCGATCAAGTTGGTGCTGTCGACGATGCGAGCCAAGGGCTACACCATCATCCACACGCGCGAGGGGCACAGGCCCGATCTCGCCGACCTGCCGGCCAACAAGCGCTGGCGCTCGCGCCGCATCAATGCCGGCATCGGCGACCCTGGCCCGTGCGGGCGCATCCTGGTGCGCGGCGAGCCGGGCTGGGACATCATCCCCGACCTTTACCCGACCGAGGGCGAGCCGATCATCGATAAGCCCGGCAAGGGCTCGTTCTGCGCCACCGACCTGGAGCTCATCCTCAATCAGCGCGGCATCGAGAACATCGTGCTGACCGGCATCACCACGGATGTCTGCGTGCACACCACCATGCGCGAGGCCAACGACCGCGGCTATGAATGCATGATGCTGGAGGATTGCTGCGGGGCGACCGACTACGACAACCATCTGGCGGCGATCAAGATGATCAAGATGCAGGGCGGCGTTTTCGGCACGGTGTCGAATTCCAAGGCGCTTGTCGCGCAGTTGCCATGAGGAGGCCGCGATGAATGACAGGAAAGCGGTCGGCGTCGAGACCATCGGCATGACCATGCGCTTCGGCGCCTTCACGGCGCTGGATGCCGTGTCGGTGAAGGTGCCGGCGGGCTCCTTCCACGCGCTGCTCGGCGAGAACGGCGCCGGCAAGTCGACGCTGGTCAAATGCATGATGGGTTTTTATCACCCGACATCAGGCGACCTGCTGGTCGATGGCCGCGAGGTGGCGATCGCTAGTCCGCGCGACGCCTCGGCGCTCGGGCTCGGTATGGTCTATCAGCATTTTACGCTGGTGCCGTCGCTGACCGGTGCGGAAAACCTCGTCATCTCGCGCGAGAAGGTTCCGGGCATTATCGATTGGCGTAGGGAACGAGCCGACCTTGCCGTGTTCATGGAGCGCATGCCGTTCAAGCTGCCGCTCGACGTTAAGGTGGCGGAACTCGCCGCCGGCGAAAAGCAGAAGCTCGAAATCATCAAGCAGCTCTATCTTGGCCGCAGCTTTCTAGTGCTGGACGAGCCAACCTCGGTGCTGACGCCCGGTGAGGCGCAGGAGGTGCTGGGGCTGGTGCGCGACATGACCAAGGCCGGCGACCTCACCGTGCTGATGATTTCGCACAAATTCCATGAGGTCACCGCCTTCGCCGACGATGTCAGCGTGCTGCGCAAGGGCAGGCTGACGGGAACCGGCCGCGTCGCCGACCTCGACCACAAGGCGATGGCGGCGATGATGATCGGCGACCAGCCGATCGCCGCGCTCGACAGTCGCGCGGCGCCGAAACCCGATGCCGAGATCGTGCTCAAGGTCAAATCGCTGAAGGCGCCGGACCGCACCGGGCTGAAGTCGATCCGCATCGAGAATCTCGGCGTGCGTTCGGGCGAGATCGTCGGCATCGCCGGCATTTCCGGCAATGGCCAGAAGGAATTCCTCGAGGTCCTGGCCGGCCAGCGGCCGCGCGACGGTGGCGAGGTGCTGGTACGCGGCTCCGCCTATGCGGCGACGCGGGCCGAGGCGCGCGCGCTCAATGTGCGGCTCATCCCGGAAGAGCCGCTGAAGAATGCCTGCGCGCCAAAAATGACGGTGGCCGAGAACATCTCCTTCCGCACCTTCGACATCGACGGCAACGGCAGGCCGGTGAACTGGATCAGCGCCAGCGCCATACGCGCGTTCAGCGCCAAGCTGGTCGAGCAGTTCAAGGTCAAGACCGCCTCGCTATCCTCGCCCATCGCCTCGCTGTCGGGCGGCAATGTGCAGCGCGCCGTGCTGGCGCGCGAACTGACCGGCGAGGTCGACCTGCTGATCGTCTCCAACCCGTGCTTCGGCCTCGACTTCTCGGCGGTGGCCGAAATCCGCGCCCGCATCATGAAGGCGCGCAATGCGGGTGCGGCAGTGCTGCTGATGTCGGAGGACCTCGACGAGCTTTTGGAACTGTCCGACCGCATTTTCGTCATGTCGGACGGCGCGCTGGTCTACGAGACGCCGATCGCGCAAGCGAGCGTGCAGACCATCGGCGAGCATATGGCGGGACATCACTGATGGCGGAGATTGATGCGCAGCCGTTCGCCTTCTCCTTCAAGCCGCAGACGATGGCGCTGGTCGTCATCGACATGCAGCGCGATTTCGCCGAGCCCGGCGGCTTCGGCGCCAGCCTTGGCAACGACGTCAGCCGGGTGGCCGCGATCGTGCCGACGGTGAAGAAACTGATCGAAGGTTTTCGCGCCGCCGGCCTGCCGGTGATCCACACCATGGAGTGCCACCGCGCCGACCTGTCGGACCTGCCGCCGGCCAAGCGCAATCGCGGCAATCCGGCGATCCGCATCGGCGATGTCGGGCCGATGGGCCGCGTGCTGATCGTCGGCGAGCCGGGCACCGCAATCCTCGACGAGCTTGCGCCGCTGCCGGGCGAGATCGTCATCGAAAAGCCCGGCAAGGGCGCCTTCTACGCGACCAGCTTCGGTGGCGAGCTGAAGCGGCTCGGCGCACAGCAGCTGGTTTTCGCCGGCGTCACCACCGAGGTCTGCGTGCAGACGACGATGCGCGAGGCCAATGATCGCGGCTATGAGTGCCTGCTCGCCGAAGACGCGACGGAAAGCTATTTTCCCGAATTCAAGGCGGCGGCACTAGCCATGATCCGGGCGCAGAGCGCCATCGTCGGCTGGACGGCAACGACCGACCAGGTGCTCGAGGGAATTGCCAATGCCTAATTTTGCCTTTGCCGGCCTGCTCGACGGCGGCTGGCGCGATCTCGCGTTCGAATATTTCCGCGACGGCATCAGCGTGCACTGGCTGCTGAAGGGCGGGCCGGTCGAGCCGTCGGTCGCGATCCTGAAATACCGGTCCGGCGCCAGCGTGCCGCGACACCGACATGTCGGGCTGGAAACCATCGTCGTGCTGGAAGGCACCCAGAGCGACGAGAACGGCGACTATCCCGCCGGCAGCGTCATCCTGAACCCGGTCGGCACCGAGCATTCGGTGTGGACGAAGGACGGTTGCGTCGTGCTGATCCAGTGGGACCTGCCGGTGATCATTCTGGAGGAGACGAAATGAGCGATATCCATTTCGACATAGCGAGCCTTCACGCAGCCTATCGGGGAGGCCTCGCCGTTGGCGATGTGATCGCGACGATCTTTACCCGCATCGAAGCGGCCGACGACCCGGGCATCTTCATCCATCTCGCCGCCAAGGCGGATTTCCTAGCCCAGGCCGCGGCACTCGGTCCGTTCGACCCGGCGACAAAGCCGCTCTGGGGCATTCCCTTCGCCGTCAAGGACAACATCGACGTCGCCGGCATGCCCACGACGGCCGCCTGCGCCGAATACACCTATTGGCCCGAGAAAGACGCCACCGTTGTGGCGCGGCTGAAAGCGGCCGGTGCGCTGGTCGTCGGCAAGACCAATCTCGACCAGTTCGCCACCGGCCTAGTCGGCGTGCGCACGCCCTGGCCGATCCCGCGCAATGCCATCGACGAGGCGCTTGTGCCAGGCGGCTCCTCCTCGGGGTCGGCGGTGGCGACGGCGCGCGGCATCGTCTCCTTCGCGCTTGGCACCGACACCGCCGGCTCCGGCCGCATTCCGGCCGGCCTCAACAACATCGTCGGGCTGAAGCCGACGGTCGGCGCGTTGTCGGCCGCCGGCGTCGTGCCGGCCTGCCGCACGCTCGATTGCGTCTCGGTGTTCGCGCTGACCGTCGATGATGCGTATAGGGTGTTCTCCGTTGCCGCCGCGCGCGACGCTGCCGATCCTTATTCGCGTGACATCGCCGTCCAGCCGCTCGCCGCGCGCCAACCGGTGCTGAGCGTCGGCGTGCCTGTAAAAGCGGAGCTCAAATTCTTCGGCGATACGGCCATGCAGACTGGTTTCGAAGCTTCGCTTGCCATTCTGTCGCGGCTTGGCTGCCGGCTGGTCGAAATCCCCTTCGGCGATTTCTACGCCACCGCCAACCTACTCTATGAGGGTGCCTGGGTGGCCGAGCGCTATGCGGCGATCCGCGATTTCATGGAAGCCAACGAAGCCGCCTTGCATCCGGTGACGCGCAAGATCATCGGCGGCGCCAGTAACCTGTCGGCGGCAGACGCCTTCCGCGGCCTCTACGCCTTGCAGGCCTACAAGGCGAAGCTCGCCCCGGTCATCGCCTCGGTCGACCTGTTCTGCGTGCCGACCGCCCCAACGCACTATACCACTGCTACCGTGCTCACCGATCCCGTCGAGACCAACAGCCGGCTCGGCACCTACACCAATTTCGTCAATCTTCTGGACATGTGCGGCATCGCCGTGCCGACCGGCAAGCGCGACGACGGGCTGCCGATGAGCGTGACGCTGCTTGCGGCCGCCGGAGCGGACGGCCTTGTAGCATCCGTCGCGCGCGATCTCCATGCCGCGAGCAGTCTCACCCTCGGCGCGACTGGCTGGCGGCAGCCGAGCGCGCAGCCTGTCGGCGCATCAGTCGAAGATGGCACTATCGAGTTGGTGGTGGTCGGCGCTCACCTCTCGGGAATGCCGCTCAATGGCCATCTCAAGGAGGCTGGTGCCCGGTTCTGCCGGGCAATGAGGACGGCATCTTCATACAAGCTATATGAGCTCGCGGGCCAGACCACGCCCAAGCCGGGACTGGTCCGTGTTGAAAACGGCGGCACTGCGATCGAGGTAGAGGTTTGGCGGCTACCTGCCGACGCATTCGGCCACTTTGTGGCCGCCATCCCGTCGCCCCTGGGCATTGGCAATATAGAGCTTGATGATGGCAGCACCGCCAAAGGTTTTCTAGTGGAATCCGTGGGCTTGCTAGGCGCTTTTGATATCTCGTCATTTGGGGGCTGGCGCCGCTTTCTGTCAGATCGTTCCCGCTTGAACACTTCGTCAACGGAATATGCGGAGGCAAGAGCAGGTGGCGACACCGCCCGCGGCGGTTAAACTTGTGATATCCTTGATCGCGAAGCCGGAAGCTGCCGCTATCGGCCCCGCTTCTGCCTTCACCTCTCGTTTCTCGAGTGCCCAATCAAAACCGAGGAGTAACACGATGGGTTACTCGATTTGATCCCGCCACACACGGTCGCGCACCATGGAATATCGGAAGACCGGTAGGACGAAGCGGCTAGCTCTGCCCGCGAAGATTCTTCGTCCCGTTTCGGCGATCAATCCCGGCGTGGGTCGTAAGGCTTGGCGGCCCGTTGAGCGACGCGCTCGCGGTACCTCGCGTCGGTTCCACTTCGGTTTTCCGGCTTGGTAAGCGTTTCGACAGGCTTCCCGAGGACGACCAGCAGCGTGTCCCATTCTTCCTGGCCGAGCGTCTTGTAGCGGTACTTCAGACCCGGCGAAGCCAAGAGCTGCTCGATCTCAGGCCGCGCGAAAGAGGCCGCAGGGCCAATGCGGCGAAAGCCGCTACGCACGGCATCGGTAGCCGCGGTCAGGTCGCTGAAGCCATACTTGCCCGGATCGTAGACGGAGTACTCGCGCAGCAGCCGCAACAGGTCGGGCACGGCATCGACGCCGCGGTCCCCCTGGCGCTTGATCAGGTCGGTGGCAAAGCGGCTGACCGCCGGATCTGCGAGAATCGCGCGCTCTTCGGGCAGAGGATCGGTGTATGCACCCACAGGGAGGCCGGCCAGGGCATTGATCCAGTGGCGCGCCTCCTTCTTGTCGGTGGCCGCGAGGTAGCGGCGGGCGGCGAGCCGCCGCAGATCGGCGGAGTCGCCATCGACCTGTTTGATGATCGCCCACAGCCCGTCTGGGGATCGCACCCGTGGGTCCTCCAAGACGCGAACCAGCAGGCGCCGGTCGCTTTCGCCGAGCGGCTGGTCGTTCGCGCGGAACGAGTCCATCCATTGATTGGCGAGCGCGAACACGGGACCGCTCACCGGCTTACGCGGATCGTCGAGCGCTCTGGCAAGTTCCTCGCGCGTTCTCGCTTTCGCCGCTTCCATATTCACGCCGCGCGAAACGCTGGTGTGGTCGAGCAGCAGCCGGTTGACCGGAACCTCGGCGTACATCCTTCCGTCACCGAGCCGCAGACGCGCCCAGCCGAACCGGAAGTTCTCGATCCCGCCCGAAGTCCCGATCAGCAACGGCGCCGCCGGGGCAAAGATCGACAGGATCGACTGCCGCAGCAGCACCTGTTCACCGGCGTCGGTGATGGTGAGCGCCTTGCGGTGGGGTGCGGAGGGTTCGAGCGACCAATCCAACCGTCCCGATCGGGGCTTGGAATCGGGCGCGGCAGGGCCGTCCTCGATAGCGATGGTGAAGTCGGGTTCGGGGGCGTCGTCGCTTTGCAGCAGCGCCTTGCCCTCTGACATCATCAGGTTCCATTCGGATTCCAGCGCGCGCTGAGGGGCGAGCGGATCGGAGGCATCGTAGCGCCGCTCTTCCAGCAGGCCATGCCCGATGACGGTGCTTCGTTTTCCGGGCGTCGAGTCCGGCACGACGCGGTAGGTATAGGAATGACCGCGAAGGGTCTGGACGCGGACCGAAGTGACGCCCGGGGTCTTGAGCAAGGCCGCGCACAATGCATCGCAACGGCCCTCGAACGGTCGGGCGAGGAGAATATCGCCCTTGAGCGCAATCGGTGCGTTCGACTGAATGTCCGGCTCCTCCAGGCTGGCCAGCATGCCCCTCGCCCAGGTGAGGCCTGGCTGGGGGATGGTCCAAAACAGTGCCAGCGTCGCGGCGCCCGACATGACGTTCAGAGGAACGCCTGAAAGGAAACTTCCAAGCAGCAAGCAGAACAGCGCGAAAGCGATGCCATACATGAAGGCCGTTGGCATCGACCCGAGGATGAGCCCCGGGATGATCAGGAAACTGCCGATGATGACCAGCCATGGCATTGTCAGCGCCACGAACGCGCCGACGCCGGTGATGATCAAGTAAGTCTTCAACCACATGCGCGGAACCTTACCGCGCAGAATTCAAAAAAGGATAAAGCTACTGATCTCGGGTCGGTGCCGTCTTTCGGCATCCACCCGTTGACGGAATCTCGTTACGCTCACCTCAAAAGGCTGTCGACCGTCCGCCTATGGGGGTTCTGGCGCCCACATCACATGACCGACTCGGGTCGCAAGGGGAACGCCAGCCTTCTAGCCCATCGCGCCCAAACCGGAAGGACAGCAGACGGCCCCAAAGCTGCCGGACTCCAATGCGCCTCATGTCGGCCGTTGAAGTCCAACTTTGCCACGGACCTGAAATGCCCAGGGTCGGAGGACGCGAAGACCGAAATCGCCTTTGGGCGGCAGCGGTCCGATGGCCGATTGTCCCGGAACCTCAGGCCGATCGAAGAGTTGCCATTGCTTCACAAAGGAGAGGCTGATGGTGGAAAAATCGGTCGACAAGAAAGTTGGCAAGCGCCCCGGCAAGGAGCTTGAAGCAGACGCGCGAGGCCAATCAGAAGAGCACCACAAAGGCGGAAAGAACGACGGTGTCTCAAGCGCCAATCCGCGCGTTTTATCAGGCGAGAAGGATGGCGACGCCACATTTCCTCTAAAGCGGGAACAGTGACAGCAGCGTCATTCCAGCGCCGACCGAACCAAATCTCGCCCACGGTTGTCTGCGACTGATTGCGCCCCAGCTGGCCTCGGGAACGAGGCTGGACCAGATAGCTCTGATGTCGCAGCCGATTCAGGGTACAATTTCCGCAATACAGAAACCCTGGCGCTGAAACCAGTGGTTCCAGGCCTAATGAAGAGGACGTCTCATCTCTGGCCTAAACGCTTTGTCGCGCGAAGGTGTTTGGGTGGTGATTATGTTGTTTTCTGTGGAAGAGGCCACCCTCAGTGGCGGTCGTTTTTGTGTGGATAAGACGTGCATGGCCTATTGGTTCTGCGCGTCATGCCGCGCACTCTCACGCAATGAAGGCGGAGTATGTTGAACTGGTTTTGTTCGAGCAGTCTTTCGCCAATATCAATCGGCCGTTTGCCGATCGAGTGGCTGACGTCGCGGAAAAGACTGGTGGCTCTGTTCTGTTCGATATTCGCGTCGAGGACGACACTCGCATTCAAAGGATGGCAGCTATCGGTTATGGCGCAAACGGAACCGTAGCGATCATGATGAACAAGCAGGGACAACTTAGCACCACGCCGGTGAATGGGAACGACGACATTCTCGTTGCCGAACTTACTGCTTGGTGTTCGCTACCGATGGCTAAACAGGTCTGCGTTAGTTACCATGGTGCAGCCGCGCGCCTGCTTGCTAACCTTCTTTGAAACGAAACGTGTTGGCGCGTTTGACACAAGGAGCCACCTCAATGGGCGGGCCAGGCGCCGGGGCCTCAGCGTAAGGGTGTGGCCCTACGATATCTCCAGCGCACGTATGCGGGTTGGTACCCTACTCCGGCGCAATTTCAAATGTCGGGTTTTCTTTACTAGCGAATCGTCATTGCCGCACCAAAGACGCAGTTCCAAGAACAGATTTTGTACTCTTGGCGACAGTCTCTACCCCTGCTGGTATTACAAAGACTGTAGACTTGCGCACAATCCGAACCGCAGCTTTTATGCTCGCCTACGTCCGCTAGAGCGCTTTCATCGATGCTGTCCTTAGAGGTCACACCACATTGATGATTATAACCTGGCAGGCCAGATGACGCGGTCGCGTCGCCACATTGTTCGACGGCGATCGCCGATACATTTGCAAGGGCAACAAGACCGAGAGAAGCTAATATTACAATTGATATGTGGCGCATGATTGCTCCATTCGATCGATGAATTAGTTGAAGAAAGTGGAACAAACATTATTCCATCTTTCATTGTCTTTAAAAAATCAATGTCGCTTGAAGATGCTTCTTCGACAGGATTAATTATCCTCGATGACGGCGCTGCTGTCTTGTGCTATGTTTTGTTCAGCCTGCTGCAAGAATTGCAGCGGTGATGCCGGGGGCTGCCGATGCGTTACCTGAACTCCGCTCACTATATCGATGTGGTGGCCAAGACCGGTTCGATCCGCGCCGCCGCGGAATTGCTCGCCATAACCTCGACGGCGCTCAATCGGCGTATATTGGCGATGGAGGCCGAACTCGGCGTTGCCATTTTCGAGCGACTGCCTCACGGCGTGCGATTGTCCAGCGCCGGCGAACTTCTAGTGCAGCACATGCGCAACCAGTTATCCGATATGGAGCACGTGAAATCGCAGATTGCAGACCTTGCTGGCGCCCGGCGCGGCCATGTGGCGATCGCCTGCAGCCAGGCGCTATTGCCCTACCATCTGCCGATGCAGATCTCACTCTACCGCAAGGAACATCCGAATGTGACCTTCGGAGTGCACCTGCGCGACCGGGAGGAGGCCGAGCGTGCCTTGGTCGATCACACGGCCGACATTGCCATCGTCTACGAGCCAACCCGGCTGGCTGCCTTCATGACACTAATACGGGTGCACCAGCCGGTGCATGCGGTTATGCGGCCCCATCATCCGCTGGCTTCTCACGAGACGGTGCGCTTGCGCGCTTGCCTCGACTATCCAATCGCGCTTCCCACATCAAGTTACGGTGTGCGCTACCTGCTCGACATCGGGGCGCAATCGTCATCGCTGCAGCTGGAGCCGGTGATTCAGTCAGACAGCTTCGAATTCCTGCGCAACCACGCTATCTCAGAGGATATCATCACCTTCCATTTCCCGATTGGCCTATCCCACCAGACGATGACCGGTGACATGATCTCCCGGCCGCTCGACTTGCGCGACGTGCCCGCTGGCATGCTCTATGTCGGCCAACTCAAGGGCCGCACCCTACCGGTGGCCGCTGCACGTTTCGCCGACCAGCTTTCCGCTTCGCTGGCGCAGCAGTATGAGGTCTCGTGATGGCGCCTATTAGGGGGTCAGAACAAGAGCAGTGCCGGGCATCTTGCATCCTATCAAATGAATGCAATCGAAGGACGACCTATTCCCGGAACGCTCGGTGAACCTGGCCCGACAAGGCTTCAGCACGTAGGACCAAACGTTGCGATCGCCTGTCTAAATGTGGACCTCCGCAGGCATGCCAGGCTGTAGCCGCCTTCCACGCGGGCATGCTTTTGGTCGTCGAGCGTCGTCCTCCCACGAAATAGGAAATCTTGCGCTGTTGGTCCTTGATCAGATCGGCTGAGACTCTCTGCACGGTCCCCTTGCATTCCGGGGTCGTATTTGCGTCGCACGCGGAGAAGCGCATGGAAACCGGCTGTCCGGGTTCGACGTCATCGATGCTGGCGGGCGCGACCATGCCTGTCGACCACGAACCTGTCCTGTTCAGGAACAATCAGCATGATGGTCTCGCGGGGACTGGACGGCACGCTCCTGGACAAGTCCTGACTGGGGAGCGCGGATTTCGGTCAGCGCAAGCTGGTCCTGCGCCACTGTCTTCCGCTCGACGAGTTCGGCCTCCTTGCCATCGAGTTCGCGCAGTTCCTCGTTTGCCTCCGGTCTGGTGCTGCACCTTTTTGGGGTTGCTTTCGACGACCACGGTGCCCGATGCGATCACGGCCCCGGCGAGCGAGGTCGTTGCGGCCAAAGCGCCGACGCCGCCGACAAGCACAACGCAGACTGTCAGCCACAGCAGGACTTTGCCCGGATGCCTTCGCCGGATTTCTCCAGAGCGCACACCGAGCCGGAACCTGGAAGTCTGAACGGCGAGATCATTTCGGCCAAGGAAGACAGCATGTCTTCCAGCTATATGAGATTGTACTTTTCCGGGGAGAGGACCAAGCTATCGGGAAGGGCGTGGTCGGCTATCGAATCAGTGCTCAAACTGCGATGGAAATCCCGCAACTTCAGATGGCCGATGATCAGACCTCTCAAACGTTCTACGCAATCCCAACAAGTGCTGGTTACGGGAGGTTCCGGCTTCCTCGGTATGTACTGTATTTTGCAGCTGCTCGATCTTGGATACCGGGTTAGATGCACTGTACGCTCGCTGACACGCGAACCAGAAGTCGTCGTACACTCGAGCAGATGGGCGCATCATCAATTGGCGCTTCTCTTTCCTTCATCGAGGCAGATTGGAGTGCCGATCCCGGTTGGGATGATGCCGCCGCCGGTAGCCTCAGTGAATTCAGCGGTGTCCATATCGCGAGCGTAACTCATGGCAACGAATGACGATGTGATCACCAGCCGTTTAACCTTCGCTTCATGTGCTGCTCGCAACACTCGTAGTGTGCCAGATCTGGCGATGCCGATGGTGTCAATATTGCCATCCTTTTGTCCAACGGCAAATGGAGAGGCGACATGTAGCACGTAGGAGCTACGATTGGAGTGACTTGAGCATCCCCACTCTTACCGCCTACGTCAGATCGAAGACGTGAGCCGAAAAAGATGCCTGGGATGATCGCTACATCCCGACAGTCGAACCCGCCACAGGCGCCGGCCACCCCTCGCACCGGTCGATTCCCGAGATGTGCATCGTGGGCGATGCGTCATGCCTTTGCCTCCCGGATCGCCCGCAGCGTGGCGTGGCGTAGTTTATTTTCGCGCTTAAGGGTCTTCACGCGTCCGACAAGGCCAGGTTTGATCCATTCGGCATCGGGCTTGTCGGCGCCCCTCGGTGGCGAGCCTTTCCCCTCTTGCACCTTGGCATAGAGGCGTTCCCGCATGGCTTTGGTCAGGGCGATGTTTGCCGAGCCGGCGTAGCGGCGTTCCGCATCGCGGGTTGCCATCAAGGCGAGTGGAGCCGAACCGGGCGTTCGCTGCACGCCTGCAACTTCAAAGTCGACTTCCTCACAGCATTTCGTTTTCACCCAGGCTTCGGTGTCGCCTGACCGATAGCTGCTCTCTTCCCGCTTCGACACCATGCCCTCTAGGCCAATCCGATCAACCGCGGCATAAAAGTCAGCCCCGCCGCCATGCACATGGTGGCTGTACTGGATCACGCCTTTAGCGGTGCCGACGAGTTCGAGCAGCTTTTCCCGACGTGCCAGCAACGGTTCGCGACGCAGATCGATGCCGTCATGGTGCAGCAGATCGAAGGCAACGAAGATGATCCGATCCGGCGCCCATCGCATCGCAGCGAATGGAAATCCGACACGCCTTTCTCGTTAAGGACGATTGCCTCGCCGTCGATGATTGCCGACTTCGGAATGGTTGCCGCCGCCTCGACAATCGTCTTGTACGTCGATGACCAGTCGTAGCCCCTTCGCGTGATCGCTCTGGCCTTGCCGTCCTCAACAATCACCTGGGTACGATAGCCGTCATATTTGATTTCGTGAATCCAGTTGTCCCCTGTCGGCGGCACCTCGACAAGCGTGGGGAACATCGGCCGGATGAACTTCAACATACGCAAACTCGGACTGACCGAGTTTAAATTAGATTAAGCTAAAATGGTTGCAAAGGAACGCACCAGACGCTTGGGCAGCTCCGGAGCACATTGAGGAGCGTCATCTTGATCCAGCGGCTGCAATCGCTGGAGCGCCACCTGGCCGGCGTCAAGGAACGATTCCGCCCTCCCGGTGTTTCAATCTCATGACAAACATCACGAAAAGCCGAATCGCGATGGCGGCCGAAGTCGCAAGTGTCAAGCAGCGCCTCAAACGGGACGAACTCGCGATTGAGCGCTCGGAAAAGATGGTGGCCCAAAACATCGAGCGGTCCGGCAGGATTCGGCGTCGAGCGCCGCCACCTAGATTAGCATCGTGTTAAAGCCACTCGAATGTGGCCAAGCACCACTTCGCCGATCTCGCTTTTGTCGGTCTTCTTCAACGTCAGCGCGAAGACCACGGTCTCGCGCGCTGGCATGTGCGGGTAGAGCGCATGGTTCGGGAACACCATGGCGAGGTCGCGCGACTTCGGCGCAACGTCGACGGGCCGACCAGGATGACGAATTCACCTGACCTAATGTCGACTGACACGCCATGAATAACTCGGACCGTGCCATAGGCTTTCTCGATACCTGATGCGGTGAGCGCACTCATGCGCCTTTGGCCTTAGAAAGAGACCTTGTCGCTGCCTTTCAGCCTCAAGAGACAGCATTGCAAGCCTTCGGCAGAGCAGAATCAGCTTGGGCAACGGATCGGTCCGTTGGCAAATTCGGGTCCGATGTCGGCCTCGCGCGGACCTTTGACCAAATCGGCGCTCGCCGTAGTCGCAACGGTTGCGCCGAGGTGCTTGGCAAGCTGGATCGCGACACCTCCCCGCCGCTAAATTGAGCCATGTTGTGCCCTGTGGCCTGGGTTGTGTTGGCCATGCGAACGTGTAAGTTGTAGCTAATTTAGGGGTGGGGTGAAATGGAATACGGTTCCAGGAAGGTCACCCTGTTGGGCGGCCTGGCATCGACCAGGCGGATCCGGATGCTTCTGGCTTCCACGGCGGTCGCGACCAGTCTCGCAACGCTGGCGACAGGCATTCCCGCTTCGGCCCAATCCGTGTCGATCTCCGGCGACGTGGATCCGACCCCCGCCGCATCGCCCAATTGGAACGTAGGGGGCCAGCTGTTTGTCGGCAAATCCGGCACCGGCACGCTGGACATCGAAGCCGGCGGCACGGTCGCCAGCACATTCGGCTTTGTCGGTCGTGACCCTGGCTCCATCGGCACGGCGACTGTGACGGGCACCGGCTCCACCTGGACAAACAGCGGCGAGCTCACTGTCGGCCTTTTCGGCAACGGCACGCTGAACGTCGAGGACGGAGGCAAGGTCACCGACTTTAACGGCTACATCGGATATCACTCGGGTTCTACCGGCACGGTGACGGTAACCGGCGCGGGCTCCACCTGGACGAACAGCGGCTGGCTCTTTATCGGCTATGCCGGTGGCGCCGGCACACTGACCATCGCGGCCGGCGGCGTGGTCACCAACACGGCGGGCTCCATCGACTCCGGCACGGCGACGGTGACGGGCGCCGGCTCCACCTGGACGAGCAGCCTCGATCTTACTGTCAACGGCACGCTGAACGTCGCGGCCGGTGGTGCCGTAACCAACAAGCAGGGCTTTATCGGCAATGGCTCGGACTTCTCCGGCACGGCGACGGTGACGGGCACCGGCTCCACCTGGACGAACAGCGGCGAACTTTATGTCGGCTTTAACGGCGGCGCGACGCTGAGCGTCGAGGACGGCGGCGCTGTCAGCAACACGAATGGCTATATCGGTACTTTCGCAAGCTTCACCGGCACGGCGACGGCGACGGTGACGGGCGCGGACTCCACCTGGACGAACAGCGGTGCACTTTATGTCGGCAGTTCCGGCACCGCGACGCTGAACGTGGAGGCCGGCGGCGCTGTCAGCAACACGGACGGCTACATCGGGGTTTTCGCAAGCTCTACCGGCACGGCGACGGCGACGGTGACGGGCGCGGACTCCAGCTGGACGAACAGCGGCGACCTTTATGTCGGCCGTTCCGGCACCGGCACGCTCGACGTCGAGGAGGGCGGCGCCGTCACCAACGCGGTCGGCTACATCGGATACGACGCTGGCTCCACCGGCACGGCGACGGTGACGGGCGCGGACTCCGCCTGGACGAACAGCAGCGAACTTTATGTCGGCCGTTCCGGCACCGGCACGCTCAACGTCGAGGATGGCGGCGCCGTCACCAACACGGTTGCCTACATCGGATTTAACGCAGGTTCCACCGGCACGGCGACTGTGACGGGTACCGGCTCCACATGGTCGAATAGCGGCGTACTCTACATAGGCAGTAGCGGTGATGGTACGCTCAACGTCGAGCACGGCGGCGCCGTGACCAACACGGTCGGCTACATCGGATACCTCGCTGGCTCCACCGGCACGGTGACTGTGACGGGCGCTGGCTCCACCTGGGCGAACAGCAGCGAGCTTCTTATCGGTCGTTCCGGCAACGGGACGCTGAACGTCGAGGATGGCGGCGCCGTCACCAACACGGTCGGCCGCCTCGGATTTCAGCCGGGTTCCACGGGCACGGCCACGGTAACGGGCGCGAACTCCACCTGGACCAACAGCGGCGACCTTTATGTCGGCGATTTCGCCACCGGCACGCTGACCGTCGCGAACGGTGGCCTGGTCAGCGATGCTACAGGGGCTATCGGAGTGACCTCGAGCGGCACGGCCATTGTAACGGGCGCCGGCTCCACCTGGAAGAACAGCGGCACGTTCTATGTCGGTTATGGGGGCACTGGCACGCTGACCGTCGCGGATGGCGGCGCAGTGAGCACCGGCAATGGGGCAGGCATTGCCCATATCGCCGTTCAGAGTAGCTCGACTGGCACCCTCAACATCGGTGCGGCCGCTGGGCAGCCGGCCGTCGCGCCAGGCACGCTGCAGGCTGCGGAGGTTCGCTTCGGCGCGGGAGCGGGAACTCTCACCTTCAACCATACCGGGACGGGCTACACGTTCTCTCCGGCGATCACCGGCGCGGGGGCCATCGGACAGGTCGCCGGCACGACGATCCTGACCGGAAACAGTTCCGGCTTCACCGGGACGACGACGATTTCGGGCGGCGTGCTGCTGGTAAACGGAACGCTTGGCGATTCGAGTTCCTCGATCGACGTCCTGACGGGCGGCACGCTCGGCGGCTCGGGCACGGTGGGCACGACGACAGTCGCTTCGGGTGGCACGATCGCACCGGGCACCTCGATCGGGACGATGACGGTGAACGGCGACATGACCCTGCAGCAGGGCAGTCGTCTGGCCTACGAGGCGGCAGCACCGGGCGCGGATTTTACGACCGGTCAGGCGGATAGCGTCATGGTCAACGGAAACGTGACGCTCAACGGAGCCGTGCTCGATGTCGCCAATGCTGGCGGCTTCGGCCCCGGTCTTTACCGTATCGTCGACTACACGGGCACACTCACCGAGAGCAACGGCGGACTCACTCTGGGCGCCGTTCCGCCCGCATCGACGCTGTCGATCCAAATGCTGACGGCCGACAAGCAGATCAATCTCATCAACACCACCGGCCTGACGCTGAACCTTTGGAACGCCAACGGCCAGGCCGACGCCACCCACATGGGCGGCGGCGCTGGCAGTTGGTCGAACATGGCGCCGAATTGGACCGATGCGACGGGTGCGCTCACGGCGGCCATGCAGCCGCAGCCCGGTTTCGCCGTCTTCGGCGGCGAGGCAGGCACCGTAACGGTGGACGGCAGCGCCGGCGCAGTCCAGACCACCGGCATGCAGTTCGCGTCCAGCGGCTACGTGCTAACCGGCGACACGCTGACGCTGGTGGCCGACGCCGATCATCCGGCGCCGGTCGAAGTGCGCGTCGGCGATGGCAGCGCCGCAAGCAACGGTTATGTGTCGACCATCTCCAATGTGATCGCGGGCACCGATGGATTGCGCAAGACCGGCGCGGGCACGCTGGTGCTTTCCGGAACCAACATCTATTCGGGCGGCACTACCATCGAGGCCGGCACGCTTGCGCTCTCGGGAGCGGGCTCGATCGGACCGGGTTCGCTGCAGATCGATGCCGGCGTATTCGACATCAGTGGTATTGGCGCTCTCGACATGACGATCCACAATCTTAGCGGCTCCGGCGGCACTGTCCAACTGGGCACCAAGGCCTTGACGATTGTCCAGGACCAGGATGGCAGCTATGGCGGCATCCTTTCGGGCACCGGCACGTTCATCAAGACGGGTGCGACATTTTCCTATGATGGCGACGGTTCCGGCTTCACCGGCACCACTTCCGTGGCCGGCGGTACCCTCCTCATCGGATCGGACGACGTACATTCCGGGGCAAGGCTCGGCGGCAACCTTGATGTGACGAATGGTGCCGTGCTTGGCGGCCACGGGACGGTCGGCTCCGGGGCTGGCAGCGTGGTGACTGTTCAAAGTGGCGGCACACTGGCGCCAGGCGCCTCTATCGGCACACTAACGCTTGACGGGGATCTCGTCTTCAACGCTGGCGCCAGCTTGCAGGTCGAGGTCGACCCGGCCAGCAGTTCCAGCGATCTGGTTCACGTAACCGGCGCGGCGACCATCGGCGGCGGCTCTGTCGCCCATATTGGTGTCGACGGCGGCTACAAGCCGTCTTCGACCTATACGATCCTCACGGCCGACGGTGGCGTTTCGGGTCAGTTCGACAGCGTGACTTCGGACTTTGCCTTCCTTGATCCGTTCCTGGCCTATGATGGCGACGACGTGAATCTGACCCTAAATCGCAACAACGTTGCCTTCACCGACTTTGCCCAGACATTCAACCAGAAGAGCACGGCCGGCGTGCTCGAGACGCTCGGATCGCTGAGCGCGCTCTACCAGGCCGTCGTTGTTCTAGCCAATGACGACGAAACGGTACGCCAGATCTTCGACCAGTTGTCGGGCGATGGATATCCCAGTGCCAATGGCGTCCTGGTGGAGGATAGCCAGCACGTTGCCGAGGCCGTCAATGCGCGCATCCGTTCGGCCTTCGGCACGGTCGCGGCCAGCGATGCGCCTGTCATCGCCTATGGCGAGGTGGCGCAGGGAGGCAGCAAATCCAATGAAGCCATCCATGGCATGCTGTTGCCGGCCACCACGGATCGCGCCGCCGCCTGGGCAACCGCCTTCGGCTCATGGCGCGACAATGACGGCGATGGCAATGCTGCGCCGATCTCGTCTTCCACCGGCGGTTTCCTCACCGGCATCGACAGCGCCTTCGGCGATAACTGGCGGGCAGGCGTCATCGCCGGCTTCAGCCATTCGAGCTTCAATGTCGATGATCGCGCGTCCTCGGGCGACAGCCAGAACTGGCATCTCGGCCTCTATGGCGGTGGCCAATGGGGCGCTTTTGGCCTTCGCGCCGGCGCGGCCTACACCTGGCACGACATCTCAATGGGCCGCCACGTCGCCTTCGCCGGCTTGGATAACAGTCTGAGCGCCGATTATGATGCCGCCACCGCACAGGCCTTTGGTGAGATCGCCTATGACCTGAAGGCCGGGCAGTTCGGTTTCGAACCATTCGCCGGACTTTCTTACGTGACACTCCACACCGACGGCTTCAGCGAGACAGGCGGTGCCGCGGCCCTGACGGCGTCCAGCACCAACACCGATGTGACGTTCACCACCCTCGGCCTTAGGGCATCCAGCAACTTCGATCTCGGCGGCACCACTGTCACGGCGCGCGGTACACTTGCCTGGCGCCATGCATTTGGCGACGTTACACCGATCTCCACCTTCGCCTTCGCTGGCTCCGACACGTTTGCCATCGCCGGCGCCCCGATCGCAAGGAATGCAGCGTTGATCGAGGCCGGCATCGACGTCGCACTCAGCCCCTATGCGAAGCTTGGCTTCGCCTATCAGGGCCAGTTCGCATCGGCCATGAAGCAAAACGGCTTCGATGCAAATCTGATGGTCAAGTTTTGAGGGACCTAAGGCGAGGCAGAGATCCATTCGCCTGCCTGCGATAACAGGTCACTTTCTAGTAAGCAAGAAGCTGACCGTCAGCCCGCGGCCCATGACAACGAGCTCAGGTGACTGATCTAACATCGGAAGTAACGCCGGCTTTTTGTGACAAGTCGCCTCAGGCATGGGACGACATGACCGATTTGAAGGTCAGGGCGGCAACACTGGGGTTTCCCGCCTCGATAAAGGTCGCAGCAAGCGAATCTACTGGTGACCGCCCGACCAGGGCGCCACAGATGAAGGCAAAGGCGGCCGAGGTCGAAACGTTGACGGCTAGCCCCTGTTTGCAACGGCCGGCTCCACGGCGGTCAACGGGGCTTCCAAGCTCCAGGTGACCCCATGCGGGCCGTGCTCAAGCTTTCCCTGTCCCCCCACTGCCGCAGGTGCCACCCGCTTCAATACCACGGTTCCAAAGCCGCCCTGTCCGATGCTCTGAACTTCCGGCCCATCGGTTTCAGCCCAGGTGAGATGGAGGAGCCTCGAAGCACCGGACCCGGTAATGGTCCATATGACTGAGATCTGGCCCTTATCCGCTGAGAGGACGCCATATTTGGCCGAGTTGGTAGCCAGTTCATGGAAAGCGATCCCGAGATACTGCACCGCATTGGCATTGAGGACCAACAATGGGCCCGACATGGCGATAACGTCTCCCCGTGGGAATGGCTGGGCTTGCGCCGCCAAAAGGTCACTGATCGTGGCGCCCTTCCAGTCCGCCGCAACCAGCAGGTCGTGGGAGCGCGACAGCGCCATGATGCGCTCGCGCACCTGGTATTCAAATTGCTTTGGCGTCTCCGATCGCTTGTTGGTCTCACGGATCATCGACAGGATGACTGAATACTGGTTTTTCACCCGGTGATTGACCTCGCGCATCAGCATGTGGATGCGTTGCTCGCTTTCCCTCGCCAACGTGATGTCCCGGGCAATCTTCGACGCGCCGACGATTTGCCCGGCTGCGTTACGCACGGGCGATATCGCCAGCGAAACCGGAACCAGGCTGCCATCCCTGCGCTGCCGTGTGGTTTCGAACGGTTCGACGCGTTCGCCACGCCGAATGCGTTCGAGGATACGAGGTTCCTCGTCCTGGTGGTTATCCGGAATCAGCATCGTCACCGACTGACCGATCGCTTCGTCAGCGGTATAGCCGAACAGCCGTTCGGCGCCCTGGTTCCAGCTCTTGATGATGGTGTTGAGATCCTTGCTGACAATAGCGTCGAACGAGGATTCCACAATCGCTGACAGATGCTGCTTGGCCTCTTCGGCACGTTGGCGGTCCGTCAGGTCCAATAGCATGTTCACGGCACCTATCAGGGTGCCGTGCTCATCCCGCAGCGGCGTGGGATAGGGCAGGAACGGGAAAAAAGATCCGTCCGGTCGCTGCGCCACGGCCTCCTGGTTGCGGACCGGCCGGTTTTCGTTGAGAGCGATCGCCATTGGGCACTCGTCGTGGGGCAGTTCCTTGCCGTCGGCAGTGAACAGCTTGAACGTCACGCACCATTTGTCCTTGCCGACGTTAGGCTCCCGTCCTGCCAGCTCGGCAGCAGCGCGATTATAATAGGTTATCGTACCGTCTTGGTCAGTTGTGTAGATGGCGACCGGAAGGGCGTCGAGGATCTGGTGATAAGTATTGTCTTGATGCCTCAGTTCGGTGCGGGCTCGCTCCAAGTCGGTCACATCGACTGTGAAGCATCTGGTGTTGATTAGCTTGCCGTCACGAAAATGGCCGCTCGAGGTGATTTCGACATGCTTGATGGCTCCGTCGCGGGCTCTCAGACGCGCCGGATATCTCGCGATCTTTTCGCCCTTGGTGAGGCGTTCCAGAATGTCCTCGATGACCGGCCGGTCGGGGTAGAAGTCGGCGATGTGCCGGCCGACATAGTCTTCTGCGGGATAACCGAGGAGGTCGAGCTCAGCTGTGTTGGCGTGCAGAATGATGCCATCCTCGCTCACCAGATGGAGAGCAACCGCGCCGTTCTCGAAAAAATCCTGATAATCAAAATTCGGACTGTCAGTGCCGGACATTTCCGGGTTCTTGAAGGCGACAACGTTCGCCTGCGGCAGTTCATTCATATTTCTGGCCCCGATATCAATTCAACCAGCTGTAACGTAGCTTGTGCCGGTATCGTTCCAAAGTCGCCGTTTTCGGGTGTGTTGCACGGCCGGCCAGCTTACCATTCTTATCGCACGCGACTTCATGCCAAGTCCTTGGTCGCTTACCACGAAACCTTGATCGCCCGGGCCAGAAGATCACCGGATAGCTGTGCTCGGCCGGCCGTGCGACTGGTTTAACGCAGGGGTTGCCGGAGCAGCAGCCGCGCCTCACGGAATCGGTGCCGATCGGGCCAATCAGCTCCAGCCTGCTAAACTTGGTCGTCAAAGCCGCGTGCGCCGATCTGCTCTCCGCATTGAGCGAGCTCCGATTGCCACGACGCTCGTAACTCGTCTTACCGTGCCCGCCCTATTCGACTGGCCGGAGGGCTCTCGTGCCGGCGCCGAGCTATCCGGCGGACAAGGACGCCAGGGGCGCTCACAGCCCCAGTGCCGCAGCGACACGTTCCTGGAAATACTGCACTCCCCGCTCATGCCGCCCCGAGAGCGGGCCGGAGCTATAGGCTCCTGCGGCATAGTTGCGATGCGTATCGGCGCAGATGGCGTAGTCCTCGCGTACCACGGCCAGAGTGCCTTGCACAGATTTCGCCCTGCTCTCGGATGCTTCTGCAGCGATATCGGCAAAGAAGAAATGGTAATGCTGGTCTGTGTGATGCGGTGAGGTCGGGTTGATCCGGCTAACGTTCATGCCGCCATCGAAAAGCGATAGCGTCCAATTCGGCCACATCCAAAGCCATTTGCCGCGATAGAACAGACCGTCTTTCGGCGGTGCGGTCATCCGGACATAACCGGGATGGGCGGTGGTCTGGAAAGCTTCGAAGTCGATGGCAGCGTAGAACGAGGGATGTGTGCCAGGGATGTGGTAGCCTTCGACGAAATTGTCGGTGTAGATCTTCCAGTTCGCCGTAAAGCTGACGGTGGCCTGATCGGTGGCGGCATAGGTCTCCAACGGCTCGTCCGCCAGTTCGTCGGGCAGAGAGCCAAGTTGATCCAGAAGACTTTCCTTCGGGTCGAGTGCCGCGAAGAGCAGCCCGCGCCATTCCGACAAGTGCACCGTCTCCAGCGGCCAGTCTTCGGCGATGATCGCGGGATCCTTGCCATACCATGGGGCCTGCACCAGCCGTCCGGTGTCGGCAAAGGACCATTTGTGATAGGGGCAAACGATCAGCCCACATTTGCCCGCGCCATCGGCCAGAAGTTTCGCCCCCCGGTGGCGGCAGACGTTCTTAAATCCGCGCAAGGTCCCGTCCCGGCCCCGGATGGCAAAGATCGGCGTGCCGGCGATGTCGATGGCAAGGTATTGACCGGACGTCGCGACCGAGGCGACAGGCCCCATGAACTGCCAGGTGTGCGCGAAGATGCTGCACCGTTCCTGCTGCCAGATATCATCGCGTACATAAAGCGACGGGTCCAGGTTCAGGTATTGCACAGGCGGAGTGTCGAGTGGCAGCTGGTCGGGCCGCAAGGGGTCTGGCGTCATAGGCTAACCTCCAGTTGCGGCAATCCTGTCGTAAGCGGGGCGGCATCGCAAGAGAATTGGCTCTGCTGCGCACAGCCTGTAAGCCGGCGTGCAATTTTGCTCTAAAGCAGATTTGCTGGAGTGGCGGTCGTTTCCAATTCGCCGACCTAGTTGTCGACCGCGATCATCACGTGGGATGCTTAACCGCAGCACAGGTCCCAGGTCGACTTCGAGCCCAGTTCGTCGTCCGCCTGGTGGACGGCGGGTATCAGAATAGTGCCGTTCGCTGGCGAACGACGGGGGATGGAGTCGTGAGCTGACGAGAGAAACTTTGCCCGAGGACGCCAAGCTAGAACGGCAGCTTACCGCCGAGCGTTCGGCACGCCGAATCCTGATGTTGGCTTAAGCGTATCTCAGACATTCAGTCTGACCAGACTTTTGCGAATGGCGTCTTTGCGCTTCGTCTCGGTCATTGAGATATTAGCAGCCGCTTCCAAGAAGCAGACATCAGTGACCGCGCCATAGCTCTCGATGCGCAACGATATCAGATTCTCCAACCCGCCATTGCCCACATGCATTTCCCAGGACGGCCATTGATCGCTCAGGCAGGAATTCCGGACCGGTCCGGATCACCCAGGTGAAATGGCGTCTGCCGGGTCGACGCTTGCGTCAGGCGGCGTATGTCAACTCGTTTTAGGCCGCAGTAACTTCGAGAGCCAAGGCGGACTGCTGGGGCAGGAAGAAGCTGGGTATTTCCACACTGGTGCGATCCGGTACTTAACATATTATGTGACCTTCAACTGGGGGTTATAGCGAATGAAAGATGAGACCGGCGTTCAAAAGTTGGTGCGCACACTGCGTGCCCGAGCACCCGACGACGCAGCTGAATTGCTGGCCAGAGAGTCTCCCGAGTTCATCCGCGACACACTAGAGCTGTTGCCAGAGGGGCACGCCCGCAAGGTGGCCGAGCATTTGCCATCGCATATGCGGCCCATCAGGCCCCCTGACGATGGCGAGGATTTCGCGATCCCCGAGTCGCTTGTCGAGGTAATGGACCCGATTTCCGCCAGCGTTCCTGTCGGGACGACGGTTGCTGCCTCGGTGGAAGCTGTCAGACGCGCCCAGGTGCCGACCGAACTCACTTATCTCTACGTCACGGACGAGGGCAATAAACTGGTTGGCCTGGTGGTCCTGCGCGATCTGATGCTGAGCGAACCGGACGCCATTGTCGACCAGATCATGCTGCCCAAGCCGTTCGCTCTTGATGTAGGTCTCTCTTTGAGCAACGCCTGCAAGGCAGCGGTACGGCGTCACTACCCTGTCTATCCGGTGGTGGACGCGGAGAACCGGCTGCTCGGGCAGGTTCGCGGCTGGCGCTTGTTCGAGCAGCAAGTCATTGAGATTTCCGCTCAGTCTGGCCAAATGGTAGGTGTCCAGAAGGAGGAGCGCTCTTTCACGCCGCTGTTTTCAGCCTTCTTGAAGCGTCATCCGTGGCTGCAGTTGAACCTCCTGACGGCCTTCATGGCCGCATTCGTGGTCAGTTCGTTCACAGGAACCATCGAGAAGATCGTCACGCTGGCGGCATTCCTCCCGGTCTTGGCCGGGCAGAGCGGAAACACGGGCTGCCAAGCACTGGCTATGACGCTGCGTGGCCTTGCGCTGGGGGATGTGGACAAACGACCGAAGCTGCACTTGGTGGTGAGAGAGGGCGCGCTCGGGATCGCCAACGGCTTGCTTGTCGGCCTTCTTGCGGCTGCGGCGATGTGGTTCTACGCCTCGAGGCAACCGGAGTCGGCGGCCCAAGCGCCCATGTTAGCACTTGTGATCCTGCTTGCCATGTCCGGATCGTGCCTCATGTCTGGAATCTCCGGCGTGCTGATCCCGTTGGGCCTGCGCCGGGTCGGCGCCGACCCGGCGGTCGCTTCGGCGATCTTCCTCACCACCTTGACCGATATTGTAGGCATGGGCCTGATGCTGGGGCTGGCCACCATACTCGTGCTGTAGCGAGGTACGTTCCTGGGAAATTGGGGCAACAAGCTGATCTCGTCGCGTTCAGCGAATTGCGAGAGCCAGGCCGCATCGCGCACGCATCGTGAGAAGCACCCTCCGGCAGCTCTCTGACCCCTTGCGCAACGCGCCGGAAGACCTTTGGATAGGCCGTGGATGACCTTGAAGCCTATTCAGTGACCAGAACACGCGCAGAATCGCGCAAGCAATATTAACCTCGTCGGTTTGCGATCCGCCACTCAGGATCTGGTTGTTTGCTACTGGTGCCGAATCCTTCAATTACGTCCAGCAACTCCAAGCAGACGTTTTTGCGACCAGCGCAGCCAAAAATAGGAATAAGCCTGTTAGCTTGTTGCGCAGCTGCAACAGCTGCTGAGGCTCGCGTGATCTGGTGGCAGTTCAGTCGCCTTTTTTCTTGTAGTCATGCGATTCCTTCGCACTAGTCCGGTCGGGGTGGGTTCTCGGCATGCAATCTTCGTCTCGCACGATTTTCGGCTTCGCCGCAGCGCTGCTTTTTAGCGGGGTATTGCCGGCCGGCGCACAAGGTCTTTTTACGGCCTATGACGATGCGTTTTCGGCCCGCATCGCCAGTCCGGCCGACAATGGAACGCTCGCCCAATTCGTCACGGTTGCGGTCAACGCGGGCCAATACGATCAGGCGATCTCCTCAATCGAGCAGTATCTGATCCAATACCCCCGCGATGCGCGCGCCCGGCTTGCCGCCAGCCGGTTGTACTATCATGTCGGCTCCTATGAATTGGCCCGGCGGCAGGTGCAGTACGGCATCGAAGTCGGTGGTCTGACCGCGGGTGAGCAGCAGGAAGCTGTTCGCCTCCTCGGCCGGATCGATCGTGCGTTGCGTGGCGTCACCTGGGAACTCGCCCTGACCGGCGGCGTACTCAGCGCATTCACCAATTTTGCGCCGGGCGGGGCGCAGGACGAGGAAAGCTTCGTCTCGCCCTACGGGCGGGCGGAAGGCTTTGTCCGGTGGGACCTCGGCACGCCAAGTGCCGACGCGCTGGTGCTTTCAGGGTCGTTGACGGCGACAGAGCGTTTTTTCACGGAAGACCTGTCGGTTCCGGGTAGCGATAAGACTTTTGTCCACGGCAACGCAGCGATTACCTGGGACAAGGGGCTGCCCAATAGTGGGATCGATTCGCTTCGCCTGCTGCTCTCCGCATTTACCGTTACAGACCGTTTCGACAGCGATATTCAGGAAACCGGCATTGGCCTTGGTGGACGTTTCCTCGTTCGACCGACGGTCGAAACGACGCTCTTCGCCGGTGGCGGCTACATCGATCTAAGCGCCTCGCAAGGCATTTTCGCCGACAGCAGGGTCTTCTATGAGGCAGGCGGCAGCTACCGCTTCCGCAATGGCCAGGCGCTCGGACTGCGCTTTGTCGGCTCGAACGACTTCGCTTCCGGATCTGGAGAAATCGGCCGCAGCTACTCAGGCGAGGTCCGCTATGGCGGCCTGTTGATGAACGTACCGGATCTTTTCGCATGGTCACACCAGATCGCCTTCTCGGCCGGCCACAGCGACATTCCCGATCTCTCGGTCGGCATCGGCACAAATATTAAGAGCGACTTCTGGCGCATTGCCTCGGAAAGCGATTTTCAGCTGACTGAAGCCCAGAAGATCAGCGTTGATCTCGCCTATCGAGAAACCACTTTCGCCATCGCCAACCGCGACCGAAAATCGTTCGAAATGCTCATGAGCTATACGTTGACGCTCAATTGAAAGAGGCCTCGATGAGGTACCGTCAGATCGCTCTTTTTATCGCCTGCCTTGCTTTCACGGTACCATCCGCCGCTGAGACAGTCGGGTCGATGACAGCCTATCAGACCAACATCGTCCGCAACAACGGTGGGACAATGAACGTTGGTGCTGGCGTCGAACTCGGCGACCAGTTGCGCAGTGACCCCACCGGTCTTGGAATGCTGGTGTTCCGGGATGAATCGAGCGCCAAGATTGGTCCGAACACCAGCCTGACAATCGATGAATTCGTCTACAATCCGGGCTCCGGTTCCGGAAAGATCGATATCGGGATGAACAGCGGCCTGGCACGTTTTTATGGCGGCCAGGTTTCTAAAGGGGGCGTCATGCAGGTTGCGACGCCGCACATGGTGCTCGGGGCGAGAGGCGGCATCATCGAAGTGCTGGTGGCAGCCGGCCAGACTGTCGGCATATTGCGCGCCGGCCGCATGACCTGCACGATCAGTGGCAAACGGCTGGTCATCACAAACCCGGGCTACGCCTGCACGTCGGCAGATGGCAAGCTGCTGACCGGCTACGGTGGCATCGACACCTTCCCGATATTGGACAGTATTGACCGGATAGCGGGCACCGGCCTGCCAGGGGCACCGGGTCCTGGGTTGGACGTAAGCGCAATTTGTGCATCGGCACTCGGCGGCTCGCTCGAAGTCTGCGGGTCCACGGACGGCGCATTGCCAGGAGTGGTCTTGGAATTCCCTGACAGCCCAATGCCACCTGCGGGCAGCGGGGGGCGGAGGGGCGAGTGTGAGGGTGAGCGTTGCTGTTACTACTGCGATTAGACTGGCCCCACGATGAGCCGCTTGGTCGGTAGTCCCTGGGCTGATTGGCGGCAAGCTGGCAGGCGCAAAATATCCGGCCTTGTGGTCGTGCTCCTGCTGCTCGCTTGCCATTTGGCTTTTGACGCACCGTTGTCGCGTCTGCGTGAGCGGACGTACGACTTCTATCAGTTTCTCGCCCCACGCCAGACGACGAGCAATCCTGTCGTGATCGTCTCGATAGATGACGCCAGCCTCAAGGCACATGGGCGATGGCCCTGGAATCGTGGCCTCTTGGCCGATCTGGTCGATGGCATCACCGAATCCGGCGCGGCGGTCGGGCTTGCGCTGGTACTCCCCGAGGCCGACAACTCGCCTGAAGGCATCGCCGGAGACAAGCACTTAGCAGCGGCGCTGGCCAAAAATCGAACGGCGCTTGCCGTCAGCCTAGGCAATGAGGCGACAGTTTCAGAAGCAGAACCCAAAGCCGGCTGGTCGATCGTCGGGCAAGTACCCGATACACTTCCCGGCTTCACCGGCTTGACCGGCTCGCTTGCCGAATTCTCGAACACTGCCGCGGGCCTTGGCGTGATTCGCACCTTGCCCGATCCCGACGGCGTACTGCGCCATGTGCCGCTGCTCTGGCTTCGCAACACCGCTCAAGGCGTGCAGCTGTGGCCGTCCTTCGCACTCGAGCTCCTGCGCCTTTACGCTGGACAGGACGGGTACATAGCCCGGATGAATGCAGCCGGGTTCGACGCACTCAGGATGGCCGGCGCCATTGTGCCGCTCGAGCCGGAGGGGAGCATCCGCCTCTGGCAAACCGCCACCGATGCGCCCCGCCTGTCTGCCAGCACTATCCTCTCGGGCCATGGCGATCCGCGGCTGCGCGACGCCATCGCCATTGTCGACCTGTCGGCTGTGGGACTGACGCAGTACCTGCCCACGCCAAGGAGTCCAGCACGATCAGGAGCGGACATCCACGCCGATGCGGTTGGCCAGATGCTTGCCGGGCGCTACCTGGCCGAGCCAACGCACGCGCGTATGCTTGAGCGGCTCTGGTTTCTCCTCAGTGCCGTCGTTTTCATCGGGCTGTCCGGAGTGCTCGCCGGGCGTGTCGTGCTTGGCGCCCTCGCACTGGCGCTGCTGGCCGTCACGCCGTTTGTGTTCGGCGCTCTCGAGTACAGCATGCAGGGTGCACTCTATGACCCGCTGCAGCCGGCGCTTGCAACGATCATGGTTGCGGGCTTCGAAGGCTATGTCCTCTACAGGCGCAGCGAGCAGCGCCGGTCCACCTTGGCGCGACAGTTCTCCCAATATCTGTCGCCCTCCGTGGTGCAGCGCCTCGCAAGCTCGGACACCGAGGCAATCCTGTCTGGCGAGAAGCGCGAGATCACAATCCTGATCAGCGACATACGCGGCTTCACGACGATGAGCGAACAGCTCGATACCCATGAGATCGCCAAGGTAGTCAACCATTTCCTTGGTATTGCGACCGATGAGATACTCAAGCGCGACGGCACCATCGACAAGTTCATGGGCGATGCGGTGCTGGCCTTCTGGAACGCGCCGCTTGATCAACCCGATCATCGCGAGCGTGCGCTCGACGCGGGTCTTGCCCTGATCGAGCGGGTGAAGCGCGAAGATGCCGCCTTCACTGCGGATGGCCATCGCTCGATCGAAATCGGCGTCGCCATCGAGACCGGCATCTGCTCGGTAGGCAATTTCGGCTCCGAACGACGCTTCGATTACACCGCAATCGGCTCCCCGGTGAACCGCGTGGCACGTCTAGAGTCCACGACCAAGAAGCTGGGCATCCCCCTGGTGCTCGGACCCGGCTTTGCGGCAGGAGCATCGATGCCGGTCGTCCAGGCGGGCGCCTTTGAGCTCCAGGGTTTCAAGGGCGAGGTGCCGGTTTTCACTGTTCCGGAGATGCAAGCTGCTCACCAAGGTGTGAGCCGCGAAGTAGAGATCCAACAATCTGGCGCCCCTGGCGCGGTGGTTGGTTCGCCGCCATCCGTGCAAATGACACCGCCTGATTTTGCGCCCTGAACCCGAAGCACACGCTGACCAGATTCAGCCGATCGCAGGGGTGCCGTCCTGCATCGTGAACTAAGACCGCTGGGGAGGGCCTAGGTGCCATCAGGCGGCATCCGGCCTGCGCAGCCGTTGTTTTTGACGGCGGGCGTCTCGCACGCCTGCAGGATTAGGCCAATTTGGTCGGCCGCAAAATACCGGAGCTGAAAGTAGCCCATCTATTCCTGAAAGCTGCCATTCTAGTTGCGGTCCCACGCTCATCAACCGTCTGCCGGCGCGCAGCGGTCATCCAACAGAACACCGGCCGACCTGTTCAGTTCGAGTTGATGAGCGACGCACGCTCCAGCCTTCTCGCATGGCTGGAGCGACGCGGTAGAAGATGCCCTGGAACTGCTGAGGCTACGGAAACCTACAGATGCAGCTCCATTTCCGAGTGGAGCCGCGTATGCTAAGCGCCTTGTTTCGGTCGTTGAGGCGAACTCCTGCGATCCTATATGTGGACATAGTTGCTGAAGACGCTTTGAACCAGACTCGCGTGGGAGTGAGGTTGCAAAACGCCTCCTCCGGGTGAGAACTCCCCGCAGAGAGCCGCTTCTTCAGACAGGCTCCGACCAGGCCGCAGGATAGGCGAGGCAGCCCCAGAATTTGGAGACCAGAACATGGCAAGCGGGGAGCAGCAAGACAAATCAGCGGCGGAAAAGGCAGTATGGCCGCTTCTCTTTCTAACGGCGGCGCTGCAGGCGTATCTGGGTCTGTCGTTGGTAGCCTATGTGTTCATGGGCGTGTCAAACCCGGGCTCCGGGATGGCCGGATGGACAGCGGCCATGACAGGCGGGCTCCAGACGATTGCGGCCATGGCGGCCTTTGTGCTGGCTCTTCGAGGCGATCTTCGCGGCACTAACCTGGCGTTAGCCGGCAGCATCATGCTGGGCTGGTTTTCGATGCTGCCTTCGGTCGCTGAGCAAGGGCTCGACTTTGGCGGTGACGACTGGGGTACCCCGGTCTATTTCGTGGTCTCCCCCATCATCGCGATCGTTACGGCAACGCTAGCTTGGCGCAACCTATACCTGGTCCCGGCAGCTTTCATCGTAACCGCACCGACCTTCATCGGCATTTTGGTCGTCATCGTCTTCGGAATCGCCATCGCTTTATACGGCTTCTGACTGCGTGGCAGGTTCGAGGCTCGAAGTCGCAAGGATTGGCTTCGGCCCGTGAATCCGAGGCGTATCGAAGGTCCGGCTTCGGGTCGCATCCGGCCCGCTGCAGCATTTTCCACTTTGAGGCGAAATCATTCTCAACTAAGGTCCGCCAGACTTAAGGCATGGGGGATTGCCGATGGTTTTATCACGCAGGGGTGTGGCGCTCGGCGGCCTGGCGCTGGTCGCGGTCGGTGCAACCGGCAATATTGTTCGAGCCGCGACGGAGAAATCCTTTTTCGCCGGTACCGCCAGCGACAACAATTTTGTCTATCGCAAGACCAACTTCACCAAGATCGACAAAAGGTGGCATCGCCAGATCGTCAAATATTTCAGCAGCGAGCCGGTCGGCACCGTCGTGGTCGATACCCGCCACCACTTCCTCTACCTCATCATGGAAAACAAGACCGCCATCCGCTACGGCGTCGGCGTAGGCAAGGACGGCTTCAAATGGTACGGCCGCGCGACGATCGACCGCCGCGCGCTGTGGCCGCGATGGGTCCCGCCCCCCGAAATGCGTAAGCGCAAGCCGGACCTACCGCCGATGGTCGCAGGCGGCGCGTCCAACAATCCGCTCGGGCCGCGCGCGCTCTATCTGTACCGCGACGGCGCCGACATCGGCTACCGCCTGCATGGCACCCTGGAGCCATGGAGCATCGGCACCGACGCTTCCAGCGGCTGCATCCGCATGTTCCCGGAAGACATCATCGACCTCTACCAGCGGTGCCCGATCGGCACCGCGGTGGAGGTGCTGCCGCACATCGCCGACCAGGCGCCCGCTTCCACAACTGTCGAATGATTGGCGCCTGATGAACCGCATGATTGAAAACACGCGCCGGCTGCTCGCTGCCAGCCTGCTGGTGTTTGTCGCATCCTGCTCGACCAGCAACACGCTGGCCCCTTCCACGCCAGACGTCACCAACGCCGAGATTGCCGGCTTCCAGAACGTGCAGCCGGGCAGCGAGGAGGATTTTATCCTCAATGTCGGCCGCCGCACCTATTTCACACAAGGTTCGGTTGCGCTCGATTCTGTCGCCAAGGCCACCCTCGACACCCAGATCGCCTGGTTAGCAAAGCATCCGCGCTGGCTGCTCAAGCTGCAGGGTTTCGCCGACGATCCCGGCGCAAGTGAAACGGCGCTGTCGCAGCAGCGCGCCGATGCGGTGATGGACTACCTCGCCGCGGGCGGCATAGACCGCAATCGCATGTGGGCCAAGGGCTACGGCAAGGACAGGCTCGTCCGCGACTGCCCCGACGCCGCCTGCAGGTCGCAGAACCGCCGCGTTGTGTCTAATTTGCGCGATGAGAGGGACGAGTCGTAGGGGGCAGCTGTTTTGCCTGTCATCGGAGGCCGTAGGCAGCTTTGTCCCCGTAAAGCAGACATGCCGACGATAGCACTTCAGGCCGCGGTTGCCCAGGTCCGCGAAACTTCCATGTGCCGCACGCCACCTTGGCTCCCGGCCTTCATTGTCGTAACCTCACGTCGCAAAGTCAGCGTGTGCACAGGAGGGCGCGTTCGAATGCGGGTTCCAATTTGGCTCCTTTCGACCTTTGTGCTGTTGTTGGCAACATTTCCATCCGGGGTGCACGCGGCCAGCGACAATCCGAAGCTCACGCCACTCGTTGCGGAGATCATCGCTCCCCCGCATGTGGTTCCAGGCTCCGACGGCAGGCTTCACATCGTCTACGAACTTGCAGTGACGAACGTCACCGGCGGCAATGTCCGATTCGAGAAGCTCGAGGTCGTAGAGGCCGACAGCGGAGCACCGCTTGCAGAACTCGGCCCGGATGAATTGGCCACGCACGTCACGCCGGGCGCAAGCCGCGGCAACGAAACCCGCGAGCTGGCCGCCTATCAGTTCGCCGTCATCTTTCTGCATGTCGTGCTTGCGGACGGCGCGGCGGTTCCGGCTCGCATTTCCACGAGATCACGGCGTTTTTCGCGGTCATCGGCGCCGACATGACGGTGACGATTGGCGAGGGTGCCGTCGTTGCGACGGCGCCGGTGGGCTTCCGCGGAGCGGAATAGCGTCGGATGATCTCGTTCTGATCCGAAACCACCGAATCGATCTGCTCGGGGACCGTCTGGCTAAGGCTCGGTCCGACCATGAAGGCACTGATTGCAAGACAGATGGACACGCGACGTACTGCGTCGAACCACTGAGACAGCGCCTTGCGAAGAGGCATCAATCAAACTCGCGGACATGTCGTGGTAGGGTAGATCAAGGATTGCTCGAAACTCAAATTAGCAAATTAGCAAATATGTTGGGGTCCGTCATCCCGCGAAAGCTTACGCGTCAGTGCCCCAACAAAGCGCAGACCGACTGAGCCTGAACCTCCCGCAAGCGTTCGATCAAAGCGCCAGCCGGCTCAGCGATGTTCAGCGTGGTGGTGACCGAGCGCGTCCCGTCGGCGGTTGACGCCGCCCACTGCGTGTAGCCCGGGAAACTGCCTGTGTGGCCATAAACGACACCGCACGGCGTGGTGTAGCGGAACAGTCCGAGACCGGCATCGTTCGTCCCGGGTCCGGGCGGACTGGAATTGCCGGCCACGAACTTCATCTGTTCAATCTGCTCGACAGCGCCGAAGAACTTCAGTCCGAGATCTGCCCGTATGAACGTCGACAAATCATCAGGCGTCGACACCATCGCGCCCGACGCCCACGCACCGCTTGGGCTGACGAAGGTCGTGACGTCTTTCGGCTCGGATCCGGGCGCGACGACATAGCCGTGGATGGCGGGCGCAGGCAGCGCGATGTCGCGCGTCGGGAAACTCGTCCGGGCGAGGGCGGCAGGACCAAACGCGATGTTCTTCAGCAGCGTCCCGTAGGGCGTTCCTGTGACCGCCTCGGCGATCAGCCCGACGACGACGTTGTCCGTGTTGGAGTAGGTATACTGGGTGCCGGGCGTAAGCTCGAGCGGGTCGTTGCGAACCCAGCCGATGATCTCAATGGGCTGCACGTAGCCTTGAGGATTTGTCGCGACCTGCTCGGCCAAGCCCTTGGACTGCAAGTAGTCGGGCAGGCCGCTGGTGTGGTTCAGCATCTGGCGGACCGTGACGGCCCGACCATGCCGCCGGCAGATCAGGCAGGTGCTGGCCGATGGTGTCGTCGAGGCCGAGCCGGCCCTTCTGGACGAGGTGCAGGGCAATGGCGCCGTTGAATGCTTTTGAGATGCTGGCGATGCGCATATATTGATCGACCCCCAGCGCCTCACCCGATATGACATCGGCGCGCCCCGCTGTGAGTACGGTCATGCGGCCGGCGCGGTAGAGCGTGGCGATCGCGCCGGGAGGTCCATCCTCTGCATCGACGAGCTCCTGTAGGCCGGCCTGTACTTTTGCATCGCCGTTCTCAACTGAGCCGCGGTTAAGCCCGTCGACTGTGCCGGACCTTCGCTATCAGGATGTTTTACATAGAGATCCGGATTCATCTCTTCAGAAGACACGATGACTTCGTCATTGACGCCAGAGTCAATATAATCATCAGTAATTGAAAAGCCTGCCAGAAGCTGTTTGTCCGTGAGAGGATACCAGGAGCCGAGTTCGTGCGAGTAGGCGGCAATAGCCAGCCGCGCCAGTTCACGATTGCTATACAGGTCGATTTCATAATATTCGACCAATTCGCCATCCGAATATTTCTTATATCCGTCAATATAAGGATCGCGGGAATTGTGGCCTCTATACTTATCCACAACGTCGCCGACGGTGACCTTAGCCTTGTTTCCCTGGAAATAGATCTTGCGGAGGAGAAAACCCCAAGCAGCTACCCCATGCTCTGGGGTTTCATAAATGGCAGTTTGGTTGCCGTACCGGTCTGGCAGAGTGCAACCTACATATCCTCTCATGCTGTCTCGCTGCCATTTCGAGATGTTGATGGCGCCGGGATTGTTTGTTCGAAGGGCCCTCCGAGTAAGCGCATTTGAGGAACTATAGGCAGCGTCCGGTAGGCTGCTAAAGAAATTGCCAATCCCGACCAGACTTCTGAAGTTGAATTCAGTACCTTCAGGATATTTCGCATCGTCGCGAAATGGCGGGGCTAGACTGCGCGCTTTGTTCGCCTCCCAAAACGGCAGCCCGAGTGCAATGCCGGTCTGCATCCCCACTGTGCCGTCAACGGGTATTCCATATGTGCTCTGGAAGGACTTCACAGCGCTGGCTGTCTGCGAACCAAACACTCCATCAATCGCTGAGGCGTAAACAGATCTGTCCGTGAGTACGCTCTGTAGAAGCGCAACCCTACGATCAGGAACGTTGCTTCTAGTTTGCCGAAAGACCGGACCGACGGGTTGACGCTTGTCGCTGATGCTGAAGTTGCTGACCCGTTCGCTCGACCCGGAATAATCGTCAGGTGCTCCGCAGTTCAGGGGATTAGCTGCGCCAACTTCATCCGGGCTTTCAAAAGCGAAGGCCGGACCGTCAGGCAAGAGGGCCAGGAGCGCAATGGCAAGCCAACCGCCCGCCCGCGGCCTGAAACAACCGCCTATCATTTGGCGACTTCACCGCATGCGTTGACTGCATCGGTCTTCGACATGCACATTCTCCGATCTTCGGCGAATTTCAGTTCGCCTTGTTAACCGACCTTCTCGTCTCCCAGCACCTTTTATCATCCAAAGAGTGGATGACGGAAGGCGAGCTTGATTCTGATCTGGCGAATCGCCTGTCAGCAATCTCCGCTATCGGCGCGGCAGCCTGCAACTTTCAGCGCCGAGAGCATGCGAGCGGACCATCCACCCGGACACTCAGCTCTCTCCCATCTTTCAACTCCCAGCCATAAAGGTCTCCAGCGGCAGGGTTGCGGTAGTTGGCGCAGCGATGGTCGGTCAGGTTCTGAGGGGGCGGTGGCGGCGCGCGTGCTGTCGTCGATCAAGGACGAGCGGCTGGTCGCCGAAAAGTCCTGTGGCCGCGGCGTGGGCAAAATCTCCGGCGACAGGGACGCCCGGTTGGGGATCTCGAGTTGGCGCTGTTTGCCGGCACGATCGCCGCCTATGCCCAAGGCTTCGCGGTGATGAGCGGCGCGTCGAAAAAATTCAACCGGAACCTGCCGATGCCGGTCATCGCCGAGATCTGGCGGGCCGGCTGCATCATCTGTTCGCAACTGCTGGATACGATGGCAGAAGCATTCGGCACTGGGGCCGCAGCCACCAACCTGTTGATGGCGTCGGCTTTCGTTTCCTTGATGCAGGAGGAACACCCGTCGCTTCGGCGTGTCGTGGCAAGGGCGGCCGAAGCCGGCTCGCCGGTGCCGGCGCTGTCGTCGGCGCTTGCCTATTTCGACAGCTACCCGTTTTGTCTCTGAGCCACCGAAGCGGCCGTTCAAACGAATAGGGTCCGACCGTCGCGCAGCACATGACATAAAAAAGCCCGCCGGCCGCCAGGCCAGCGGGCAGTTCTCATGGGGAAAGCACTGAATGGGAACAGTGCAACGGCCGAAGTTTGACAGCGCGATTTTGTTCCACCGTCCGTGATCAGCTTCGCGCCATTTGGCAAAAAACCGTACAGCAACCCTTTCCGGTCTGTTCGACTTCATGTGGGATGGCTGGCTATGTCTTCGACCTTTCCGACACCGCAGTGCCGACCGAGATCCTGGCAGAGCTGGCCCGTTCTGGGGCTGGCTCCCGTCTCGATCTGATATGCACGGTCTGCGATGCCAAAGGGCAGCGAAATCCAGCAATTCAGGGTAGCATTACGGGTTGCTGAGAACCGGGACGTGATGCTTCACCGGCCTGCCATTGAAAAACCCGCCACTGAGGGAGCAGTAACGGGCCTTCCCGGTGTTATCCTCGGCCAGGGAAATCGAGAGCGATCCAAACTTCCTTTTCGGAGGTTGCAGTGGGTCCGCCCCTACTGGCGGGCAGAGGCGGACCCGGCCAAGGCTTGGGGCCTCGGCCCGGCAGCGGGGGACGCTGCCGCCGTTTCCAACCTGCCTCGACATGTCAGGTTCCACTAATGCACTAAAAAGCCCGCCACCTTTCAGCAGCGGGCTTCCAAGCTGCAATTCTCTTGATAATCGATAATCCCGGAGACCCCGGATGAGCTGCGCGAAGCCGTCACCGACGACAGCCGCTCACGTTTCGTGAATGCGGGCTTCTGATAGCTCTTCTTCTTCGATCTACCCTTTGCCAATCCGCAATGTACCACTCTTTGCCTTCGACCAGTCGTGGCAATCGGCCGACAAAAAGCCCGCCACCTTCCGGAAGCGGGCTAGGATGCCTCACTGCTGGCCGGAGCGACTGCTCGCACCAGCGGCATCGGTCCAGGCGAGGCATCCGGCAATGACAGGCGTTGTGCCGACGACCAGGGCGCCGCGCGCGTGCAGGGTCATCAACCCGCGCCATGAGACCCTATCGACCGCCCAGATGGTGCCGCTGGCGTCGACCCACTTGAGGTCGGTGTCGGCGGCTTGAACCGCCCGCATCATCGCGTCCGGTTGCATCCCAGCTCGAAAGACGATGACGGAAGTGGCGGCACCGTTGAAGAGCGGGCCGGCGCCCGCAGCCAGTCCTGCAAGCAGGACGATGCTGGTCAGAGCCGCCGAGGCACCGCGTGCCGGTCCATCGCGGTTGGGCAGCACCAGCGCCAACAGCAGCGGCACGATTCCGAAGATGACCAGCCACCCAATATCCCAGGCGAGCGGCATGTCGCTGTTCATCTTGATCCGATGCAGGCCGAGCAGCCAATGGAACACAATGGCGTCCACCAGATGCCAGACGCCGAACCCGATGAAGGCTAGCCGAAGGATCTCGGTCGTCGTTCCGGCCCGCCCGCCTGCTGCCCTCGCCGCCACCAGTAGCACCGTGCCGGCAACGGCGAACACGTACATGAACAAGTGGAAGAGGCCGTCGGCCATGATCTGGAAGCGCAGGTCGGAACCCGCCGGGTCGGCGAGGCCCGAGAGAAGATGATGCCATTGCAGAATCTGGTGCAGGACGATGCCGTCGAAGAAACCGCCCAGGGCGAAGCCGAGCAGAAGCCAGCCGACTCTCGTTCCCGGATGGAGTTTCGCGGTGATGGTGTCCATATCAGGACGACTCCGCCGAAGCCGGAGAGCCAAGTCTGGTTAGCAGCTCCAGGTGCATCGCCCTGTCCGCCGTCGGGTCGTGGAGATCATGACGGGCCTCGATCCAGAAGGCCGTAATCAGCCCGCCGACCACTGTCGTCAGAACCAAAGTCCCAGCAATGACTGCCAGCATGGAATGTCGATCCTTCAACCGCGGGCACGCCGCGCCCGACCCGAACCTTGGCTTCTGCCGTATGTTCCCTCGCGTCGGGCGTTCTGGGGAGGAACAATCAACTGACATCATGGTTCGGATGCCCTGTTGGAAACTGGCTGAAGCGGAGAACGCTCATGAGTGAATATTCGGCGGCGGCTCCGAGCAGCCGCGGAGACCACAAGCCGCGGGGCATCACCCGCTGGCTGTCTTCGACAAACCACAAGGATATCGGAACGCTCTACCTGATCTTCGCCTTCATCGCGGGGGTCATCGGCATGCTCTTGTCGGTGGGCATGCAAGCTTCACGATGCTTCTTGGTGATCGCGCGATGGCACGCGCTTTCGACAATAAGGCCGGCCTCTTTATTGGCACGGAAATCGTAAGGCGGCTCAAAGAGGATGGCGGCCTGCATCCCGAGGTGGGCGTATACGTGTTGGGAACGGTTCAGGAGGAGATAGGATCAAGAGGCGCCCAGACAGCAGCCTTCAATCTCGCCCCGCATGTTGCGCTTGCGGTAGACATGGGGGTGGCCATGGATTACCCGCTCGCCAGGGCAGAAGACCAAGGTAAGTTGGACCTTGGGAAAGGTCCCGGACTCTCGCAAGGCCCAAGCACCAACCCCGTAGTGTTCGACCTTCTCAAAGGAGCCGCGGATCGTAGGGGTCTTCCGTATCAGTTGCAGGCCTACGGAGACAAAAGCCCGACCGATGCCCGCCTCCTGCAAACTAGCCGGGGAGGTGCCGCCACGGGACTCTTGTCCGTGCCTCTACGCTACATGCATACCCCATCCGAGGTTTTGTGTCTCGCCGACATCGAAGCGACGATCGAACTAGTGTGCGCGTTTTGCCGCGATGTGCGTCCCGACACGGATTTCACCCCATAGCGCGCCATGGCCTCGCGGATCCACTGCGTCACTCGATGCAATATGGAACAATCCTCGCAGGCGGATGTTGGGCAAGCCAACCCCCTGGAGGACTGCCGATGTTCATGCACAACAAGCGCCTGCAATACACCGTCCGCGTTTCGGAGCCTAATCCCCGCCTGGCCTGCATGATCATGGAACAATTCGGTGGCGCCGATGGTGAGCTTGCGGCGGCGATGCGCTATTTCACGCAAGGCCTTGGCGAGGATGATCTTGGCCGTCGCGACATGTTGCTCGACATAGCCACTGAAGAACTCAGCCACCTTGAGGTGGTGGGATCGATCGTCACCATGCTGAACAAGGGCCTCAAGGCACAACTTGCCGAAGGCCAGATGAAAGAAGCGGACCTTTATCTGATGATCGGCGCCAGCGGTACCACAGCCAAGGAATCGATCCTGTTCGGCGGTGCTCCCGCGCTGTGCGACTCAGCCGGCGTTCCCTGGACCGCGGCCTACGTCGACTCACGCGGTGAACCTACCGTGGATTTGCGGTCGAATATCGCCGCTGAAGCGCGCGCCAAGATCGTTTACGAACGCCTCATCAACATCACCGATGATCCGGGCATCAAGGACGCGCTCGGCTTCCTGATGACACGCGAGATCGCTCACCAAAAATCGTTTGAGAAAGCACTCTACGCCATCGAAAACAATTTCCCGTCAGGCAAGCTCCCAGGCATCGAGAAGTACGCCAGCATGTACGTCAACACCTCTCAAGGTGACGGCGACACCAATGGTCCATGGAATTCCGGCGAAGAGTGGGATCGGATCGATGACCTTGAAGAGGTGATGCCCGTCGACGGCGGAGACGGCTTGGCAACCGTCAAGATGGGCGCCAGAGACATGAAGGTGGTGGCCAAGATGGCCGACCGTACTCTTTCTGATCCGGCCTCCGATCCGGTCACAGGCGCTGATTTAGGTGCGGGCCCGGGAGCTGGCCGAACCAAGAACGCGGATTTTGGCGGCTCGGCAAGCATTCAGGAGGCCCCCGCCGTGGCAGAGGCTGCTGTCAAACGCGCACGTAAGCGTTAGTTTAGAGCTGACATCATTGCGGGGCAACTATGTTCGGCGATGATCAAGAAGCTAAGGACGAAAGCAGGGGCATCCGAGTGGCAGCAGCGGACTGGCCGGAGTGCTCGCTATTGGTGAAAAGTGGGTGAAGCACAAATGGCCACCGCCGCACCACGATCCGAGTCGGAGCATGCGGGACAGTCGGAGAAGGTCCGTGCCTACGGTTGCGAGAACCGTTGCATTGTCGCAATCGGAGCCTCGGCGGGGGGGCTCGACGCGCTGAAGAGACTTGTCCGGGATATTTCGCCGGACATTCCGGCGGCCCTCCTCATCGTACAGCACGTCGGCCTCACGAGTTACCTCGGCGACATTCTCGGTCGCGCTGCAAGCGTGCCCGTAGCGAATGCCGCCAGCGGCACGAAGGTTAAAAACGGGCACATCTTCGTTGCACCGCCCGGAGCTCACCTGCTTTTTACATGATGATCACATGCTGCTGCGGCGCGGGCCGCGGGAGAATTTGGCGCGCCCTGCCATCGATCCCCTTTTTCGATCAGCGGCCTGCAGCTTTGGCGGCAGCGTGATTGGTGTCGTGCTCACGGGCAGCCTCTCCGACGGGACCGCCGGCTTGCGCGCCATCAAGACTTGCGGAGGGGTCAGCGTGGTCCAAGATCCCGACGATGCTGCAGTACCCGATATGCCGCTGAGCGCCTTGCAGAATGTGGAAGTCGACCATTGCGTCGCCCTGTCCGAAATGGCTGGCCTGTTGCGCAGGCTTGCTTCCGAACTCGCAGGGCCGACACCAGAAATCCCGCCTGTCATCCGCCTTGAGGCTGCGATCGCTGCTCAGGAGCACAGCACAATGGAACAGACAGAACGCCAGCTTGGCACCCCCTCGACATTTGTCTGCCCCGAATGTCACGGACCGCTTTGGGAGATCGAAGACGGGCCGATTACCCGTTACCGTTGTCACACCGGACATGCGTTCGGAGCGGACGTTTTGATGCAGGCCCAGGCGGACGATGCGGAACAGGCCCTTTGGAGTCTTCTAAGAGCGCACCAGCAGCGGGCCGAGTTGGCGAAACGGACGGCGAAACGCGAAGCCGCTCGGGAAAGACATAGCTTGGCCAGCCAAATGGCTACGCGGGCCGCGGAACACGAAGCCGACGCGAAACTTGTTGAAGAATTTATCCATCGTCGAAGGCCGTGACAAAACACACGCCCCGACAACCATGAGCTCATCTCGGTCCGGGCTCACGGTACCGGCTTGGCGGCGTCACTTGCCGGAGACCATGATCCCCCACAGAGACAGCAAGGGTGGTCAACATGAGTCATTCTTCAAATATCCTTCAATGCCGGCGGCAACAACGATATTACGTCACATTAGCGTCACGGACGTCGCGAGGGCGTTCAACAGAAATTCCGAACCATCTCCACCCGCTCCAAAACGCCCACTTCAGCAGAAATGTCTGGGAATTACCAAGCCTCGGCTATCCGGAACAAGATACCCGACAGCAGCTTTGGCCAATCGAGCTAACGCTCGTGTCGCGGGTTCACCAATTGAAGTATGGCGCCGCGAACGAATGCGGCCTCGGCCGCCAGGAGAAACTCGATGTTTGCAGATGAGATTGCTGCAAGACGCCTGAAAATGCTGGTCGAGCAATATGTCGAAACCAGAAAAAGGCAACATGACGTCATTTCTACCTCGACGGCAGAAGCCGCCATTCGGGAGGTACTCCCGAACTGCCGATTTCCGGAAGAGCCTTTGATGACATGATAGCAGCCAGCGCCACCGCATATGGTCTCGGCGTGCGGTTTGACAGATCGATCACAACGGAGAGTCCTGGCTGAGTAAGCCATTTAGGAGTCACGCGGCCCGCGTGGATATCCATGCTTGGTGCGTTTCCGACGCATTCATGCCGCATTTGAAAGTCGGGGCTATGCGAGCGACCTTGCCGACGTAGCGGGCTCTTGAAGAGGCAGGCAATTGGAGGGTACTGACAAACTAGCTACCGCCACACTGCTTCCGGCATCAAAGGTGCCGGATCGCAACGCCGCATGCCGACAGCATCGATGGGCCGGAGATGAACGGCAAGGACGCCTGTGCAGTTCGCCAAGCACCTTCGGGTCCGGAGAGCCTGCACTGCAGCCTAGCTAGCTCTTCGAAATAGGCCGCGAGATCGTCATCAGCATTCGCCGGCTCTGAACATTGGTGATGTTGTGGAACCCGCGGTGATGTTGTGGAACCCAGCGCAAGCCTCACATCGCTGCTTCCTGCTCCATCTCTTTCATGTCCTGAAAGCGGTCCGCAATCCGTGGGTGAACCCGGCCGCCGTCCGCAGCACCGATGGCAACGACAATCTCGTCGGCAGCCGGGCCGTCGGCGATCTGGAAGTTGGCGGTGATGAAATGCGAGCGGCGACCGTTCTCGCTCTTGTGCATCATCGGCAGCGATAGCAGCGCGCCCGGCGCGTTGCGGGTGTTACAGAATTCGAGATAGGTCGTGCCGCCGACGGCGTCGCGGAAGACATTGCCGAAGCGCAGCGTATGGATCATGGCGGAGGCATGCTCGATCTCGCCGGCGGTTCCGACGGCGGCCGCCTTGCCGTAGCTTTCGATGCGTTCCGCCTGCATCAATCCAATCAGGCGGCTCGTGAGTTCCTGCCCCAGCCGGGGCGCTATGGCGACAATCTCCGGCTGCAAATCCTCGACGAAGCCGCGCCCGGCCCATGGGTTGCGCAGGACGGCTGCCACCACGATCGACGTTACCGGCCTTGCACCCGCTTTGCCGCCTTCGATGTGCACTTCCTCGATGAAGGTGCTGACTTTTCGCAATTCCATGATTTGGCCTCTCCAGGTGGAAGCTCAAGCTAATGCACGCCAACCGTCGGGTATTCCTCCGGTTCGTAGGAAGAAACGGCGTGCGTCCCGCTTGGAAGCGGTGTAGCGTTCGTATATCCGCGACGGCTTAAATTCGCCCTTCGCGAGCGGCGGAAGATCAGGCGTGGACCACGAGTCGCAAATTCTCTCCTTGCGGGATGCCGCCAGCCTCATCAATTCGGGCGGCGATCTCCAGTCCGTGCTGCGCCATCTCGTGCTGGCGGCCTGTCGTCATGCCCAATGGACTCTAGGCTCGATCATGGGCATCGACGCCCCCCACGGCCACGCCTATGTCATCGTGCGCCACGACCCGACGCTCATTCACCGCACGTTGCCGGACCGTTGGGAGCTGGCCACCAGTCCCTCGATCGTCGCGCTCAACCGCAACGAGCCGGTCTACATCAGGGACGCGCGCGTATCGGAGGAGTTCCCGGGCTACCGCCGAGAAGCCTTCGAGCGCGACTACCGCAGTGTTCTGGTCATGCCGATGAACTGCGTCGACGAAGACGGCCGGCCGATGGTGCTGACCGTCGTTTCGCGCGAGATCACCGAAGTGACGGCGCAGGATATCGCCTTCATCGGCATGATCGTGCATCTGGGTGAGATCGCGGTCGAGAAGCAGCATCGGCTGCGCCAGGAGAAGCAGGCCGGCGAGCGTCTGCAGCGCGCCCTCTCGGCGCACACCTCGCTTCTGCAGCAAGCCTTGTCGGACGGATCGGTGGCCTCGCTCGCCGAAAAAGTCAGCGAGCTGCTACCCAATCCTGTGGTGGTGATCGATTTCCATGCCAATCTGGTTGTCGCCGGCCGTTCCCCGAGCGAGGCGCATTTCGACACCGCCTCCTGGCAGCAGGCGGTGAGCGGAACGCTCAGCCGGCAAATCTTCAAGATAGCTCGCGGCGCGTCCGACGGGCGTCACACCGAGACGCTGTTCGTCGATGACGGCAAGCGACAGCTCAAGCTTTCGGTGCGCATCGAGCCGCTTAGCATCGACGCCGAAGTGGTTGGCGCACTGATGATTTTCCCGACGCCTCACGAGTCTGGTCAACTCGATCAGATGCTGCTCGACAGCACCAAATTCGCCCTCAGTGTGCAGATGATGCGCAGCTTCGTGCGCTTCCGTTTCGAGACGCGCTCGCTGACCGAGCTTTTCCTGGAGGTGGCGGAGCGCCGCTGGCGCGACGAGGCCGATATCGTCAATCGCGCCCGCCGGCTGGGGCTCGACTTGACCGTTGCACAGAAGATGATCGTCGTCGACCTCGCCGAACAGGACGGTGCCATCGGCCTTGCCGATCCGCATCATGAGGTCATGCGTCTGCTGCAGCAGGCCGGCATTGCCGGCACGGCAATCGCGGTGGAGGATGGGCTTGTCTGTCTTGTCCCGGCCGATACCGGGCAGGATGGCGCGCGCTTCGCGAAATTGCCGCACAAGATTGCGGCCGGGCTTGGCCGCTATTTCGAAGGTGAGCCGGTGGTTGTGCTTTCCGAGGCCTGTGCCGCGCTGGTCGATTATCCCATCGCCTGGGAGCGGTGCCGCCGCATGATCCGGATCGGCCGTGCCTTCGGACGCACCGGCGTTTTTGCCGGCCAGGATTTCGGTCCGTTGCCGATATTGGTCGCCGCTGCCGACGCTCCGGACGTGCGCGGCTTCGTCGACGAAAGTGTCGGCGCCCTGATCGCGCATGACCGCGAGCACGGCACGCCCTATCTGGAGACGTTATTTGCCTATCTGCGCGAGGGCTGCCGCAGCCAGGCCTGCGCCGACGCCATCGGCCTGCATGTCACCACCTTACGCTATCGCCTGTCGCGCATGGAGGACCTGTTCGGCATCCGTCTCGACACGCCCGAACAGCGCTTCGCGGTTGAACTCGCGATCCGTCTCAGCGGCATCATCGACAGCCGCACGCCGACAGCCCGTTAGACTCTGTTGACCTCGCCACCACTGTTTCGACGCGGCAGCCGCCGCAAGTGCAGGCGCGCTGCGCCTGCACTTGCTCGGGATGGCAGCAGCACGCCCCGACATCTTTCCTACAGACCGGAGGAAGAAGGCCGGCCGTCTCTTGCCTAGCTTTCATCCGACACTATGGGAGGAAAGCAATGGCGGACGCGGTGGTACACAGGACGATCGACCCGATCGCCTTGCGTCGTGCCTTCGGCACCTTCGTCACCGGCGTGACCGTCATCACCACGCGCGACTGCGACGGCAATCCGCGCGGCATGACCGCGAACTCCTTTACCTCGGTCTCGCTTGACCCGCCGTTGCTCCTGGTCTGCGTCGCCAAGGCGGCGGCGAGCTTTCCCGCATTCAACGAAACACGGTCCTTCGCGGTCAATTTCCTCCATGAAGGCCAGGTCGACGTTTCTTCGGTGTTCGCATCCAAAGCGGCGGACAAATTCCAGTCGGTCAACTATGACCGCGCCCACACCGGCGCGCCGATCCTCACCGACAGCCTGACATGGTTCGACTGCACCGTTCACAACCGCATCGAGGCCGGCGACCACATCATCCTGATCGGCCAGGTCCAGGCTTTCGGAACCAGCCCATCGGCGCCGCTCGGGTTTTGCCGCGGCCGTTACGCCAGCGTAAAGGATCCGCTGCCTGCCGGCTGGCTGGCCTCGCAGGACATGATCATCGGCTATCTTGTCGAAGCCGGCGACCGCATCCTCTTGCGCACCGATGGCAAGGGAAGTTGGGTGCTGCCGACGGCGCGGCGCCGCAAGGCCGACAGTCAGCTCGTCCTCGATGGCGGCGAGGCGCTGACCCTCGTCCCTGAAAACACCTTCCTCTATTCGGTCTTCGACGTCGCCGACAGCGACCCGGGCTATCTCATCTACCGCGCCGAACTGAGCCGTGAGAGCGCTGAAGCAGCACTTCCGGATGGCCACGCCTTCTTTTCCGTCGACGCGCTGCCCTATGAGCGGGTCGCCACCCATGAATTGCGCGCCATGCTGCGCCGCTATGCGCGGGAGCGCCAGGACAAGCGCTTCGGCATTTACATCGACACCGGCGACGGCGGCCGCGTCGCCATGATCGACGGCCAGTCGCAATCGTGGACGCAAGCCGCATCCGAATGATGCTTCACCCAGGACAGACAGCATGAAAACGACGGTCGAATCGCTCGAAGGCTCACGCCAGAACCTGTTCATCAACGGCGCGTTCGTGGCGCCGAAAGGTGGCCAGTACATCGACAGTTTCGATCCGACCACCGGCAAGCCCTGGTACCAATTCGCAGAGGCCAATGCCGAGGATGTCGGCGCGGCCGTGGAGGCGGCGCGCCTAGCTTTTGCCAATCCAGTCTGGCGACGCATGACCCAGACCGACCGCGGCACGCTGGTGCGCCGTTTGGGGGAACTGGTGCTGGAGCACGCCGACGAGTTGGCGCTGATCGAGACCCGTGACAACGGCAAGCTGCTCAAGGAAATGCGGGCGCAGATGCGCGCCATGCCCGACAGCTACACCTATTTCGCAGGGATGGCCGACAAGCTGCTCGGCGACACCATTCCGGTCAACAAGCTCGACATGCTCAATTTCAACCTGCGCGAGCCGATCGGCGTCGTCGGCATGATCACGCCATGGAACTCGCCGCTGATGCTGCTCACCGGCACGCTGGCGCCATGCCTGGCGCTCGGCAACACGGTGGTCGTCAAGCCGTCCGAGCATGCCAGTGCCTCCACGCTCGCGCTGGCCGAGCTGATCATGGAGGCCGGCTTCCCGGCCGGCGTCGTCAATGTCGTGACCGGCACCGGCGCCGTGGCGGGGGACGCGCTGACCCGGCACCCTGGCATCGCGAAATTCGTCTTCACCGGTTCGACGGCGACGGGCCGGCGGATTGCCGCCAATGCGGCTGAGAACCTCATCCCCTGTTCGATGGAACTCGGCGGCAAGTCGCCACATGTCGTCTTCGACGACGTCGACATCGACCATGCCGTCAACGGCGTCGTGTCCGGTGTGTTCGCGGCGGCTGGGCAGACCTGCGTCGCCGGTTCGCGCTGTTTCGTCGAGGCCAGCGTCTACGATCGGTTCGTCGAGGCGCTGGTCGAACGCACGCGGCGCGTGCGGGTCGGGCTGCCGATGCTGGAGGAAACCGACGTCGGACCGCTGGCGCTGTCGGTGCAACTCGCCAAGGTAGAAGGCTACGTCGCCTCGGGCGTGCGCCAGGGCGCGCGGATTGCGGCCGGCGGCAAGCGGCCGCAGGCGGATGAGCTTGCAGGCGGCTGGTACTTCGAGCCGACCGTGATGACCGATGCTGACAACGGCATGGACTTCATGCAGGAGGAGCTGTTCGGTCCTGTCGTCGGCGTCATCCCGTTCTCGTCGGAAGACCAGATGATCCGTCTCGCCAACGACACCCGCTATGGCCTCGCCTCCGGCATCTGGACCCGGGACATCAACCGCGCGCTGCGTTTCGCCAGGAATGTTGAAGCCGGCACCGTCTGGATCAACACCTACCGCGCCTCGTCCTTCATGTCCGCCAATGGCGGCTTCAAGGAGAGCGGCTACGGGCGGCGCGGCGGCTTCGACGCCATGGAGGAGTTCTCGCGCCTGAAGAACGTCGTCATCGACTACTCGGGCGCCATGCAGGACCCCTTCATTATCCGCCTTCGCTGACCAACCCGACGCACTGGGGAGACCGACATGAAATTCGCCGTTTCGCTGACCATGGAACGCTTCTCGCCCGACATGCCGATGTCGAAGGTGAAGAGCAATCTCCTCGAGTTGGCGCGCCTGGCCGACGAGGGTGGCTTCGAGACGCTGTGGACGGCGGAGCATCACACGATCGAATGCACGATCTCGCCCAACCCCCTGATGACGCTGACCTGGCTTGCCCAGCATACCGAGCAGATCCGCCTCGGCACCTCGACGCTGGTCGCGCCCTACTGGAGCCCGATCCGGTTGGCAGGGGAGGCGGCACTTTGTGATCACCTGACCGGCGGGCGGCTGGAGTTCGGCATCGCGCGCGGTTCGTACCAATATGAGTTCGACCGCATGGCCGGCGGCATGCCGCAGCAGGAAGGCGTTGCCTATCTGAAGGAGCTGGTGCCGGCGGTGAAGAAGCTGTGGGCACAGGATTATGCCCATGACGGCGATTACTGGAAGTTCCCACTCGCCGCCGGCGTGCCGAAGCCGCTACAGAAGCCGCATCCGCCGATCTGGGTGGCCGCGCGGGACCCGGGAACCTTCGACTGGGCGGTCGGCATCGGCGCTTCGATCCTGTCGACGCCCTTGTCGGCGCCGGCGGCCGAGATCGCCGTGCTCGGCGAGAAATTCCGCAAGGCCGTCGCCGATCATCCAGAGGTGCCGCGCCCGCGCCTGATGATGCAGCGGCGCACCTGCGTCTACGAACGAGCGCAGGATTGGGAGATCGCGGTCGGGCATGCCATTGACTATGGCCGCGCGTTCGAGAACCTGTTCCAGAACATCGGCACCGTGCAAAACGGCTTTCCCGAAGCTATCCCCTACGAGAGCGTCAAGGGCAAAGACAATTACAATCCCGAGAACATCCGTCGCAACCTGATGTTCGGCACGCCCGACGAGGTGATCGAGAAGCTGCTCGACTATGAAGCCGCGGGCGTTGACCAGTACTGCCTCGGCCTGACGTTCAACCTGCCGTTCGAGCTGCAGAAGAAGACGATCAAGCTGTGGGTCGACGAGGTGATGCCGGTCTTCGCCGCGCGCGAGCGCGACAGGGCGCGCCAGGCGGCGAGGGCGTGACCATGGCGCGCTCCGGCCAGCTCGATGTCGAGGGCGTGCTGCTCAACTGGCGCCTTGAGGGTGAGGGTGGGTTGCCGCTGGTCTGCATCCATGGAGTCGGCTCCTATCTCGAAGCCTGGAGTGGCGTGGCGGGCCAACTGAAAGATCGCTTCTCGGTTCTCACCTTCGACCTGCGCGGCCATGGCCGCTCCAGCCGGATCAAGGGCCGTTACGAGATCGATGATTTCGTCAAGGAAACGCTGGCGCTGGCCGACCATGTCGGGTTTGCCGCCTTCCATCTGGCCGGGTTTTCACTGGGTGGCCTGATCGCACAGCGCCTGTCGCTGACGCATGCCGAGCGCCTGAAAAAACTGGTGTTGCTGTCGACGGTCGCCGGCCGCACGCCCGAGGAACGGCACGCGGTGCGTGGCCGGCTGGCGGCGCTGATGGCGAGCGATGCCTCAGTGCATCATGCAGCCTCGCTGTCGCGCTGGCTGACGGAGGATTTTCAGGACAGCAACCCGGAGGTCATCGCCGAGTTGCGCCGGCGTGACGCTGAAAACGACCGCGACTGCTATGCGGCCGCCTATCGCGTTCTGGCCGAGACCGATTTCGGCGGCATTCTCGACCGCATCACCTGCCCGACGCTGATCGTGACCGGGGAGGACGATCAGGGCTCCAGCCCGCGGATGGCACGGCTGATGCACGAACAGATGCAAGGGTCGCAACTCGCCATCCTGCCCGGACTTCGTCATTCGATCCTGATCGAGGCGCCGGCTCGGGTTGCCACCCTGATGGGCGATTTCCTGATGGACGCTGACCGCGGGAAAGGGGGCGGCGCCGATGAATAGCAGCCTTCGCGATGCGAAAGCGAACGCCGGACACCACTGGCTGCACGACACCTCGCAGGGAGCGGGCCGAGACCTTCCCTGTGATCGGGGGAATGGCGACGGCAAACATCCTCCGCGACATCGGAAGACCGGACCGGCCACGACGTCGCTAAATCGGCGGGCCTTGGGAGAGGACGCCGACCAGGTCGGCACGAAATTGGGACGTCACGACCGGCTGAACGGAAGTGACTGCAAGGAACTGAACAACAACAGGGGAATACGGATATGACATTCTGGAACAGACCACAGCTGACGTTGGCCGCGATGGCGCTTGCGCTTGGCGCATATCCTGCTCACGCAGGCGCGGTGCTCGACCGCGTTTTGGCGGCCGGCACGCTCAAGGTGGCGACCGATGCCAACTGGGCGCCGCAGTCCTTCCTGAATTCCAGCAACGAGCTGGACGGCTTCGATGTCGACGTCGCCAAAGCCATCGGCAAGCACCTCGGCGTCAAGGTCGAGTTCATCACGCCCGGCTGGGACATCATCACCGCCGGCCATTGGGCGGGGCGCTGGGACATGCATGCCGGCTCGATGACGCCGACCAAGAAACGCGCCGAGATCTTCGATTTTCCGGCGGTCTACTATTACACGCCGGCGGCCGTTGCCGTGCACAAGGACAGCAAGGCCAAGACGCTGGCAGATCTCGACGGCAAGGTGGTCGGCGCCACCAGCACCTCCACCTTCGAGGCCTATGCCAAGAAGGATCTGACGCTCGACGCCGCCGGCGCGCCGCCATTCGAGTACAAGCTCAACCCGAAGGAGGTCCGCTCCTACGAGAATTCGACGACCGCCTTTGACGACCTCCGCCTCGGCGACGGCGTGCGCCTGGACGCGGTGGTCTCTTCGCTACCGTCGATCCTCGATGCCGAGAAGGCCGGCTACCCGATCAAGCAACTAGGCGATCCGGTATTCTACGAGCCGCTGGCGATTGCCATCGAACGCGGCGATCCCGAACTCTCCGCCAAGATCGGCGACGCCGTGAAAGCGATGAAGGAGGATGGCACGCTGAGCAAGCTCTCCGAAAAGTGGTACGGGCAGGATTATTCGAAGACCAACTAGCCCCTTTCAAAGGCGGCCTGCCCCCCGGCAGGCCGCCGAACAGCCGGTGCTCAAAGATGCTCTATCCCGATACCGTCGAAGCCGAAATCCTCGTCCACAAACCCTGGTTCGTGGCTACGATGTTCGGCGTCGTTCTGCTTCTCTTCATGGCTTTCAACATGTCGAGCACCAGCTTTGCCGAACTGATGCGCCCCGTGATCGGCGAACCGTCGGTGAGTGGCTTCTACGGCCGCTTTGCCATTGCTTTTGCCATAGCGGTGATCTTCACCTTGAACGTCGTGCTGATCGGCTTCGCGCCGCTCAAGTTCCAGATCGGCATCGTCTGGCTCGAACTGCTGCTCCTGTTCATCGCCTTCTTCGAAACGTTCCATCTCAGCCTGCCCTTTATCAGGGAGAAGCTGCCGTTCCTGATTAGCCAGGGCGTTGTCACCACACTCTACGTCTCGGCCATTTCGATCGTTATCGCTTCCGTCATCGCCGTCGCCGGTGCGGTGGCCAAGCTTTCCAGCAATGGCTTCGCCTACGCCATCGCCAGCTTCTACACCTCCTTCTTCCGCGGCCTGCCGCTACTCATGCAGGTCTATCTGATCTATCTCGGGCTGCCGCAGCTCGGCTTTGTCATTGATGCGGTTCCGGCCGGCATCCTGGCGCTATCGCTCTGCTACGGCGCCTACATGACCGAGATCTTCCGCTCCGGCATACAGAGCATCGATCGCGGCCAGTGGGAGGCGTCGCGCTCCATGGGCTTCGGCTTCACGCTGACCATGCATCGCATCATCCTGCCGCAGGCATTGCCGGTCATCATTCCGCCAACGGGCAACCAGTTCATCTCGATGCTGAAGGATTCCTCGCTGGTCTCGGTCATCGGCGTGTGGGAGCTGATGTTCCTGGCGCGCACCCTCGGACAGAAGACCTTCCAGCACATGGAGATGCTGATCTCGGCAGCCATGATCTACTGGATGCTGTCGATCTGCCTCGAACTGGTCCAATCGCGGATCGAACGGCATTACCACAGGAGCAAGGTGCGATGAGCGCTCCGGCCATCATTGAAGCCAAGTCCGTTTCCAAATGGTACGGCCAATTCCAGGCGCTGAAGAACATCAACCTGATCGTCCACAAGGGCGAGCGGATCGTGATCTGCGGGCCCTCGGGTTCCGGCAAATCAACGCTCATCCGCTGCTTCAATCGCCTGGAGGCGCATCAAGAGGGCGACATCGTCGTCAACGGCGTTGCCTTACATGGCAAGATGACCAACGTTGCCGCCGTGCGCTCCAACGTCGGCATGGTCTTCCAGCACTTCAACCTGTTTCCGCACATGACGGTGCTGATGAACTGCATGGCCGGCCCAATGTGGGTGAAGGGCGTATCGGAAAAGCAGGCGCGCAAGACCGCACTGAAGTTCCTTGAGCGGGTCCGCATTCCCGAACAGGCGAACAAGTTCCCCATCCAGCTGTCCGGCGGACAGCAGCAGCGCGTGGCGATTGCCCGCAGCCTGTGCATGGAACCGGCTGTCATGCTGTTCGATGAGCCGACCTCCGCCCTCGATCCGGAAATGGTCTCCGAGGTGCTAGAGACGATGACGGGATTGGCTCGGGACGGCATGACCATGGTGTGTGTGACGCATGAGATGGGTTTTGCGCGTGCGGTTGCCGACCGGGTGATCTTCATGGACGCTGGGCAGATCGTCGAGGAGGGCACGCCCGACGGGTTTTTCGGCCACCCGCGCCATGATCGAACCAAGTTGTTCCTCAGCCAGATACTGAAGCATTAAACTTCCAGAAAAAAGCTGCGTGGATGCGCTGGACGAACGGCCCGTGCCTTTCCTCAACCAGCAGCGCGCGGGTGCCGCGGATTCACCACGCCATTTTTCCTGTCCGTTTCTTCGTTTGCGCGCTTCAACGATTTCTCGGCACGTTTGACGCGCAACCTTGAACTGCCAAGTTCGAAATCAAGAATTTCAGCCATCGTTCCGCTTCCTATGCGGTTGCGGTCCCTTCGGCTGATAATTACGGCTGTTCTGTTTGGTTCCGGCCAATCGCGACCCGGCTCCAGATTTTACAGGAGCCAGGCCGATCTGGCCCTGCCGATTTAAATCTCTCCGGCAATGGGCTTGAGCGCATCTTCTGTCGCAGGCTCCAGCGGGACGCCGGCGACGTTCCGGAGCAAAGCGGCGCACCGAAGGACGATCTGAAATCCGCCCCGGGACATATCCGCGATGCGATCGACCGCGCTTTCAAGCTTTCGCGCGATAGATAGGCGCGCCGATGATCATGGAAACCTTCGACCATGTCCACTCGAGGAGGTTTCAAGTTGTTTGGGGAATGACATGTGCTGGCCAAGTGGCCTATCTCACGCATCGCCAGCACCTATGCGATTGCCAAGACGGCTGTGCCGGCGTGACGGTCCACGAACTCGAATAGCGATCCTGGGGACCGCTGGATGTCGCAAATTGCGCCGTTCGCAACGTCGCGGCGGAGGTAGGTCCGGTTTGAGTCGAAAGCTTCGGTTGCGGTCGAATGAGCAACCGCCCTATGTGATGCGTCATGAACCCATCGGATCGATCTTTGAATGAGCAAATTAGCCACAAGGCGCGCATTGCTGCTCCTCAATCCAAAGGCGCGGCGCGGCCAGGAGATGATCGCCCCGATTGTGGAGCGGCTGGAGCGCGGCCGGCTTTCCGTCACTGTCGAAACGTTCGAGGCCTTGCCGGAGATTGCCAGTGACATAGTTCGCCTACGCCAAATGGCCGACCTTGTGGTCGTGTGCGGTGGCGATGGTTCGGTGTCGGCGGCGGCGATGGCTGTAGTGGAAAGCCGCCTGCCGATGGGCATTATCCCTATGGGAACGGCTAATGACCTCGCTCGCACACTCGACATCCCCATGGATCTTCTGCAGGCCGCTGACGTGATCGTGCGGGGCCGACTTCGGCAGATCGATATCGGCACGGTCAATGGCAATGCCTTTTTCAACGTCGCGAGTATCGGACTCAGCACTGAACTGGCGAAGGGTCTAGATCCCACTTTGAAGAAGCGTTTCGGCAGGCTCGGCTATGCGCTGGCGGCGGTTAAAGTGTTGACGCGGGCCACGCGGTTCCACGCGAAGATTATTGAGAAAGGCGCAGCGACCGACGTCGAAACCTACCAGATTGCGGTGGGAAACGGTCGTCACTACGGGGGCGGCAACGTGGTGGAAGAGACGGCCGAGATCGATGACGGACATCTCGATCTCTATAGCTTGGAAATGACGAACCTCTGGAAACTGGCGCTGATGCTCCGCTCCTTCCGTTCTGGAACGCATGGCGCCTGGCGAGAGGTTCGGACGGCTAGGTGCGTCGAGTTCGACATCGAGACGGAGAAGCCGATGCCGGTCAACACCGATGGTGAGATCGTCACCTCGACACCAGCTCATTTCAAGGTCCACCCAAAGGCGATCTCGGTCTTTGCGCCTCCGCCCGTGGGCATTCGACGTCGCACAGAAGGAGCATTCGGTGCGGACCTTTGATTTGTCGGGCGACCATCCCGGTGTCAAGGCTGCGCAATAGCTCGTCCGGCCGCCGAGGCATGCATGATTATCGTGTTCTCGACGCGCTTCAAAGGCGCCTTCCACGCACCGCGGGTATTCTCCAAACGCTCGCTTAGAAGCAGGGCCAAAGATTTGTTGCCCTTCGCCGCTCGAATATTAGCAACCTCTTGACGATCGCCAGCCGCGCTCCAGAATCCCTCACATGGTGCGGGAACAGACTGGCATCGACTTTGGCCACGAGGTGACGATAGGCGTCACCCATCTGGAACTGCTCGACGACCGTCGGGCCAGCGTCGGCGTTGCGACCTACAACTTCCTCTTCTCGATCGACACGCCGAAGAAGGCAACGGCGCCGGACAAGTTGAACCCCATCGGACACGCCCCGCCGGTTGACAATGAAGATGGCAAGGCCACGGTCGGCGGTTTGGTCACGGCGGAATTTGGCCCCCATCAGAGGATGGAAACGTGCCGCGCCGGTGCTCTGCTATGAGAAAATCCGGGACTGAGAATCTCGTCACGGCCATCAAGAGCCCCCGCCATGCACCCTCGAAAGACCACCCAGAGCAGTTCGAGATTTTCCCCGACTACGGCTCGACGATCAACAAGCGCCACATGGTAGCGGCAGCGGTCGTGACAGTCCCGCTCCTGTTCGGTGTCGCCGGACTTGCTATTCGTTATGCCGCTGTTGCTTCAACGTTGGCGGAACCAGGCTTCGAGTCTTATGCTCGTGCGCTCTGCCGATGGGATTGCCACTGGTATCTGGATATTTCCGAACGCGGCTACGAGCGCTTTCCCATCCCAAACCAAAGCAACGTCGGACGATGGGGCTTCTTTCCATTCTATCCGATGCTGGTAGCGGTGATCCGGGCGATTTTCCCCTTCGCCACGATACTGGTCGCGACGATCACTTCGATTGCATGCAGCTACGCCGCGTGTCTGGTGGCATGGCCGCTGTTGGAGAAGAACATGCGGGCCTATGTACTGTACTGCGCTTTTCTGCTTAGCGGCCCGTTCTCCTTCCACTTCACAACTTTCCTTTCCGAACCTCTTTTCGTGCTCCTGACCTCGATTGTCTTCCTGGCACTCAAACGCTCCAGCTATCCCGTCGCTGGCGTCTCGTCAGCGCTCCTCTCGGCAACGAGGCTCGTTGGGGTCCTTGTCGTCTTTGCGACCGTCATTCAAATGTTCCAGCAGCATCGCGAACGGGGCGGCTCACCACTCTCCTTTCCGCGTTGGGTGCTCGGTCGACCGGATCAGCTCGTCGCTATCTTTATCTCGCCTGCCGGCTTGTTTGCCTACATCCTGTTTTTGTATGTCACTGTCGGCGACGGCTTTGCCTTTCTGCACGTCCAACGCGCCTTTGGACGAGTGGCTGGGAACCCGCTCCTGTTTCTATGGGACGGACTCTCAGCATTTCCCAAGACCGGGTGGCTGCCCACGGCGCCGCAATGGAGTGCGCTCGCAGCGATCGTCGGGCTGGCGCTATCAGTCGTGCTGGTGGCTCGCAAGCAATATGGCGCTGGGGTCTTCTGCGCGATCTGCATTCTCGTGCCATTGATAACGAATCTGGCCTCCATGGTCAGATACGTCATTGGGCTGGCGCCTCTTATAATGTTGATGGCCGTCCTGTTGTCGGCGTCGAAACTGACCTGGCTCGCCGCTTTGGTTCTCTTCCTGGTCGCCTGCTATTTCATGACGGTGGCATGGATTGGGGGCTACCTTGCTTTGGTCTGACACCCTCAACCCCCATGGACGCGCTATCTCGCTTGGCGCTTACGCGCTCGCCGCGGTTCTGGCCGTGTCCGAACTCGCCATCCTTGCGCTGGCTCTCCATCCGAATGTCCACGCCGACTATCGTGCCTATTACATCGACCGCACGACGACATGCCTCAACCGCGATGCCATTGGCAGCTACTCACTCGGCCAGACAGTGTCCTTCCGGTCCGATGGCGCCAAACGGGTTGCCGGCATGAAAGTTTGTGGCTGGTCGGGGCCGGCAGCCGACGGCACGCATTCGCTGGGCGAGACCTCGCGGCTTCGCCTGCAGATACCGCCGCTTCGCGACGGTCTCAAGGCAACGCTACAAATGGCCGCTGTCATTCGTCCGCCACAGATGACGCAGAGGGTAATAATCTCGGTGCATGGCGTGTCCGTGCATAAGGTCACACTGTCGGGCAAGCAACCGATAACCGTCTCGTTCGTCATTCCGCACGCAGCTTTTTCGGACGCCAGCACGTTCGAAATGACCTTTGACTATCTCGACGGGATCCCGCCCAGCCAGGCCGCCAGCGACATTTACAAGCGCTCCATCAAATTGGTGTCGTTTCGACTGGACGCCATTTAGAGCATTATTGCCTCTGGCGGGAGCGATTGCCGTGCCGACCGGGAATGCGTCCGGCAAAAACCCACCGGTCAAGCACGAAGAAATTGATGCCGGGGACAAGCAAGCACGTAATCAGCACGGGAATGATGAGCGGCAAGCCCAGCTTTACCGTCAGCAACGCCGGCGCCCCATAGGCAATGGCCAAGCCTGTTGCCCCCAGCAGGAGAAAACGCGGAGCTTCAGTTCGATGCGATCGGCCCGACACGAACGTCAGGGATTTGTGGGCTAGATACGAAAACAGGGTGGCTGCGGCATATGCCCCAAGCGAGGCATGGATGGGCGTTAAACCGAGCCATTCCGATTTGGAAAAAGCAGCAACCAAAGCGGCATACAGAAGTGTGGCAGCGATGCCGACCAGGCCGAAGCGTGCCAGTAGCTTCAGGGAGTCGTCGCCGGCAGGCCGATGCTCATGCATGCGCACTACACGCATACTGTGCCCCCAGCGGCAGGGGGGCGAGCGCGCGCTCGACTTTTCGGGCCAAGGACCTGCCCGACGGCAGCAGCAGGAAGTGCTCGGATCGGATGTTGCTGAAGCCTGCTTCTTGAAGGAGGGACGCTGTTTTGGCTGCGCTGAGCAGCACCGCGTCATGGTCGAAGGGACACCGGAACACAGCCAGACGCGTCAGCGGGTTATAGGGATTGTGCTCGATGATGCAGGCGACACCGCCCGGGCGCACGACGCGCCGCATCTCGCGCATGAACCCGAGCCAGGAAGCTGGCGGTACATGATGGACGACGCAGCTGCCGAAGGCCAGATCAAAGACCCCATTGTCGTATGGCAGGTTCAGGCTGGTGCAGGCCCTGTATGTGACGCTCGGATTTTCCTGCCTCGCACGCAGGATCGATTCCTGCGAGATGTCGCAGCCGTCCAGGGACTCGAAGACGCCTTTGAGATAGGGATGGAGCGCACCTACGCCGCAGCCGACATCAAGCGCCCGCACATCCGAGCCGGCATGACGAAGCACCCGCTCGACCACAACGCGTCGCAGCAACTCGGCCTTCGCCATGAGAAAGAAGTCGTGCTTAAGCCCTGAAAAGCGGATCGATCCCTGGACCGTCTCACCATAATTGAATCTATAGCTGTCGAAGGGTTCGGACATTGGCCGGGACTCCAATCCGGGATTTTCGAGGCGGGCGGCGGCTCTTGCCGGGGACGGCAGACATGGCCCGGTCGAAGCCGGTGAGGCGATCGATCACGTAAAGCGGGCGCCGTTTTACTTCGGCGTGGATGCTGCCGACATACAATCCGACCACGCCGGTCATGAAGAGGTTGATGCCGCACAGGAGCGACACGATCATCACGGTGGATGTCCAGCCGGCAACAATGCCGGTTTCAAAGGCCCAGGCGTAGATGGCGTAGGCACCAAAGGCTATGGCCAGCGCAGAAATGGCCAAGCCACCCCAGAGCGCCAGGCGCAGCGGCTGCTCCGAGAAGCTGACGATGGCGTGCACAGCAAGATGCACCATCTTCCAGAATGGGTATTTGGTCTGGCCATGGGCTCGTGCCGGGCGCTCGAAAGGCACCGACGCCTGCTTGAATCCCATCCAGCCAAACATGCCCCTGACGAAGCGATCCTGTTCGGGCATCTGCCTGAAAGTTCTCAGCGCTTTGGGACCGACCAACCGGAAATCTCCAACGTCGCGCGGAATGTCAACGGTCGTCATCCTTTCCAGCAAGCGATAGAAGAGACTTGCCGTGAAGCGCTTGAACCAGGATTCGCCCTCGCGTTTGACGCGCCGGGCATAGACAATTTCGAAACCTTCCTTCCACTTCGCCACCAGATCGAGAACCACCTCGGGTGGGTCTTGGAGATCGGCATCCATGACGATGACGGCATCCCCCTGGGCGGCGTCCATACCGGCTGTGATTGCTATCTGGTGCCCAAAATTGCGGGAAAGCTCGATTAGCCGAAAACGAGGCTCGGCGGCGACCACACGCCGAAGGTAAGTGACGCTGCCATCGCTGCTTCCGTCATCGACGAAAATAGCCTCTGTCTCACCGTCCAGCTGGTGGATTAGCAACCTGATCCGCTCGATCAGACGAGGCAGCACTTGTTCCTCGTTGTATATCGGCAGAACCAGCGAGTAGCGCAGCGACACGTTCGCTCTCATCCCGGCACTTTGGATTACAGAGGCCTCCATGCCGATCAAATGAAACGCCAGCCTCAAAGTTCCATAAGGCATTACTAATTTAATTAGTTGTTGCAGGCGGGTGGCGAGCTGTTCGTTCTGAACGGCTTCGGTCTGATTTGGGATGAGATATCGTTTCGCGCGCCGGCGGAGCAATGCGCTGTTTCGCAATCATTGTCGGGCAAGTGGCCGCCTTGCCAGCTCTTGTCAGCGCGTCGGCGCGCGATAATTTTTGAGGGGAAGGGACTTCGACCAAAGGAGCCGACGATGGAACACCAAACTTTAAGCCAACTGCAGACAATTGCAGAAGTAGAACCCCTGTCGACATACCCGATCATGACCCGGCAACAGCGCATTGAGCGCTGGGCAGAGTTGCTGGAACAACATCCCGAGCGACGCCTGACAGCGCTTACCGGCACTGAGTATCTGAAGCGGGAAGCTCGCGACGCAGCGCGCGGTGAGGGCTCGCCAATTACTGTGGCCTTCGAGGACCCGCTACTACGTGCGTTAGGCCTGAAGGATGACACCTATGGGGCAGCAAAGCGCTTCTTCGAACTGTCTGACGGGGAGTTGCATGACATCCTCTGCAGTTGCCATGTCGGAACCACGTTCAGAGGGCAGTGGGCTGCCGCTAGAGTCCGCCGGGCAATCGGAGGGAACAGGTTTCTTAAGTGGCTTAGAGAGAGAATGTGGCACTGAGGTCGCCAAGGACGGCGATTGAAGCTCGTTTCAAGCGAGGTGGATGAACGATTGGGGCGCCAGTGGAGCGCCGTGTTGACGACGGGGTCGGCGCCTGTCCCACGGCTGTGCAGACGGGTGGGGCGCTCCTCGGTCCCAGTTTACTCGCGGTGCGTTCCAGCATGGCTGCAATACTCCAGGGGCAGGATTCTGGAATCCTGTTTGCGGCTAGCATCACCACGTGAAAACATCGATCGTTCGCCATCTGCTGCGCTAACCTCAATCTCGGCGGCGCCTGGCCTGTATGGCAGCAAAGGTGACTGGGCGAAAATCCCAGGCGTCGACGCCGACGTCGTGCTGGCGCGTCATTGGCTTCAGCCGGCCATGAGAATGGCCGTGCAGGTTTATCGATTTCTTGCCGATCTTGTTCCAGGTGCGGAACGGGTAGTGGCAAAGAACCAAGAAACTGCCCTCGACAGTTAGCTCCTTGTAGTGTTGCACGCTAGCCCAAGCCGAAGCGCGGAGCGTTACCATGCCGTCGTTGTTGCCGATGATCAGGTGTTTGGTGCCGTGGAGGCAGGACAGCAGCGAAGACACTGTCTCGGCCGATCCCTTGGCGAAGTCGCCGAGGTGCCAAACCTCGTCATTTGGAGCAACAGTCTCGTTCCAAAGTTCAGTCAGTGCCTGGTCGTGGGCCACCAATGAACTGAAGGGGCGGGGGTCGAGCCGCAGAATGCGGGGATCGTTGAAATGCGTGTCGGAGGTGAAGAAGATCATGCGCCGCCGCTGGCTGAGATGAGCGCTCGACGATCGCTTCTAAGTTCGGTTGCCGGAGCGGCTTTGGGGTCCATCATCGATCCTGATTTGGGCTTCCCTGAGCATCTTGAGTGCCTCTTCCTTGGTGAGGCCGCACTTGCGCGCAAAGTAGAGAGCTTCGATCGCCTTTTCACGATCTGTGGCTTCTGTGTGCTGTTTAGGCTTTTTACCCATCGTTCTCTATCACCTTTGATGCCACCGAGCCATCACGGTGCCGGGTTGTTCCCGCGATCACCTCGTGCGCCCCACGGTAGTAGGACAGCGAGAAGCCTTGCCTCTGCCTTTGCAAGGTTGCCATGGCGATCCGGAACCTCGAGGCATGTGGAGAGTTGTCCAGCAGCCCAGCGGAGATCCAAGCCATGGCGCCACCAGATGCCAATCCCGGCGCCGCCGCGCAGCCGAAACGCTCTAGCAAGCCGGCAACCCCATCACCGGCACGGCACAAGGCCTCCGGAGCAGGATTATCTATCGACGGGCTCCCAATGGTATGAAGGACAATGGCCCATGAACGTCGCCAACCTGCAATTGGAAGGTTTGCTTATGGCGGTCGCGGCCGTCAATAACGCCTTGGTCCGCAGAGGCCTTCTCTCGGTCGATGATATCGACACGGCGTTGAAAAACGCGGAAGCCTCGTTCACGGTTGATGAGCGCCTCTTCGAGGATATGTCGCCGGCTAACCGCGACGCAGTGTGTTTCCCTTTGCGGCTTTTGCGGCTGGCTAACACCAAGCAGTTCGAAGCGAGTGTGCCACCGTTTTCCGAGCTGGCCAGGCAGGTGGGGATCACCAAGGAGCCTAATAACGACCAGATGTGAGGGAGGAAGGTCGACCTGCGCGGTGGCCTCGAAAGACTTGATGAACGATGACCCTGTAGATTCGCTCGCCAACGCAATTCGCCATCGCAGCGCAATTCTGTTTGTTGGGGCAGGGGTGTCGATCAGCGTTGGACTACCCTCCTGGGAGAAGCTGATAGAGCGAATGGCAAAGGAGCTCGGCGTCGACGACGAATTTTCCACGCGACGCGATCGTTTTCAAACCCTGGCCGAGTACTATCGCATCAAGCATGGCAGCATCGGGCCACTTCGCAGTTGGATGGACAGAAACTGGTCCGTCCCCAAGGACCGGATCGAGAAATCCGAGTTGCATCGTCTCATCGTGAGGCTCGAATTCCCTGTCATCTACACAACTAACTATGATCGGAATCTGGAACTGGCTTATGAGATATACGGTCGGGACTACGTGAAAGTGGCCAATGCACGCGATGTGGCGCAGGCCCGCCAAGGCATTACCCACATCGTCAAGTTCCATGGTGATTTCGACGAGGATTCGTCCCTCGTCCTCACCGAAACGGACTACCTCGATCGTCTCTCCTTCAATTCTCCGCTGGACGTGCGTTTTCGCTCGGATGCGCTCGGCAGCACGATCCTCTTCATTGGCTATAGCCTTTCCGACCCAAACATTCGGTTGCTGCTGCACCGTCTCTGGCAGACGTGGCATCGGTCCGGCTATGAGAAAGATCGCCCGCCCTCGTTCATCTTCATGACCAGCCGAAACCCTATGGAGGAGGCCGTGCTTGGACGTTGGGGCATTTCGGTCGTGGTCGGCGAAATCGACGAGCCGCAAGCTGCTTTGGTGGACTTCCTCAGCCGGCTGGCGGAGATGGTTGGGGATGGGGAACTGTCGCCAAAAAGTGGGCGATAGCAACATCCGTATGATGGGCAGTTCGGCGGGCTCTCAAGGAGCGGCACATGGCAGAGAATTCCGTCCGGAATTTCAAGTTCAATTGGCGTCAAGGATACTATCGCGGCACGGAGAGCTAATCGGAAAACTTACTCACGCACTGCCTACTTTGAAGTGCCTTTCAGCGGTAACGGCTCAACCTCGATGCGCCTTGCGCCGAGCTTCGGCGCAAGGGCGAGCTTGTTTAGCGATACGCTACCGGCTGATCAACGCTTGGCGTTTTCACTCTCCGAGTCGGCCCGCGCCAGGAACTGCTCGGTTGTCGTTGGAATATGGCTTTTCAACCAGTCCGCCATTGCGACTTCCTCACGCAGGTTCTCTTCGCAGACCTGGGCGACCTCTGCTTCACCCAGCGATTTGGCAGCGGCGATAAGGATTGTGTAGGAGGCGATTTCCATGTGCTCGAACGTGTAGCTTGCAAGCGATCCTTTCATCACTTCGTCACCGGCGAAGACACCGCTGAGCGACTGCGCCATTGCCGTCAGCTTGCCGCCGGCATCCTTCAGTGTGGAAGATTCTTGTCCGATGCGGTCGAGACAGGTTTCCAGCCGAGCAGCCTGCTGCCTGGTCTCCTGGACGTGCTGGCGAATCCGTTCGCTGAGCTCAGGATAGTTCTCAATTCGGTTCAACTGCCCATTCAACATGGTCTCGGCCTGCTCCTCCATGGCGTGAGCATCCCTGAGCCATTGGACAAGCCATTCGCGCGATTCTGACATTTCATATCTCCTTCATAGGTCGGCCAGAACTTTCAAAGGGAGATATTGTTCCTCATAGTTTGACCTGCGGAGTCAGCCTGTGTCGCAGGCTTTTCCCAGTCGGCGCTGCAATCAGGCTCTCGGCACCAGGAGAGAATAGCGCGGTACGCGCACTGCCGCTGTGTCCAAGCTGGCAAACGCATTTCTGCAGAAATGACCGAACCTGCTGCCTGTCGCGGGTTCGGCGACGGATGGACCTCTGTTTCGCGTCGGCTCGTATTCTGATGCCCGCGCTGCCATGTAGGGCTAAGCTGTATCTCGCCGGAGCGGCTTCGCATTTTACCGTTCGCTTGCGAAATCAACCCCTACCTGATGCGCGTCCAGGGACGAGGCATGTTCACCTGCGGAGATCTTATCTCACGAAGGGATCGCAATGGAACGTCAGGGCATTTCGGAGGTTGGTAAGGAAGTTTCGCAGCTAAGGAAACGAGCCATGACTTCTTCAGACAATTCTTCAGCTGGCATATCACCACGCCCCGAAAAATCGGGCGGCAGGACCTCGTCTAAGCCGGCGACACCGTCACCGGCCGCAGAGAAAGTCTCCGGAGCAGGCCCTGCGATGGCCGAGCATTCGAAAGACGCCAAGGCGCCCAGAGGCGGTCGTCAGCCTGGGGCTTATGTCAAGGATTAGACGGCCGAGCTGGGTTGAGTTTCGGCTGCCCGCTGCAGTCGAAGGAGGTTCGTATGCAGATGATGGGAATTGTCGTCAGCCGAGACCAGGCTCCGATCGTGGAATTCCGCGGAGAGGGAGGCGAGTGTATTACAGTCACCCTGCAGGCCGGGCATACTCTTCCCGACGACCAACTCATTGCAAAGGCCAAGGCTATGATGATTCAGGTCGCTCAGTTCGGGATGGACCAGACCAACAGTGCAGCGATGTCTGACCGGTTGTCGGCCGATGAGGTGATACAATCCGGAATGTCGGGATAGAATAGCGGGAAGGCGAACAACCACCGCCGGGGCAGCCTTGCGCAACCGAGCGGGCAATAGTTCCATGCAGACCGATCGAAGAGCATGCGGATCGACGAGCGCTCGGTGGGCGTGAACTCATCCGGCGGCCTTGCTCCCGGTACGGAGCCAGCACCGCGCAGACGAATTTTCGGGATTACTAGCCAAGCCCACCATGAGCATATCCCCTTGCTGATTGGGAAAGTGACGGCATTGCGGAACTTCGGATCGCCGCCGCGCTTAATCCGGCGAAGGAGTGATCCGATGAACGCGACCAAAGAGTTTTTTGAAACCTGGCTGCAGGAGAATGTCGGCACTCTTGCTGGCAAAGAGGAAGTGAGCTTCGCCGTGCTGGTCCAGCAATTCGAGCAGGATGCCGAAGCGGCCGGTTATGGTCGCGAGGTGCGTGAGGACGAGCTCGGAAACATTGAAGATGCGATCGAGCAAGCGCTAAAGAACGCCCGAACTGGCGTGCATGGTGACGCCGATGGCGAACCCACCGACGTGGCAGCCCTCATGGATGCGCTGGAGGTCGAAGATGCCAAAAGCGGGCCGTAGGCCTTACCAGATTAGCTCTATTCGTTTGTCGAAGTTGCCGGGGTAGCCCTATGGAGCAGTTTCGCAAGGACATGGCCGCCTTGGCAGAGCCAGCTTTCTGGGTGACGATAGGTTTGCTTCTGGTCCCGTATGCGCTTGGAACGGTGCTGCTCGTTTGGACCTGCGGCTGTCTGTAAGTTTGCTACTGACACACCCGTAGCGGTTCAACGGCCCTAACGCCCGAATTCCCTACAATACCGAGCTGATGCGCTTGCGGGGGCCCTGTGCTGCAGCAAAGTCTGAACGATCTCGTCGCGAGAAAAGTTCTCGTCGACACCGGGCTCCTTTGCTCCTGGTAACAATATCGCGCTGACAGCTTTTTGCGAGAGGGGGGAAGGCCGCCGTTCATGTTCAGGCGACCACGCTATCTGCGCTCTCATAGTTCCAGCTACGGCCCTCCAACACAATGCTCCGATCACGCGCCTGAGCATCCGCGCATGCCCCTACATCGAAAATAGCCCTGCAGCTTGCGAGTTGCCTTGGAACACTTGTGTCATATCGAAGTTCGGCCTCGTAGGAGAACAAAGATGGCCATCACACAAGCTCCCACCGACAACCACCAGCCGGGCGAGAAACCGGAACATGCAACCGAAACCTCAATCAAAGCGGCGATAGACCAGTTTAGGGCGGGACGCAGGTGCAAAATGGCACTACGGGCGACAAGAATCGGGGCGAGGCACTGAGATGCCGCGGATCAATCATGACGGTCGCAACGAGAATACCACATTAGCTGCAGCACTCATTATCGACAAGGAACGTGCTGAGCGCGCCGCCAAGACGGCGCGGTTGAAGGAGGGTCGCCTCGCACAAGCCATCACGCCCGGTCCCAGCCAACGCAAGCCGCGTGTCACCAAAAAGGTTCGCAGGATTTTTGTTGCTGGCTAGGAGGTGTCCGTGACTCGCAATCACGACAAGGAAAGATACGACCGCGCCAAACGTATCAGCCAAGAGATGCTGGACGCTGAACGAGCCGAACGCGCCGAGAAGACGGCGCGGCTGAGACAAGCAAGGCTTGCACAGCATCCGGTGAAGTCACCGCCGGCGCAGCCGCGAATGCATCGCAAACCCATCCCGGCTCTCAAAAAGAGGAGCCGTAAGGTGATTGAATTCTTTTAGGCTCTCTCGCTCGCCTACAGCACCATGCAGGAACACCGTCCGGACTTAACAGGCCTGGCGCAGGGGCTTTCACGACTTGCTCCAGCTCGATCCGTGCACATGCTGCCCTTTGTTGGTTCATCCCCCCTGCAGTTCGTGAATCCGGCGCCATGCTCGAACTTGCATAGGTTAATGACCTCTTCCCAGAAACGAGTCATGCATGGGCTTGCCGCCCAGCATCTGCGGCCTTGATTTAAGTCGAGTCAAAGGGGCGTACATGACCTACGACACCGCCAGTGATCAACCTATCTATCCTGAAGGGTTGAGATTGCTGGAATCGGTCCTAAAGAAGCTTTGCGGGGAAGCAGAGATTCAACTGATCTCTTACAACGCCGAGCAGATTGCTGCCGAGCTTATAAAATTGTTCCAGAGTGGCATGGAAGATGAAACGGTTCTGCTTGTCATCATGCGGGCGCGGCTGCGAAAGAGGCCGGTCTTGGCGGTCGGCTAGTCCTTCTTACCGTCAGTCCACGATCCACGGCGCGGCGTTCAACGGCGACTTGCGAGCGTCTTCAGCGTACGATGCCACACGATCTCGCGGAGACTTCTGCATCTCCGCCACCTCGCCATCGTCAGAGCTGCGAGCGTAGCGTGCTGGAAAAGTAGCACGAGTGGGAGATGGGAGGCAGCAACGCTGCCTGAGGTTTGATGGTCACGCGCACACCCGCTGCATCCTTTTCGACACCGCCGCGTTGAGGTCAAACCTGCCAGAAATGTTTGATCCGCTGGCACAATGACTGGAGCGGCTAATGCCGAAATTTCGCTTCGAGTTTATCGAGGGCATGTCGCAGCCTGCAATCTTTGCCGATATGGCTGATCGAGATGAGGCTGTCAGAGAGGCGAAGCGCACTGCCAAGGAGGCCATGCTCGACGGAATTGTCGATGGCGTGGACCCGACCAGTTGGGTGACGAAGGTTTATGATGAGGCAGGCTATCTCGTCGCTACTCTCGGATTCCACGATCTGGTCGCCGCGCCCAAGGATACGGAAGAGCTCAAGGAAACAGAGGAGCCTGGCGTCTTGCGATCGGGTTGAAGCCTGGTTTCTACGCTGTTGCCATCGAGCAGATGTCCCGAAGACCGCCCTTTGAACATTGCACGAACCAAATCGTTCGCCGGTGATGCGCCGCACCATGCACGACAGACACGTCAGCCGACCGACCGCCGAGACCGAAGATGTCCTGATCGTTGGAGGCGGGCCGGCGGGACTGACCGCCGCTCAATATCTTGCCCGTTTTCGCCATCGCGTGCTGGTGATCGATGCCGGCGATCCTCGTGCCGCCTTGATCCCAACGAGCCATAACTGCCCTGGCTTTCCCGAAGGGATAAGTGGAGCCGAAATTCTGGATCGCCTTCGACGTCACGCCACCTTGTATGGAGCCACTCTGGTTGGAGGGCAGGTCTATTCCCTCGCCGCTGCCTATCGGGGGTTCGTCGCTGAGACCTCGGTCGGCGCAATCCGGACACGCAAGGTGTTTGTGGCGACAGGGATCACCGACACGACACCTGTCATTCCGCGTCTACGCGAGGCAATTGCCGCAGGTGTCGTTCGACTCTGCCCTGTATGCGACGGGTATGAGGCGATCGACCAGAAGATTGCGGTCATCGGGCACGACGAGAGAGCCTTTAAAGAGGCCATTTTCCTCAGTCGGTTTACACCGCTCATAACGATGCTTGGGAGCGACGCATCCGACTTTTCGCCCAGCACTCGTCGTGCGGCGAGGGCAAGAGGCATAGTCATCGGTGACGCTCTCGATACGCTCTGCCCGACAGCAGACGGTTGCGAGGCGATTTTAAAAGATGGGACGTCATCCCGCTTCGATGCCATTTATCTGGCACTGGGGTGCAAGGTACGTTCTCAACTCGCCGAGGCGGTAGGCGCAAGATGTTGTGAAGAGGGCTATGTCACAGTCGACGAGCATCAGCAGACTTCCATCCAAGGCATGTACGCCGTTGGTGACGTTGTCAAAGCGTTGAACCAGATAGCCGTCGCTTTTGGACAGGCTGCCATTGCCGCGTCGCATGCCCATAGAGAGCTTGAGAGCGCCGAGCGGACTGGATTTGCAGATCAGCCTTCTCAACGGACATGAAGATCACGCGGCTGATCGAGCTCTTGGCTGCCTTGATGGCGCGTATCAACGTCTCGACCCGGCCGACAAGGAGTAACTGGCCGAGAATGTCGATCCCCGAAAGATCATGATACTCCCAGCGACAGTTTACAGCCGCGGAACATTCACTGCGGTACGAGGTTTGGCTGCAGGCCTACAATCCTCCCTCATTGTCTGGGCCTTGAGGCTGTCGAAGCAGCTTCGGCCCGTCTCGGCTTTGTCCGGGGCGGGCTTTCGTGGCTGTAGCAACTCGGCTCGCCAAGCCATTCTTTCTGTCCAAGATCATAAGTGCCATTTCTCAACTGCAACGCACAGAAAGCCCAGAAATTCCCGTCAAGGAAGAGGTTTTCCGGATATAGTTGAAGGAGATCACACGTAAACCGGTAAAAGGCCGTTGCTGGCTCGGTCCGGACGAGCTTCTTTGTTTAGTGTCCGAAAAACGCGCGGAACATTCTTTCTTATCCAGCGTTAGCGCGCGCCGGACGACCCGTTCTGCGATCTCTTGTTGGCCGGCGTCAGAGGCTGCAATCAAGCTTCAGCCCGTCTCGGCCCCTCTAGAGACGGTGACGCACGGGAGTTGAGATGCGATGCACAGAGACGCCTTCACCCCATCAGAACTTGCCCTGCTCAGTCGCGTCTTCGCACGCAGCAAAATTAAAAACGAAACCGCAACCGAGAGGGAACGGCGCGCATCACGTATTCTGGCTTACTACCAAGCGGGAATCACGGATGAGGATGAGCTGGAACAGCTTTCTCGCCAACCGCTGGGACGGTGACGGCTAGTCTTCCTTCTTCAGAGCTTCCGCCTCGTCTTTGAGCTTCGGCCAATCGGCTCCATGCTTGCGAAGCAGCGTTCGGGCCTGCCTGGGGTCAATTTCCGTGACCTCGACAAGATGTTCGACCTCAAGCTCCTGGCCTTTCGCAACCCGGCTTGCATTCGCTTTTCTTTGCACGTCGACACCCACTGCTGAGACAACATGAACGAGCGCTGAGAATGCGCGTTCCAGAACTTCGTACAAAAATACGCGACACCGATTAAAAATCGGTCGGATGGGCCATGTATGAGACGGGCCATGACCTGCTGCTGTGCCTTGCCGGTTTTTTTCCATGTGGGGGAACCCGAGCTTGTTCGCCGGTCGAAATGGCGGCGGCATCTTCGGGCGATAGTCCGATCACGCGGCGTTCCTCGCCGCTCATGCCATTCGATGTGCCGGCACTCGGCAGCATTCTGACGTAGCAAGTCAGGCACGTCATCTCATCAACTTGATCTGAAGCGAGATGCTCAGCCTCAGAATCCTGTCGCCGTTTTCGTTCCGCACTTCAACAAATACTTGCTGCCCGTCCACCTCGGTAAGCACATCTCTCGTAAGGTCGATAAGGCCCTCGAAGCCCGCGCGGCGCACCTCCTCCAGACCGGCACATTCGATGCCGATTTCGTCCTCGATGACCACGTCGTGATCGCCACTATCAAAGAAAAATCGTGCCATCCGAGAGCTTCCGTCACCACTAAGCTGCGGGGTTCCTTTGGTGCAGGTAGGTCGTGTCGAAATCACCTGCACGAGTGAGGCCGGGCCAATCAAGAACATGCACTCTTGACCCCGTCGTGGCGATGAGGCCCCTACGTCGAAGTTCCTGAAGCATTCGGTTGACGTGGACTGTAGACAAGCCCAATGCATCGCCAAGTGCTGCCTGGGTAATGGGAAGATCCGCGACGTGATCCTGGATGCGTCCAACCGAGCGCAAGCGAAAGATCAGTTCGCACAAGATGTGAGCCATGCGCGTATAGGCCTCGCGTCTTCCCACATTCGTTACCCATTCTCTGTAAATCGCTGCATCGATCAGCGTCGACCGCCAAAAAGCCGTCGCGATTCGAGGATGCTGTTCGCAAATGGCGCGAAGAGCGTCATGTCGCATGAAGCCCAGTCTGGCTGCTGTCAGGGTCGTAAAATTGCAATCCATGACCGACAGATGCAGTCCGTGCAGATCGGGAATATCTCCAGCCACAAAGAAGGATGTAATCTGCCGTTTGCCATCGCCGGTAAGTTTGGTTGAACCGAGCAGGCCATCCAAAACCACGAACGAATTGACAGGGCGGTCACCCTCACGCACCAGGTCGTAGTTGGCCAAAAAATCCTTCTCCTGAATCTGGATGCCTTTCAAAACCTCGATATCGCCCTCTCGGAGATCCGAGATGCTCTGGAGCTTGCGAATAAGTACATCCAAGGATGAGGTGGGTGACAAATTGGCTACCTAGCTGATGTTGATTATCGAACTTGCATTCGCTTCAAAAGTTCCGGGTAGCCGTAAAGAGGCGCCGGACTGATGGTCGGCAGTTGGGAACTCAAGACGCGAACGCACCCAGGACCTCAGTGCCCAGCGCCAGAGGGTTGAGGCCCGTTCGGTTGCTCGCTTGGGGTGCGGCAACGCTCCCGACGTGAATATGCCGCACCCTTAAGGGAGCCGCCCGAGCCGCGCATTAACCTATGACATAGGCTGGGTTCGAATTTTTGACGTCACATCAGGGGCTCCAGCTCCGTTGAGCCCGCGAGAATTCCGCACAAGCCACAAGAAAGAAAGCGGCAGGCCAGAAAGGGGTGATAATCCCTTGGCCATCTCGCGTTTGGCTTGCGATTGACACGCACCCAAGCCGAGGCAACGCGATATGTGATTATGCGATAGCCGAAGGGAGATAGCGAATGAAGAAGACCTATCAGGAGGCTCATTTTGACAAGCGTGAGCGACTGTCGGCGGTGAGGGCTTCGCCCGGCTCATCGCCCCTCAGCTCGGGGCCGACTGACTAAAGGCCGCACTGATCGGTACTACAAAGGAAGCTTGTTGGGCCGGCCCTTCTCCAAGTTACCTGTCTCTCAAGGCCCCTGCCTCCCGGTAGCGGGCTTTTGCATTGCTGGTTCCCCGGGCCGGGAAGTCCGCCACATTGCGTGGAACATGCCGTATCGCGGGGAACATTTTAGCAAACTGTAAATTCAACGGTCTTCTGGTAGGAGGCCAATGTGTCCCGGCGAAGCGTCGACAAAGACCGATTGGAGCGCGCAGACCGTGAGGCAAAGATTGCTAACGCGGCCGAGAGAGAGGCGCGAGATACAAAAACTGCGCGACTTCGAGAACAACGCCTTGCTGCCGAAGCCAAGGCTTCGCAATCATTCAAGAAAGGTCGATCCAAGGGCTAGGTCGCTTACCCGCTGACGCTCGCCCCGACGCGCGCAAGTGGTGCGGGCCCGTCCAAACGTGAGGTGCGTGCGATTGCGAATTTTTCTTGGAACCGTCTTTTCGCAGCGAAGTTCGGTACCGAAGGGACATTCCAATATGGAGTTGATCATGAAACAGGTTCTTTTGGCTTCAGCCATTATGGTACTGTCAACTGGCCTCGCTGTTGCGCAATCGACCACCACGACCACAGGCGGATCGTCGACCTCGACGACCCAGACAATGCCGAGCACTACGACCGATCAGGGAACGGATTCGACCACCACGAGTGGAACGAACTCTAACTCGAACTCCGCCAAGGACTGCGCTCCAGGTCAACAAACTGGCAGCGCCAAGCAGGCCGCGCCAGGTCAACAGGATACCGATGCTAACTCGGCTGCTCCTGGCCAGATGAAAAAGACCACGGAAGGCTGCTGACGTGTCTTGGAACTGTTGCCCTGTTCCAGATTGATGCAAAGGGGTCGACTCTCAGGGTGTAGCCGCTCTCGAACGCCCGTCGTGCTAGGTCGGCACGGCGGGTCGATACCAGACCAAGGTCTTGTCGTTTCGCGGCGAGTCGCCCTCGAGGTGTGCCGTGTTGGTTCACCCCAGGTGGCACCTGCTTTGCACCGCCCGCGACAGCAGGGGAAACCAACACCCCAGCGAGTCCCATTATCCCAGGGACGGCGCGCCGCTGCCGCTAATGGGACGGCGGGCTTTTTTCTTATTCCATGAAACGAAAGGTCATTCCGTAAGTTGGCTTCCCAAGGAGGAACCAATGAAAAAGGATGGCGACGGCCGTGTGAAGAAGGGCAATGAGCAATTGCTTGCCCGACGTTTGTCTGAAGAAGTCGGCATTTCGGAGCCGGATGCGCGCGGTCTGATCAAGCTTATCGGCACGGATTGGAATTCGCTGCTTCGTGAAGCCCGATTTTTGAAAGAGCGGCATTAGAATGCTCCTGCCTGTCGTGACTAAATTATTATTCAATCGACTCTCGCCAATATGAGCGTAGTCTACTCTCATCGGCGGTAGTTTCAGGGCACCGCCGGCTGTGAGCGAAGAACATGCTTCCGCCCCAACGGAGGAAGCCATGACCGCTCCCGCTACCATCGGCGTTGCAAATCCCGAAGAACTCGCCCTCCTACAGCAGGTGTTTCAGCGGGCCTGCAAAGAGCGTGCGCTAGCAGAAGGCAGCGTCGAGGCCGAGGCACTGAGCGCCCGTCTGATGTGGCTGTTCCAGCACTCCGGAGCCTACTTCGATGAAGCTACTTTCGAAGAGATGCTGCGGGGTGAAGGCTGATGAGCCGCGCACCTTATCTGGACCGCCTGGATGATCTTATTCGCCAGCACAAGGAGCTTTCTGCGCAAGGGGAGATCCTGCGGGCGGAATGTCGACTGAGTTGCTATGTCTTGGAGGAATCGGCCGATGACCTACGGGGAATAGTTGGCAGGGCTTGGGACGCCAGAGTAGCACGGCTTCGCCGTGATACTATTCGGTCCGGGAACGTGATTACCGTTGCAACTCGGGTATAATAGCGCCATGTTCACAACAAGTCCTCCAGGCTTAATTGTAGCATTTCCCTTGTGCCGGTAGCGTATGCGTCAGGTCATTCGGCCCACGCTTGTGTCCAGTTAAGGTCGGCACGGTCACTCAACCCGAGCTTGGTCCGCTTGATCCTGCCGACTCCCTTACGCGAACGCTTTTTGTCGCACTGAGCCAGAGCTCCGATGCATTTGAAGCACCCTTGAGCACCTCGTGTGCTTGTGAAAGCAACGTCTGCTCCTGCGATCGGGTGGAAAGACGCCGGCGCACGTCGCGGAACAGAACCGTGTGCCTGACGTTGTGCCGAGATCGAGGTCTAGGAGAAACGGCATGGTTGCGCCACGCGCGGTGTGGAAGGGCTTTCTGAGGGTCGTTCCGTGTCATGCGGGGTGAAGATAGTTGGTGCCACAAGTGAGGCATCCAAGATCCACTTCAAGATTTTGAACCGCAAGGACGGTTTACCCGTCAAAAGCGCCTATGTCGATGAAGAGACCGGCGATGTTGTCGAAGCCGAGGATCAGATCAAAGGGTATGAGGCGGACAAGGGTGATTTCATTCACGTCGAGCCGGACGAGATAAAGAAACTGAAACTGACGTCGCAGCATACACTTGACGTCGATTCCTTCGTTCCGGTTGCCGAGATCGACACACGTTTTCTGGAGAAACCATACTATTTGATCCCGGCAGACGGTGCCTCTCTGGAGGCCTTTGCCGTCCTGCGCGATGCGATGGCCAAGAAGCGCGTTGCGGCACGCTCCTGCGTCGTACTCTATCAGCGCGGGCGCGAAGTGTTGATACAGCCCCTTGGAAAGGGGATGTTGCTGACCGAGCTACGGACCCACAATGAGATGACATCGGAAGACACCGTCTTCAATGACGTGAAAAGCCCAAAATTCGATTCGGAGTTGCTGGAAATCGCGGAGCTTCTCATCGACAAGAAGGTAACGAAGTTCGATCCTTCGAAATTCGAGGACACTTACGAGGATGCGTTGATTGCCATGATCGACGCCAAGCGCAAGAGAAAAAAACCGCCGAAACCAGCGCCGAAACCCAAGGAGAACGTGGTCGACTTGGCCTCAGTTCTCCGAAAGAGCCTTGCGAAGGAAGGCATCGCCCAAGCCCGACCAAAAACCAAGAGCCGCAAATCAGCATAGTCAAAGATAGCGATCACCATCGCTGCGGTGCTCAAAAGAACCAGTGCAATTGCAGTGCTAGGTTAGGCGGCGGACTGGCTGTGAGCAAAGTCGATGCCGGCGCCGAAGCAATGCGCGATGAACTGGCGCAGGGCCAACGGCCGCTGATCTTCAGGCCGTGAGCCCAGCCTCACGCCTCAAACGTTGAAGCCGTTCGCTCGGCACTCGACGCCGTGCATGCTGCCCGTCGGAGGCGTGAGCCTTGACCGTGCCTTCATCTACAGTGACTGGCAAAGGTACGATCATCACCTCCGGCGCCATATCCCCCCATACAGCTTGCGGCTTGCTCGGGACTGCGACTGATTCATGCCGATCGTCGGTGCGTTGCGATGGCACTCGGTAGGAAGGGTCTGCCCGGATCACCGGCTCCAGATCGTGGGGGAAGTTCGGCGCATGGACGGGCAGTGCTTCGGCCGAATTTTCGCCCTTTTGAGTGATGGCCGGAAGCATTTCAGCGATCTCGATCAGGATATCTTTGACCAGATGTCTCATCTGTGCGCCCGCCCGCTGCGGCCATTGCTATGGCGATCAAACTTGTGGAGGCAACCAATGTTCCCGCTTGAAGCGAATGACGGGCTTTACCGGGAAAGATCGGCGGAGCGGCTCCTGCGATACTCCAGGCGACGTCGCTGCGATCCTCTCGCCTGGCATGATCGATGTCGGAAAGTCGAATTTGAACGTACTGTTCCTTGCCTTCGTCGGAGCGGTGGATGATCCGATGACGGCTGTGTGCCTCGCCCCCCGACTTCCCTTGCCAGCTTCTTCCCTGGCTGCTGTCTGGCCTCCGGTGGGTTCGATCGGGAACAAAGGCTCGACCATCCGGTTTGGTACCATCCCGTTAAGCACAAGACTAATGTGCAGCCTGACGGATGAGAGACGGCTGCCGGATTGCTATGGCTGTTCCCGATCTGCATTCGGCAGCCGAGATTGAGCCCAAATGCCCTAGGAGACTTCGCATGAGCGAAGCAGGACACAGCGCAGGCAATGAGGTGACTTCGATTACGGGCACGTCGCCGTTCGCCAGTTTTTTCATGGCTGGCTTCGAGTGCTCGTCGCACCGGCGCAAGGACGGCGTTCGCCTCGATCTTATCCGCGCGACGTCGCATTATTTGCATGCCCTGGGCGACTACCGCGGTTGCGCCGAACTCGGTCTTCGGACCATCCGCGACGGCTTGCGCTGGCACCTCATCGAAACCGCTCCTGGAACCTATGACTGGTCAAGCTGGACGCCGATGGTCGAAGCAGCGCAATCGGCAGGTGTCCAGATCATCTGGGACATCTTCCACTACGGATCTCCCGACCATGTTGATCAGGGGTCGATGCATTTCATCGATGCCTATGCCTCGTTCGCCGCGGAAGCTGTGAGGGTTCATCGTTCAATCGCCGGTACAGCGCCTCTGTTGTGCCCGATCAACGAAATTTCGTTTTTCGCCTGGGCTGTTGAGGTCGGCTATTTTCCGCGCGTCGGCCCGAAGAAGCGGGGTTGGTTCAAGCGGCACCTCGTGAAAGCAGCAATAGCCGGCGTTCGCGCGATGCGGGAGGTCGATCCCGCTTGCAGATTCGTCTGGGCCGAGCCGCTTATCCACATCGCTCCTCGCGACCGGACCCGCACCGAACGGCGCCGGGCCGAAAATGCCCGTCAGGGACAGTTCGAAGCTTACGACATGCTGCTGGGCCGGGCCGAACCTGAGCTGGGTGGGAGCGAAGATGCCGTCGACGTCGTTGGCTTGAATTTTTATCCACACAATCAGTGGTACCTAAACGGGCCGACGATTCCGATGGGGCATCACGAGTACCGTGCCCTATCGGAGATGCTGATCGAAGTCGCGCATCGATATAGCAAGCCTATGTTCATCGCCGAGACCGGCTCCGAGGGGTCTGGCGGGCCGGCTTGGCTCCATTATGTCTGCGACGAGGTGCGTGCCGCAGAAAGCCTCAAAGCCCCGATCGAAGGTATCTGCCTTTACCCGGTAACCGCCTATCCGGGCTGGGACAATTCGCGGCATGCGGAAGTGGGATTGTTTTCAGTCGTCCAGGCGGACGGCAGCCGACACATCCGCAAGCCCGTCGCGGACGAATTGGCCCGCCAGCAAGCTTTGTTCGCGGCGAACCCGACGCGTTAAACACATGAGCTGCACGAGGGACTGCGCGAGCGCCTGTCGGCCCCGCGCCGATGCTCCTGGGTCCAGGTGGGGGAGCTACAGCGCCCCTTCGGCCAACGACGCATTCACCACGCCCGCCCATTCCGGGACGCTCTTTTGAATGCGTGCGAAGGTTGCCAAGGCCTGCCCGACCACCTGATCCATGTTGTAGTAGCGGTAGGTTGCCAGGCGGCCGACAAACCACACGTCGGGACAGGTTGCGGCGAGCGCTTCGTAGCGCTTGTAGAGCTCTTCGTTTTCGGCCCGCGGCACCGGATAGTACGGGTCCCCGATATCGGTGGGATATTCGTATGTCAGGCTGGTCCGCACGCTCCGTTGGCCGGTCAAATGTTTGTATTCGGTGATGCGGGTGTAATCTTCCGTCTGGGGGTAGTTGACGACGGCAACCGGCTGAAACTGCTCTTGGTCGAGTGTGACGTGCTCGAAACGGAGCGAACGATAAGGAAGACGCCCTAGCTGCCAGCCGAAATATTCGTCTATCGGGCCGGTATAGATCAGGCGGTTAAATGGTATCTTGTCACGAATTTCGCGGAAGTCGGTCTGCAGCATGACCTTGATGTTCGGGTGATCGAGCATGCGCTCGAACATCCTCGTGTATCCGCCGGCAGGCATCTTCTGGAAGCTGTCGCTGAAATAGCGGTCATCGCGGTTGGTCCTGGTCGGCACTCGTGCCGTCACTGATTTGCTCAGCTGGTTCGGATCGACGCCCCATTGCTTCCTTGTATAGCCACGGAAGAACTTCTCGTAGAGCTCGCGTCCCACGGTGCTGACGACAACATCCTCGGCCGTTCGCACGTCCTCTACCGTCTCGCGCCGCGATGCAAAGAACTCCTCCAACTGTGCGGAATTCAACTCGAGGCCATAAAGGCGGTTTATTGTGTCGAGATTGATCGGGATGGGAAGCAGTTTCCCGTCGACCGCCGCCAGAACCCTGTGCTCGTATGTGCGCCATTGGGTGAACTGCGAGAGGTAGTCCACGATCGACTGGCTGTTGGTGTGAAAAATATGAGGCCCGTAACGATGGATGAGGATGCCGGCTTCATTGTAGCAATCGTAGGCGTTGCCGCCGACATGGCTGCGGCGGTCGACCAGGAGAACGCTTTCATGACGCTGGGAGGCTATCCTTTCAGCAAGCACGCTGCCGGCAAACCCCGCGCCGACGATCAGCCAATCGAACATGGCTATGCGCTCCTGCGGAGCGGGACGACCTTCTTGCGTCGGTAGGCGCCCTCAATGTGAGCGGCCATGGCCTTCCATGTTCTTTCCCACGACATGTCAGCCAGATAGGCATCGACTTGCGGCAGCAGCATCTCGCGCGGTCGCAAAAGCAGGGAGCGCAGCTTGCTGTCCAAGTCGTCACCGTCGGCGATCTCCACCAGCCCAGCAGCGCCGTAGCTGCGCACAACGTCGACGATTGCCGTCGAGATCACCGGCAGGCCCGCCGCCAGAAACTCTGGCGTCTTGGTTGGGCTGATGAACCGGGTCGCTTCGTTGAGCGCAAACGGCATCCACCCGGCATCCCAATGGCGCAGATAATCGGGCAGGTCGCAGTAGGCCTTCGTGCCCAACCAATGAAGGTTGTCGGACTTCGGCAGGATTGCAGGATCGATTTTGACAACGGGGCCGATCATGACGAAATGCACGTCCGGCATGGTCCGCGCCGCTAGCGCCACGAGGTCGACGTCCAGCCGCTCGTCGATGACGCCGAAATACCCCACCCTCGGGTGAGGAATGCCGGCCTGGTCGATGGGGTCCTTTCCTGGCAGCCTTGCCTTGTGAAAGTGTTTCACATCGATGCTGCTCGGAAAGGGGTAAATGGCCTGATGCAAGCGGCGCTTGGTCTCGAACAGGCTCAGGCCACCGGTGAAAACGAGATCGGCGCGGCGCAGAAGTCCCTTTTCCATCTGCGCCAGTTCGGGCGGCGCATTCTTGAAGGCGGAGAGTTCGTCCATGCAGTCGTAGACGCATATGTCTGGGTCAAGGAACTCCGTGAAGCGAAGAGCCATCGGCGTGTAGTACCAGGCGATCAGCCGGCTGTGCGGCATAGAAGCTATGATCTGCTGAACAAATCTCCGCTGGACGGCATCTGATTTCGCGGCCGACGCGCCAAGTGGAAGCACTGGTGTCACAATTAGAATGTTTGGCGACGCCTCGCTCGTCCGCATCAGCGGCTGTGGCAGTTCTTCAAAAACAGGCTCTTCAAAGTAGATCACTCTCTGCTGCATGGATGCAAGAGTGAGAATATGCTGCGGGCGTTGATGGACGAAATTCCAACGCAAGTGCGAGAAGCAAACCAGTAGATTTTCCCTGCCAGCGTGTTTACTGGCGGACACCCTGCCCAAGGCTGCTTCCATTGAGATTTTCCTTCCTGTAATCTTTAATTTATGCTGCGACTAACATTTGTTAATCGCAGATGGAGGAGAAATAGACTTCGGTACCAGCTCCTAACTTTCCACCGCGTGAGTTGTTCCAAGGTGAAGTGAAGAGCTCTCAGTCACCGCTCGGATGACGGATGCGACGATGTTTCTGCGGAGCTGAGAACGGCCACCACGCGTCGCCGGGCTTTGAAAGCGTGAGCGACGGGGGAATGTCGGTGGAGAACTGACCTGCCGTATTTGCGTTTAAGTCGCTGGTTATAAAATGTGCAGGACATCAAGTTGATTCGCCCGCATCACTGGCGAGTCCGTGCCAGGCGAATTCCGGGGCTGATATGAAGATCGACTTTTCAACCAATGTTTTTCCGCTGTTTCATCCGCAAAGCGTGGATGATCTCAAGGACCCTTGCCCCGTCTTTGATGGCAGCCTGTGGCACGTCTTCGGCTCGAGCGGCACGGTGACCAGCGAGACGTGGAGGATCCTGCATGCCACGGCGCCGGACCTTTATGGGCCGTGGACCGAGCATCAGTCGATCGAGCTTCCTATCAATGGGAGTGGTGTTGCGGCTCCGGGGGTCATTCACGAAAGTGGCGTCTTTCATATGTTCATCCAGACCGAGTTCATGAAGTCTGGTGGCCGCTGCGAGCATGCGGTTTCCAATGACGGGTTCCATTGGGTGGTTCTTAGCCCGGCAATCCTCGCCATCCCGGACACGGAGGAAGATGGCATTTACGATCCGCATCCCGCGGTTATTGGCGGCAAGCGCTACCTCGTCTATTCCGCCATGCCAAAATTCACCAGGGTGCCACAGCCCGACATCTATCTCGCGCGTAGCCAATCCGATTCATGGTTCGGCCCTTGGAAACGGATCGGCAAGATCCTTGACCATAATGAAGTTCCTCACCACAACACGAGAGAGGATCCCGACTACGAATGGGGGATAGAGGGCGCACAACTGGTCGAATTGCCGGATGGCCGCGTGCTTCTCAATGCCACTTGCTTTCTCCCGAATGGCCTTCGGGGAAACCGGCAACGCGTGTTTTTTGCCATCGCCGATGATGTTGCTGGACCTTATGTGTCGATGGGACCGGTGCTGGAACCAGGCCAGCCGGGAGAGAACGGCCACTCGACCGTGATGATCGAAGGGGGCCAACTTTCGCTGTTTTACCAAAGCCGGGTCGCCACGACCGATCATCGGTGGCGCTACGGCTTGGCCAGATGCGACGTCGCCCTGTTTTCCAAGGTTGCATGATTTAGGTGTTGCTCGGACGGAACAATCCGTCGGAGCGCGTGCACACGACACCATGCAGCAGTCGGTCGCGGCGTTCGAAGACATGGGCGAACTGAATATCTCTGCTCCTTCCCGCAGGAGAATGAAACATCAGCACGTATTCTATGCCTTCATCCTCGCTTCGTTGAAGGCGTCCAACAGGCCAGGGACGTGCCGGGCGTCCAGAGCGAGCAGATGATCGACAGGCGGACAGCCGAATAGACAAAGGTCAGCCAAAGCCGAGGCAACCGGCGGCCTTCCGCTCGACCCGTGCGCAGTCGGGAGCACAAGGTTTGTACTCGAGCCACTGAAGCTCCGCACGAGGGGCAGCTCAGCTCATTCCTGATTGTTGCGTGCCTGACGAGCTCTCCGTTTCAGCCTGATCATAAATGCTTTCACCTAGTGGAACATCGGAGGTTCCACGAAGTTGGGAAGCCACGGAGGACGTGCACATGAACAGTGTCATCTATCTTATCGGCCTTATCGTTGTCGTGCTCGCGGTCCTCTCCTTCCTCGGTCTTCACTAGGTGGCCCATGCAGCATGAGAACGATCAGGGCGGACAGCCCACCGATTTCGACAAGGCAAAAAGCGACGTTTCCGACAGGCTTCGCCAGGAACAAGAACGTGCCAGCGAGCTGCTTCACGACGCGCGTGACACGGTGACCCGTAAGGCTGGCGATTATGCATCTGAAGCCAGGGATGCGATTTCCGACAAGGCGGAGGAAGCTCAGCGCGACATCGGATCGAGTCTGGCGGCGCTGGGCGGCGCACTGCGCGCGGCCAGTGACCATCTGGCCAACAACGATGAAAGGAACGCATCGAAGTTCGCATTGGATGCCGCCGGTGGCTTGGAGCGGCTTTCATCGTCATTGAAACAGAAACCGTTCGGCCAGGTCCTGGAGGACGTGCAGTCCTTTGGCCGGCAAAATCCCGGTGTCCTGCTTGCCGGATCGGTATTGGCCGGATTGGCTCTCGGGCGGTTCATCAAGGCTTCTCCGCCGGCGGGTCCAGAATTCCAGGATGCGGGAGACCTCAAATCACACACCGATCAGGCACAGGGTTGGTCCGTTGATCGTTCGCAGGATTCGGGCCTCGTCGGCGATGATGGGGCCACGCAGAACGCGGAGCAGGACAGATGAACACCCAGGACAATCCCAGCCTTGCCGGACTGATCACCGACTTGGCCCAGAATGTCACCACTCTGGTGCAAACCGAGGCCAGGCTGTTTCGGGCGGAGCTCTCTGAAAAGCTTGCCAAAGCCGGAGCAGGTGCCGCGGAAGTACTGGGCGGCGCGATTTGCCTGCTCGCCGCGCTATTGGTGTTGCTGCAGGCACTCGTTATCGCACTGACGCGGGCAGGGCTAGGCGCGGGGTGGTCTTCCCTGCTGGTCGGTGTGGTCGTGGCGGTCCTCGGCGTCATCCTGCTGCGGACCGGGATGGCCAGCATGGCGCCTTCGGAACTTACCCCCGACCGGACCCAGGAACAGCTTAAGCGCGACGCGAGCGTGATCAAGGAACAGGTGAGATGAAAGAGAAATCCGCAGCCGAACTTGAACGCGAGGCCGAGGCAGCCCGCGCCCGGGTGATGGAGACCGCCGAATCCATTCGAGGCAAGATGACGCCCGGACAATTGCTGGATGAGTTCACCGGGCTGTTCTCGGGAGGGGAGAGCTCGGCCATGCTCAGCAATCTCAGAACGCAGGTCCGAGACAATCCTTTGCCGGTCACCATGGTGGGCGCAGGTCTGGCTTGGCTGATGTTCGGCAGCGGTACCTCAAACACCCCCCACGGTTCGGCTGGATACTCCATGCCTTCGTCGCCGGGACGACATGATGACGGGGAGCGTGGAGGCCTTGGCAGCACGCTTTCCGATGCCGCCACATCGCTGTCGTCGGCTGCTACCAGCGTCAGCGATACCGTTTCGAGCGCGGCAAGCAACGCCGCCGAGGGTTTGACGGGCAGCACGGCCACTGCAAGATCGGTGACCGGCGAGATGGCGGCGAAAACCACCCGCTCTGCCCAAGAACTGTTTGAGAACCAACCCTTGGCCGTAGCGGCCGCCGGTCTCGCCATCGGCGCCGCCATAGGTGCAATGCTGCCCCATACCGCAACGGAGGATGAGCAACTAGGCGCCTATGGCGACAAGCTTCGCGACACCGCCGAAACCATGCTCGACAGGGGTCTGGATGAAGCCAAGCAGGTCGCCGCCGACGCCTATGAGACCATCAAGCAGGAAGCTGGCCGGCAAAATATGGAAGCAGGCACGATGGCCGATCAGCTCGGCGAGGTCGTGAAGTCCACAGCAGACAAAACCGAGCATGCCGTGCGTGAACGGATTTCCGATCCGTCTCAGCGTCAAACCTAGCTTGAATGATCCTGGATCAACGATAGTCGGTCTCTTCAGAAGGGCCGGCGTTGTTGTTCAAACGGTGAACCGCTCGAGTCATTTCAGAGCGTAGAGGTAAGCCGCGATATCGCGCGCCTGCTGCTCTGTAATCCGGGTCGACGGCATGGCGGTGTGCGGATTGATTTCCCTGGCCGATCGTATCCAGCGGATCAGGTTCTCTGGATTGTTGGCCAGCCCGCCGCCGATAAAGACGCGGTCAGCAAGACTGGCATCCAGGCGAGGACCGACCTGCCCTTGCGCGCCCGGCACGCCCGTAATCGTATGGCAGCCGGAACAGCCATTCGCATTCATGATCGGCAAGGCCCTCGCAGTGTCACCGCCTGTGGCCGCCTCCGCCTCGTGGCGGACGCGCGCGGCCCGATCGGACCACCAGGTCATTCCGGCCACGGCCGCGACGAGCAGCACCAGCGCGGCGATGACGGCGGCAAGCAGTTTAGACACGCTCGTACGCATGCGCCGCCTCCCTCCTTCCGCTCGCCTTGATCCACAACGCGGCCAGCAGCAGCGCTGCGCCGCCATATATCAATCCAGCCGGAACCCACATCACCAGCCCAGCAAGTTGCTGGTCCTCCAGGGGGCTCAAATTCCACAGTGCCGCTCCCACGGCGTTCTCCGGGTACCAGAGGCGTGGCGAGAGCAACAGGAGAACGCCGAGCAGCCCGGTATGCAGCGAGGTGACAAAGAGGTGCATCACTGCGCTCCCATAGGCATGCTGGCGGCCGGGACGCGGCAAGAGGACCCACCAGAACAGCAGCCCTGTTCCGAAGAAGCTCGCGTGCTGTGCATAGTGCAGTACGCCGCGTTCGAGCGCGGCCTCGAACAACACCGGAATGTGCCAAATCCATATAGCAATGCCGTGGATAATGGTCGCGCTGATCGGCCGCGTTGCGAAGGCCCAGACCACCCTCAGCCAATTGGCGTGTCCGGCAATTCCCAGAATGCGCCGGAACCGGATGGGTAGGCCCCACATCAAGGCCGCAGCCGGGCAGGCAGAGACCAACAGCGGCGCCGCCACGGCCATCAGCAGCTCATGCTCGATCATATGCGCCGCAAAGACCTGCTCGCCGAGCACATGAATCGGGCTGACCAATGCGGCTGTCAACACGCTCCATCCGGCCGTGAACAGCAGAGCCTGGCGCAGCCGCAACGTCCTGCCGCGGCTGCTGCGCCGCCAAAGCCGGCCAGCGCCAACGACATATATCAGGGCAAGCACGGCGAGTGGCAGGGTGATGGGCAGCGCGAGCGTCCACCCGGCCCCGGGCGCGCCGGCGCCGTAGCAGATGGAAGTAGGGAACAGCGCGTCCAGGTTCATCGCAGGCACCCATCCAGGATCAGCGCCGCGCTGCCTTGCATGAGGATCACAAGCGCAAACAGCAACGCCGACAACATCCCGAGATTGGCGACGAAGCGCTCTGTGCCGCGCGTACGCTCCGGCTTGAATGCGGCACCGCCTCGCCGCTTCGCCCGCCACGACAGCGCCCCGCCGAGCAGCGACAACAAGACGAGCAGCAGCGCCACGGGAAGCACGACTGGCACCTGACGGTTGCATTGCCAAGGCACCAGTGCATAATTCAGCTGTGTCGAGACCGCCCAGGCCAGCGGACCTGACAGAAGACCACCCCAGGACGTTCCCAACCGCAACGCTCGCATCTCAGCCTAGCCTCGGCGCCCAATAGATGAGCACGTAGATCGGGATCCAGGTCAGGACCACGAAATCCCAGTAGAAGACATTGTCGCCGACATCGCCGAAGCGCCGGCCGCTATAGCCGTGGCGCGTGAACATCAGCACTGTCAGCACGATGGTGTCGCCGACATCGGTTATGAGGTGCGTGGTGTGCAGGCCAAGCAGCACCCAGAGCATCGATCCATAGGCGTTGGTGTCCCAATAGATGTTGAGGGCGGGGAATTCGAACCAGCGCACGACGAGCGGAGCGATGCCGAGCAGCGACATGACCACCAGGCCGATCCGCACCGGAACCATGGAGCATTGCTTGGCGTGGCGGTGGAGGACGTGGTTGGGCACAAGGCTGACGACAAACAAAATCGTCACGATCGTTCCGGGCCAATGGTCAGGCTGCGGTGCGCTAAGCCGCCACGCTGGCCACGACAGCGCAAGATAGAGATATGCGCCCGCTGCCAGCGCAAAACCGGTGCCTTCCAAAGCCATGAAGCCGAGCGTGCCCCACCAGGTGGGGCTGCGCGGACCGTGCCCGAAGGTCGGCAGGCCAGAAAGATCGGCGGCGGCGCGCTGCTTCATTCCTGGTCCTCCGGATCGCCCTTCGGCCAGAACCAACCGATCAACGTGATGGCGATCGGCGCGGCGCCCCAGACGATCGCCCAAGGCGTGAAGATCGAATAGAGAAACGTGCCGCCGACGGCTAGCGCCGCAAAAAGCGGCCAGATCGACGGTGTGGCCGATTTCTCGCGAATATCGGGATAAGCTTCGGCCAAGGTCGAGATGAGGAGTTCGCGCGCATCGACGCGGAGCCCGGTCGCTACAGGGAGCGCCTCGCGCTCGGCCCAGAGCGGCTCGATATGGGTAACCATGGGAATGCGTGCGAAATTATAGCTCGGCGGTGGCGAGGACGTTGCCCACTCCAAGGTTCCTGCGTCCCACGGGTTGTTGCCGGCCAGGGTGCCTTTGAGCGCGCCATGCACCAGATTGAAAGTGAACAGGACAAAGCTCAGGAAAAAGAGCAGCGCCCCGGCAGAGATGAAAAGGTTGATGTTGCCCCAGCCAAGCTCGGCCGGATAGGTGTAGACCCTTCGTGGCATGCCCCATAGGCCGACGAGATGCATCGGGAAAAAGGCCGCATTGAACCCGATGAAGGCCAGCCAGAAATGCCACCGTCCAAGGCGTTCGCTCATCATGCGGCCGGTGATCTTCGGGAACCAGAAATAAGCCGCGCCAAGCAGCGGGAACACCGAGCCGCCGATCAGCACGTAGTGGAAATGCGCGACGACGAAATAGGTGTCGTGCACCTGAAGATCCAATGGCACAGAGGCGAGCATGACGCCGGTCAGCCCGCCGATGACGAAGATGAAGAAGAAGCCGAAGACGAACAGCAATGGCGTCCGGATCACCGGCCGGCCGTCCCAAAGTGTTGCAAGCCAGCAGAAGATCTGCACGCCGTTTGGAATGGCGATCAGCATGCTGGATGCGGTGAAGAAACTGGCGCCGAGCTTAGGCAATCCCGTGGCGAACATGTGGTGAACCCAGAGCCCGAACGACAGGAAGCCGACTGCGATCAGCGACAGGACCAGCCCGAGATGACCGAATGTCGGTCGCCTGGCGAAAACAGGAATGATCGCGGACACCATGCCCGTCGCCGGCAGGAAGATGATGTAAACCTCCGGATGGCCGAAGAACCAGAAGAGATGTTGGAACAGCAGAGCATCCCCACCTTCCGCCGGGTTGAAGATGTGCGTGCCGACCAGGCGGTCAAGGATCAGGAAAGTCGAGGTGATCATCACCGCCGGCATCGCGAAGACGACGACGAAGGAAGTGACCAGCATCGCCCAGACATAGAGTGGGATCTTGTCCAGCGACATGCCGGGGGCACGCTGTTTGAACACAGTGACGATGGTCGCAACAGCGACGGCCAATGACGACACTTCGGTATAGGTGATCATCTGCGCCCAGACATCGGCGCGCTTGCCCGGTGCGAATTCGGGGCCGGACAGCGGCACGTAAGCGAACCAGCCCACATCAGGAGCCATGTTGAGGGCGAAGGACACCCAGGCGAAAGCGCCGCCCGAGACGTAGATCCAATAGCTGAACGCGTTCAGGCGCGGAAACGCGATGTTGCGGGTGCCGACCATCAGCGGCACCAGGTAGATTCCGGTCGCCTGCACGATGGGCACGGCGAACAGAAACATCATCGTAACGCCATGCATGGTGAACAGCTGGTTGTAGAGGTCGGGCCCGATCAGGCCGCGTTGAGGTCCCGAAAGCTGGATACGCATGGCGACAGCGTTGAGACCGCCAAGACCAAGGAAGACGAAAGCGGTGATCAAATAGCGTCGTGCGATCACCTTGTGATCGACGCTCGAGAGCGCTCCGACGATGCCGGACGGCGTCCGCCAGGTGCGCTCGAGCCAGCGATGCAGGCTGGCATCATCCATGCCGGTATCGCGGGGGCCGTCACGTTCGGGAGCAAGGTCGCCCTTGGCGGGGTCTGGTTCCGGGATGTGGCGGTCGCCTGTGACATCGGCGCTGCTCATTTCAGCCCCTCGAGATAAGCGACGATTGCGTTGAGCTCGTCGCCGTTGAGATCTGCCACTGGCATGTGGGAACCCGGCTTGATGCCTTGCGGGTCGGCTATCCAGGCGGCGAGATTGCCGCGGCTCATCGTCAGCGTTCCGGCCGCCAATGTTTTCCGGCTGGCGATGTGGGTGAGGTCGGGAGCCACCGTTCCGCCGGCCGGCGTTCCCCCGATCCTGTGGCACATCACGCAGGGGCGTTTGAGGAACAGGTCCGCGCCGGCCTTGGCTTCGCCGCTCGCCGGCGCGCCGGCCGGCTGCAACTGGTCGTTCAGCCAGGCATCGAATTTCGGGCGCGGCTCGGCGATGATGAAGGTGCCCATATTGGCGTGCTGCGCACCGCAGAATTCAGCGCATTGACCGCGGTAGACGCCCGGCTTGTCCGCCTTGATATCCAGCACGTTCATGTGGCCGGGGATAAGATCGAGTTTGCCGGCCAAGCTTGGGATCCAGAAGGAATGGATCACATCGGTCGAGGTCAATAGCAGCCGCACCGGCTCGCCGGCAGGGATATGGATCTCGTTTGCCGTCGTCAGGATGCGGCTCGGCGTAGCATCCTCGTAGCGCAACTCCCACCACCACTGGTGCCCGGTCACCCTGATTGTCAGCACAGCCTCCGAGCCGATTGCAGCCAGCGTCCTGTTGGCGAAAAAGCTTAGCAGCGTCAGTCCGATCAGGATGATGGCGGTCAGTCCGACGGCGGACGCGACCACGCGCATCTTGCGGCGTTCGGCCGCTTCGTCGAGTAAGAGGGGTTCATCGCCGGGACGCGATCGCATAACCAGCGGTGCTGCGAGCGCGATCATCACCAGCACCCACACAACCGCGCAAAGCGCGGTGAAGAACCAGATCAGCCAAGCCAACTCGTCGGCTGCGGGGCCTTTCGGATCCAGCGCCGACTGCCAGCCTGCGCATCCCTGCAGAAGCAGGAGACAGAGAGCGAAGGTCATCGAAGCCGGGCGCCTCACGGTGATTTGCCCAGTGTCGCGGCATCCGGCAGGCGGTTTTCCGAGGGATGCACCATCATGCCGTCATTGCGTTGCGGCGCGGCGGAGGAGGGCGCGTTGCCGCCCAGTGCACGCACATATGCCGCCAGCTCCCATATCTGGTCATCGGGTATCTTCTGGCCGAAGCTCGGCATCCCGTTCGGCCTGCCGTCGCGGATCGTGGCGTGGATGCTTTCGATCGAGCTGCCGTAGAGCCACTTCTCGTCCATGAGCGCCGGGCCCATGCCGCCACCGCCATTGGCATGGCAGCCCGAGCAGTTGAACCAGCTGAACAGGCGTTTGCCCTCGCTCATGTGGAAGGCGTTGGCCTCGAAGCTCGCCGCCTTGTTATCGGTGGGGGAGGGTCGCTGTCCGCCCGGCTCCAACGTGGTCACGGGCGTCGGCTGCTCACCTGAACCGAGCGCCGATTGCGGTCGCGTGTCGCGCTCCTCGCGCTGGCAGGCGACCAGGGCCAGCGTCAAGGGCAGTAACATCGCCAGAGCCTGCCTCATCGCGCCGGACTCCCGGCCATGTCCAGACGCGGTACGCCGTATTGCGCCAGAACCGCGTCGATCTGGGCCTTGTGTCTGGCAAGCGCGCTATTCACATCGCCACGCAGCACATCGTCCTCGCGCCGAACACCCATTGAGATGTCGTACATTAGCGGCAGTTGCGGTCCGTCGATGCGAGGCGTGACCGGCGTGATCCGGAGCGACACCTTTTGCCGCTGGGCGAAATAGCCGGCGAGCGGACCCCAGACCACGGCAAGATCGATCTCGCCGTTCGCGACAGCTTCGACGATGCGCGCCGGAGGGTTGGGAGCGGAGTAGTCGCCATAGACGGGGTAGCCGATGAGGTGCCCGACGATGCCGCGGCGGCCAAGCGCCTGGACTGGCGGCGAGTTGGCGCCATCGTCGCCGATGAGCTGAACACCGATACGCAATTCTTGCAACCGCGGGTCGTTGAAGGAGGCCACGTCCGGGCCGTCCTGGCGGGTTACAAAGACATAAGACGAACGGTAGTAAGGCGTGGTCGTGCGCAGCATTTCGAGATTGGCAGGCGTGCCGGGCACGAGATCGCAAAGGCCTGCCTTCAGCGTGTTGCGGATGAAGCCACGGCGCTGCGCCCACCAAGTATACGTCAGCTTGGCGCCGAGATCAGTGGCGATGATTTCCGCGATCTTGTTCTCGAAGCCTTGACCGGCCGCGTTGGAAAACGGCATGTTGTTCGGGTCGGCGCACACTCTCAACTCACGTGGATTGGCAATGGCCGGCAAGAGCAACAAGGCGAGCCCGGCCATGCCGATCGCCACCCGTTGGAACGCCTTTCGCGCCGGACGTACGGTCAAGTCCAATCCATCAAGGCAGCCGGAACACATAAAGCGTGCCTCCCGCCGTGGTAGCGTTCTTTAGATCCTTCATCGCGTTGACGAAGCCAAGTGCCGCGGTGGCATCGCGCGGGTCGAGGTCGCCGGAAACGATGGCACCGGCCCAGCCACCGACGCCTGACAGAATTGCGACATATTGGTGCCCATCGGGGCCGCGATAGGTTATCGGCTGGCCGATGATGCCGGACGATGTCTTGAATTGCCAAAGGAGATCGCCAGTCCTGGCGCTGACCGCCTTGAACCAGCCTTCCATGGTGCCGTAAAAGACGACATCGCCGGCAGTGACGACGGTGCCGCTCCACACCGGAAAGTTCTCCTTCAGGACCCAGGCCGGCTTCGCGGCGGCAACATCCCAGGCGGTGAAGGCACCACGATTGCCGCCCGGCCCGGGGATCATGCGTACGTTCATGCCGACATAGGGCGTGCCTGCGATGTAGTTTACCTCGACGCCTTCTTCATCCATGCAGAGATTGTTGTGGGGGATGTAGAGCAGGCCGGTCCTCGGCGAAAAGGCCGATGGCTGCCAGTCCTTGAGGCCGGACGCTGTCGGGCAAATGTCTCGGACCACCTTGCCGGTGCCGGTCTTCTTGTCGGGGTTTGCAATCAGGCGGCCGGTCTTCAGGTCGACGCCTTTGCTGGAATTAACCGGACCGTAGGCTGTGGCGGACAACACCTCGCCAGTGGTTCGATCAAGGATATAGAGGTAGCCGTTGCGTTCCGGTCGGACGAGGACCTTGCGCGGCTTGCCTTGCCAGGTCATGTCCAGAAGGATCTGCTCGTTGATCCCGTCATAGTCATGGAGGTCATGCGGGCTCCACTGATAGAACCACTTCGCCGCTCCGGTATCGGGATCACGCGCGAAAATACCGGACGTCCATTTGTTGTCGCCGGGCCGCAAATCCGGATTCCACGGTCCTGGATTGCCTGTGCCGTGGAAGATCAAGTTCAAGGCCGGATCGTAGGAGATCCAGCCCCACATATTGCCGCCGCCGATCTTCCAGGCTTCCGGCGGCCATGTCGTCACGCCAAGGTCTGTGCCCTTGTCCATGTCATAGTGGGGCTTGAAGTCCGGGCCGATCAGCACATCCTTGTCGGGTCCAGTGCCATAAGCCGTCCAGACAATATGCCCGTCTCCGGCATCCAGCGCCTTGACCCAGCCGCGGACGCCCATTTCGCCGCCGGAATTGCCGACCAAAACTTTGCCCTTCACCACCAGCGGAGCCATGGTGATGGTCTCGCCGATGTTGATGTTGCCGATATGGGCGTTCCAGATTGGTTTGCCTGTGTTGGCGTCGAGGGCGATCGTGTGGCCGTCCAGCGTGTTGAAGAAGATGCGCCCGTCGGCGAAGGCCGCGCCGCGGTTGACGACATCGCAGCAGGCCACCCCTTGTGCCGCCGGCTCGGGGTTGGGCTCGTACTTCCACTTCATCGGCGCGCCGGGCCTGGAAAGGTCGAGCGCGTAGACGATGTTGGGAAAGGGCGTGATGATATACATGATGTTGCCGACAACCAGCGGCGCTGCTTCCTGGCCCTTGTTCACGCCGGTGGAGAAGGTGAAGGCGACCTGCAGGTTCTTGACGTTGCCTTCGTTGATCTCGGTCAGGTCGCTGAAGCGGGTCGACGCGTAGTTCTTGGCCGGCATAGTCCATTGCCCGTCATCGGGTGGCGCGGCGGCGGCGGGCGGCGCAATAGCCGCCGCCGATGGCGGCTCCGAGGCACCGCTCAGGAATGGGCCGCATGCCAGCAGCATCACCGAGAGTATGCAGGTGCGAAAAGAATTCTCGGTCGCCGATGCGCGGTCGCCTCGTCCTTCGTTAACGCGCGCCTGTGCCGGGTGCAGCATGCCTTTCATTTGTGGATCGAGCCTCCCACCCCGGCGCCGAGCTCCGCCGCGATGTCAGCCTCGGTGCCGGCACAAAGCGGATGGCCCCAGCCCGAGGCGCTTTTGCCGCCGGGATCCAGATCGTAGACGATGGCGTCCTTGCGATTGGGATTGACTCCGGCGGGAACCTTGTCGAGGCCGAGCGCCGCGCGAACACGCCAGGCGACATTGTGATCGGCGCATGAGGAATCTCCGGAGACCCCGATGCCTCCGACGATGCTCTTTCCGTCATAGAGGGCAAGCCCGCCGCCAAACACAACGACGCCTCCAATCGGCTTGCCGACGAGCGGATCGCTGGCGCTTCCGAACGTTTTGGGATCGCCCGCATAGGCTGCGGCCTGGTTGACCGGATTGGTCTCCTGCAAGCCGAAAAGCGGCCCGCCAGGTTGCGCCCCCGCGTAGAGATTGGCCGTCGATAGGGCCATTTGCGCCAAGCTGAGCCCATTGGCCGTATTGGCCTTCTCTGCCGCGACGAGGCGACTGCCCGGCCATTGGGAATCGGCGGTGGGACCGCTGAAAGCGATCGCGCACACGGCGCCGTCGCGGGCAACGACAGCCGCCCATTCGTTGGTCTCAAAGCCTCCGTTGGCAGGTCCGCCGCTCGCTTTCACATTGGCCTTGAGGACAGCGAGCAGCTTATCGTGGTGGGCCGGGCAGGGCGCCTGTGCCATGGCTTGGCCCTGTGGGGACAGGCCACCCGCCAACATCAGGCCAAAGGCAGATAAGAAAAGCTGACAGCGGTACATTGTCCTGCCCATTGGTTCGAGCATCAAAGAATCATGGAGCACTCTGTCAGACTGGAGAATGCGAGAAAGAATCCGTGATCCAATGCCGTCGATGTCTAACTTGGGCGATGCAGGTATGTTCCTGCTTTTGGAAAAAATGCACAGTTCCCGTCCGGTGAATGGCAAGGGTTGCCGTCTGTCCCGCCGGCGGCCGGCTCATCGCACCTAGTAAGCACTTGGCATTATCGGAGAAGCGGAGCGGTTGCGGGACCATACGGACGATCCACCCGGACTCGCGACAACGGCTCATTTTGCGATGAAAAATGCCTAGTTGAGAAGGCGACGGTACTTTTTGAGGCGACTTGGGCACGCTGGTGGACGTCATAAAATTCGAAAATCGCCCGGATGGTCCCGATAGTTGGTGAAACCTCGAAATATTTTTTGTGGCGATTTTCCCTTTAAAATCAAGAGCGTAATTTTTTGACGGTTCTAGTGTCGGAATTTTAGCAGTTCTGGAAAATATTTGACAGCGATTTCAAAGGGTTATACGCTGTTTGAACAATCGAGTGGGAGTAGGGAAGCTACGGCGATAAAGTCATTCGGCGGACTAGCCGACCTCCGTTTGCGACCACGCAGGTGACGCACGCAATAGACCCCACCCCCGCTTCCGCGGTACTGCGCCCGCGAGCGCGACCTCATACGCCTCATCGAAGTTGGAGTGCCCGAGCAGCGGCAGCCTTGTCGACCGCGTGAAGACCTTCAAGCGCGAGGACAAACTACGCCGTGCGACCTTGCGAGCGATCCGAGAGGCGAAGCCATGAGCCCTCGACGCGACGACGCATCCACTCAACACTGCACATCTCGGAGGCGACCGAGGCGAGGGTGGCCGGCGCCTGTGGCGGGTTTGTTGGGACGTTTGGCGCCGGC
>NZ_JBVVQM010000011.1:0-271111 GCF_055811155.1 Mesorhizobium sp. WSM4822 | reverse complement strand
AAATGCCTGCTGCCTTTTAACGTAATTTTGACGCGCTCTCGGCTGGTGGGGTATCCGTTTTTGCTCACTATTGCGTTTTTATCTGCTCGCCGTGGGGGCCGCGTCACCGCGGCCGCTTGCATGTTTAGAGCCCGGAGCTTATCTCGTGAGCTTCGGTGAAACGCGCCGCCTGACCTCAGGGCCATCAAGCGTTACCAAGCGGAGAATCAGGCATGGCTTCGGCTGCTGAACAATTAGCCTCGAATCTGAATTTCTCGGCCTTCGCCAAGGCGGAGGATTTGAAGAAGCGCATCTGGTTCACGATCGGCGCGTTGCTCGTCTATCGCCTCGGCACCTACATCCCGCTTCCCGGCATCAATCCCGACGCCTTCGCCCAGGCCTTCTCCTCGCAGAGCAAGGGCGTGCTTGGCATGTTCAACATGTTCGCCGGCGGCGCCGTGGAGCGCATGGCGATCTTCGCGCTCGGCATCATGCCTTACATCTCCGCCTCCATCATCATGCAGCTGATGACTTCGGTCATCCCGTCCCTGGAAGCGCTGAAGAAGGAAGGCGAGCAGGGCCGCAAGGTCATCAACCAGTACACGCGCTACGGTACCGTGCTGCTTGGGCTGGTTCAGGCCTATGGCATTTCTGTCGGTCTGGAAGGCGGCAACGGCATCGTCAGCGATCCCGGCATGTTCTTCCGCGTCTCGACCGTCCTCACGCTGCTCGGCGGCACCATGTTCCTGATGTGGCTCGGCGAGCAGATCACCGCCCGCGGCATCGGCAACGGCATTTCGCTGATCATCTTCTCCGGCATCGTCGCCGGCCTGCCGCACGCCATCTCCGGCACGCTGGAGCTTGGCCGCACCGGCGCGCTGTCGACCGGCCTGATCCTGGCGATCATCGTGCTCGCCGTCGTCGTCATTGCGCTCATCGTGTTCTTCGAGCGCGCCCAGCGCCGCTTGCTGATCCAGTATCCGAAGCGCCAGGTCGGCAACCGCATGTTCCAGGGCGATACATCGCACCTGCCGCTGAAGCTCAATACGGCGGGCGTCATTCCACCGATCTTCGCCTCGTCGCTGCTGTTGCTGCCGGCCACCGTCGCGGGCTTCTCGCAGACGACCAACATGCCGGCCTGGGCAAGCACGATCCTGGCCGCACTCGGCCACGGCCAGCCGCTCTATATGGCATTCTATGCGGCGATGATCGCGTTCTTCGCCTTCTTCTACACTGCGATTGTCTTCAACCCGAAGGAAACCGCCGACCAGCTCAAGAAGCATTCGGGCTTCATCCCGGGCTATCGTCCGGGCGAGCGCACCGCCGATTACATCGATTACGTTCTCACCCGCATCACCGTCGTCGGCGCCATCTATCTGGTGCTGGTGTGCCTGTTGCCGGAGTTCCTGATCTCGGCGACTGGCGTACCATTCTACCTTGGTGGCACATCGCTTCTGATCGTGGTCAGTGTCACGCTCGATACGGTTGCGCAGATTCAGGGCCACCTGATCGCGCACCAGTATGAAGGCCTGATCAAGAAGTCGAAGCTGCGCGGGGGGAAGAAAGCCAGATGAGGTTGATATTGCTTGGGCCGCCAGGAGCGGGCAAGGGGACGCAAGCACAAAGACTGGTAGAAAAACACGGCATACCCCAGCTCTCGACGGGCGATATGCTGCGTGCTGCCGTCCAGGCAGGCACCGAAGTCGGCAAGCGCGCCAAGGCGGTGATGGATGCCGGTGAACTGGTGTCCGATGCGATCGTCAACGCGATCGTCGCCGAGCGTATCGATCAGCCCGACTGCGCCAAGGGGTTCATCCTCGACGGCTATCCGCGGACCCTGGTGCAGGCGGATGCGGTCGAGCAGATGCTGTCGGATCGCTCCCAGGGCCTCGACGCCGTCATTGAGCTCGTGGTCGACGACAAGGCCCTGGTTGGCCGGATCGTCAAGCGCGCCGACGAGGCGCAGGCCGCCGGTCTTCCCGTTCGCAAGGACGACAACCCGACCGTGTTCGAAGAGCGCCTGAGGGAATACTACAAGAAGACGTCGCCGCTGATTGGCTACTACTATGCCAAGGGCAAGCTCCGCAGTGTCGACGGCATGGCCGATATCGACGCCGTGACGGAACAGATCGAAGCGGTGCTCAAGGACGCAGTGCGGGGAAATTAACGATTGCACTTGACGGAGGCGGTTCGCTGCGGTATGGCGGCCCGTCTTCCTATCAGGCATGAGCTTTGCTTGTCCGCAAGGGCAAGGCAGCCGCATTGAACTGGAAACTCCCGCATGGGCCGGCCTCCACCGGACGCGGGGCAACTTAAGACAGCGCCGTGCCCGCCTCGTTTTTGAGGATTGGCCGGCCCACATGGAGAAGGGAAGAACATGGCTCGTATAGCCGGCGTCAACATTCCGACCAACAAGCGCGTTGTCATTGCGCTTCAGTACATTCACGGCATTGGCAAGCGGTTCGCCCAGGAGATCGTCGACAAGGTCGGCATCCCGGCCGAGCGCCGCGTCAACCAGCTGACCGACGCGGAAGTGCTGCAGATCCGCGAAACCATCGACCGCGATTACCAGGTTGAAGGCGACCTGCGCCGCGAAGTCTCGATGAACATCAAGCGGCTCATGGACCTCGGCTGCTACCGCGGCCTGCGTCACCGCCGCTCGCTGCCGGTCCGCGGCCAGCGCACGCATACCAATGCGCGCACCCGCAAGGGCCCGGCCAAGTCGATCGCCGGCAAGAAGAAGTAAGTGAGCGAATAGCGAGTAGCCATTAGCGAGTAGGGATCCCTACTCGCTATTCCCTACTCACTACTCGCTTTCCAAGGTGGAGCCGCTGGCATTACGGCGGTGTAGAGATCAACTGAAAGGACTATCATGGCCAAGGAAGCCGCTCGTGTTCGCCGTCGCGAACGCAAGAACATCTCGTCGGGCGTTGCCCACGTCAATTCGACCTTCAACAACACGATGATCACCATCACCGACGCGCAGGGCAATTCGATTGCCTGGTCGTCGGCCGGTGCCCAGGGCTTTAAGGGTTCGCGCAAGTCGACCCCGTTCGCTGCCCAGATGGCTGCCGAGGATGTTGCCAAGAAGGCCCAGGAACACGGCATGCGCATGCTCGAAGTCGAGGTCTGCGGACCCGGCTCCGGTCGTGAATCGGCATTGCGCGCCCTGCAGGCGGCCGGCTTCACCATCACCTCGATCCGTGATGTGACGCCGATCCCGCACAATGGCTGCCGCCCGCGCAAGAAGCGTCGCGTCTAAGCATTTACCGAACGCCGCGCGAGCGCCCTTGGGCGCTCCTCCGCGGCATTCCAGGTCGCCCGCCACGATTGGATGGTGGCGGGTCAACGGAAGGAAAGCATCATGATCCAGAAAAATTGGCAGGAACTGATCAAGCCGAACAAGATCGAGTTCTCGTCGAAGAAGAAGACGCTGACCACGCTGGTCGCCGAGCCTCTCGAGCGTGGCTTTGGCCTGACGCTGGGCAACGCGCTGCGCCGCGTGCTTCTGTCTTCGCTGCGCGGTGCGGCTGTTACCGCCGTGCAGATCGACGGCGTTCTGCATGAATTCTCGTCCATCGCTGGCGTGCGCGAGGACGTGACCGACATCGTCTTGAATATCAAGGAAATCGCCATCCGCATGGAAGGCGATGGTCCCAAGCGCATGGTCGTTCGCAAGCAGGGACCGGGTGCTGTTCTTGCCGGCGACATCCAGACGGTTGGCGACGTCGAGATCCTCAACCCCGACCACGTCATCTGCACGCTGGACGAAGGCGCTGAAATCCGCATGGAATTCACCGTCGACACCGGCAAGGGTTACGTGCCGGCCGACCGCAACCGCGCCGAAGACGCGCCGATCGGCTTGATCCCGGTCGACAGCCTTTATTCGCCGGTCAAGAAGGTCTCCTACAAGGTCGAGAACACCCGCGAGGGCCAGGTTCTCGACTATGACAAGCTGACCATGACGATCGACACCGACGGTTCGATCACCGGCGAGGACGCGGTGGCTTTCGCCGCCCGCATCCTGCAGGACCAGCTCGGCCTGTTCGTCAACTTCGACGAGCCGCAGAAGGAAGTCGCCGCCGAGGCCGTCACCGAGCTCGCCTTCAACCCGGCGCTGCTCAAGAAGGTCGACGAACTCGAGCTTTCGGTGCGTTCGGCCAACTGCCTGAAGAACGACAACATCGTCTATATCGGCGACCTGATCCAGAAGACCGAAGCCGAGATGCTGCGCACCCCGAACTTCGGCCGCAAGTCGCTGAACGAGATCAAGGAAGTCCTGGCGGCGATGGGCCTGCACCTCGGCATGGAAGTGCCGGACTGGCCGCCGGAAAACATCGAAGATCTCGCTAAGCGTTACGAAGACCAATATTGAGCATGAATTCCAAGGATGGGCGGCGTGGGCCGCTCGATCCGACGGTCATGCGGAAAACCATCAGAGGCCGCGGCCTCTTGAACAACTGAAGAAGGAAAAGAGCCATGCGCCACGGTTTCAAAGGCCGTCGCTTCGCCCGAAGCATTAGCCATCGCAAGTCGATGTTCGCCAACCTCGCCGTGTCGCTGCTCGAGCACGAGCAGATCGTCACGACCTTGCCGAAGGCGAAGGACCTGCGTCCGATCGTCGAGAAGCTGGTGACGCTCGGCAAGCGCGGCGACCTGCATGCCCGCCGCCAGGTCATTGCCCAGATCGGCAATGAAGGCGTCGTCAAGCGTCTGTTCGACACCATCGCGCCGCGCTACGCCAACCGCAATGGCGGCTATCTGCGCATCATGAAGGCGGGCTTCCGTCACGGTGACAACGCCGCCATGGCCGTCATCGAGTTCGTCGATCGCGACGTTTCGGCCAAAGGCGCCGGCGACCGCGCTCGCATCGAAGCCGAAAGCGCTGACACGGACGCCGCAGCCGCATAAGGCTCGGTTTTCCCAAATGAGTTCAAAGGGGCCTGCGGGCCCCTTTTTGTTTTCTGAAAGCAGCAAACCGCGGCGGAATCCGATTTCCTGGCTTGCCCCTGGGGTTTTGGCCCAAAATAGTCGGATTTCAGCGGCTTAGCCTTTCATTTTGCACAATCGTCGGGACAATGCCCCCGAACTTGCCTTGGAGGATTCGCGAATGCGCGCCAGAAGACTGCCCTTTGTTCTGCTTTTCGCCATCATGGCGTTTGCGGCCGCACCGGTGGTCAGGCAGGCATTGGCCGAGGAGACGAAGACCGATCCCGGCCTGTCCGATGTGCTGACCGACCTGCTGCATGGCGTGGAAGGCGAAAACGCCACGGCTGGTCCCGACAAGCGCGTACCCTTCGGCCGCGAGGAGGTGCAATTGTCGTTTGCGCCGCTGGTCAAGCAGACAGCCCCGGCCGTGGTCAACGTCTATGCCTCGCAGACGGCCAAGGTCACGTCGCCTTTCGATGGCGATCCGTTCTTCGAGGAATTCTTCGGTCGCTCGCAGCCGCGTGCGCAGTCTTCGCTCGGCTCCGGCGTGCTGGTCGATCCGACCGGCGTCGTGGTCACCAATTACCACGTCATCAAGGATGCCGACCGGGTCAAGGTGGCGACCGCTGATGGGCGTGAGTTCGACAGCAAGGTGCTGCTCAAGGACGAGACACTCGACCTTGCCGTGCTCAAGATCACCTCGGACAAGCCGTTTCCGGTTATCGCCATCGGCGATTCCGACGCGCTCGAGGTCGGCGACCTGCTGCTGGCCATCGGCAACCCCTTCGGCGTCGGCCAAACCACCACCAGCGGCATCGTCTCGGCCCTGGCCCGCAGCCATATCGGCGTCTCCGATTCCAGCTTCTTCATCCAGACCGACGCCGCCATCAATCCGGGCAATTCCGGCGGTGCGCTGATCAACATGGGCGGCCAGCTGGTCGGCATCAACACCGCCATCTACAGCCGCAGTGGCGGTTCGATCGGCATCGGCTTCGCCATTCCCTCGAATATGGTCCGCGCTTTTGCCGACGCGGCCAAGGCCGGGCTCGACTTCTTCGAACGGCCCTATATCGGCGCCGAGTTCGAATCGGTGACGCCGCAGATCGCCGAATCGCTCGGCATGGAGAAGCCGACCGGTGCGCTGGTCTCGTCGGTCGAGGCGACCGGTCCGGCCGGCAAGGCAGGACTCAAGCCCGGCGACGTGGTGCTGCAACTCAATGGCAAGCCGGTCGAGAGCATCGAAGCGCTGGACTACCGGATGGCGACGCTGTCGATCGGCACCACCGCCAATTTCGCGGTTTTGACCAAGGGCCAGCAGGCGGCGATGGATATTGCGCTGGAGCGTGCTCCGGAAGGCATGAAAGCTGCCGAGGTGACGCTGCATGGCCGCAGCCCGTTTTCGGGCGCCAAGGTCGCGGAGCTGTCGCCCCGGCTCGCGCAGCGGCTTGGCCTGCGCACGGACATCAAGGGCGTCACCGTGGTCGACATCAACCGTGATTCTCCGGCCGCCGATTTCGGCTTCCAGCCGGGCGACATCGTGCGCGAGGTGAACGGCACCACCATCGATACCGCGGCGACCCTGGAGTTGGCGGCCAGGACGGATACGCGCTGGTGGCGCTTTACCGTCGAGCGTGGCGGGCAGATAATGCGTCAGGTGTTGCGTTATTAGGGCTGGGTTCCGTGCATTCGGGCTCATGCTCCAACGAAAAAGAAGTGCATGGCCGATCTGTTCAGCGTCGATGAACCGGAAAAGACCCCGCCTGGGCGGCCGCTGGCCGACAGGCTGCGGCCGAGAAACCTTGGCGAGGTCGTCGGCCAGGAGCATCTGACCGGCCCTGACGGCGCGCTGACCCGGTTGATCGGTTCCGGCTCGCTCGGCTCGATGATCTTCTGGGGGCCGCCCGGCACCGGCAAGACCACCGTGGCGCGCCTGCTTGCCGGCGAAACCAGCCTGGCCTTCGAGCAGATATCGGCTGTCTTTTCCGGCGTCGCCGACCTGAAAAAGGTGTTCGAAGCGGCCAAATTGCGCCGCACCAATGGCCGCCAGACCTTGCTGTTCGTCGACGAGATCCATCGCTTCAACCGTGCCCAGCAGGACAGCTTTCTCCCGGTCATGGAGGACGGGACAGTCGTGCTGGTTGGCGCCACGACCGAAAACCCGTCCTTCGAACTGAATGCCGCTTTGTTGTCACGCGCGCGCGTTCTGGTCTTCCATTCGCTTGGCGAGGAGAGCATCTCCAAGCTGATGGTGCGGGCGGAGGAGACCGAGGGCAGGGCGCTGCCGCTCGACGACGAGGCGCGGACCATGCTCATCCGCATGAGCGATGGCGACGGCCGGGCCTCGCTGACGCTCGCGGAAGAAGTCTGGCGGGCAGCCAAACCCGGCGAGGTCTTCGATCCCGAGGGACTGCAGCGCATCGTCCAGCGCCGCGCGCCGATCTACGACAAGGGCCAGGACGGCCATTACAATCTGATCTCGGCGCTGCACAAATCGGTACGCGGTTCAGACCCTGACGCGGCTCTCTACTATCTCGCACGCATGTTCGATGCGGGCGAGGATCCGCTCTATCTAGGCCGCCGGCTGGTGCGCATGGCGATGGAAGACATCGGCCTTGCCGACCCGCAGGCGCTTGTCGTCGCCAATGCCGCCAAGGATGCCTACGACTATCTCGGCTCGCCCGAGGGCGAGTTGGCGTTTGCCGAGGCCACCGTCTATCTCGCCACCGCGCCCAAATCCAACGCCGTCTACAATGCTTTCAAGGCTGCCACGCGGGCCGCGAAGGAACACGGCTCGCTGCTGCCGCCCAAGCACATCCTCAACGCACCGACAAAGCTGATGAAAGAGGAGGATTACGGCGCCGGCTATCGTTACGACCATGACGAGCCGGATGCCTTTTCGGGGCAGGATTATTTTCCCGAGAAGATGGGCCGCCAGACCTTCTATGATCCGCCCGAGCGCGGCTTCGAGCGCGACATCAGGAAGCGGCTCGACTATTGGGCGAAGCTGCGCAAGGAGCGGGAGTAGCAGGCTTGCGTGAGGCCGTTGACCAGATCCGCCAGGCAGCCAGCCGGCCGCGATAGCAGGGCCGTTGTGTGGTAACCCAAAAAACCTTATCAAGGCGCACGACCGGGCGGTGGTCGTTGCCGTGATTTGGGCACTTCATTCGCAACAGGATCGCGCTCCGCGCGTGGAAAAATGACAAAAACCCTTCGCAAGTCCCTTCGCAAATTCGCCATTGCCATCCCGCTTCTCGCCCTTGGCTTCTATTTCATTCCCATCCTGACGACGATCTTCATCATCTGCGGCCTGATCGACGTGCTGCGCAACGACCGCAAGGATCTGTCGCTGTTCTCAGGCTATTTTCTCGGCAACGGCCTGTTCACCTGGCTGCTTTCGCCGTTCAATCTGCTGGTCGACCTCTTGTGCTACAGAAATCCAGGTGTCTGGAAGCTGGAGCAGTTTCCCGCCGACTATCAGCGCGAGGTCAACGAGGTCCTGGACATCTTCAAGGCGCGCAAAGATGAGATCATTGCCGATATCGACGCCAATTTCGGCGCCGGCCGGCGCGGCATGTATGTCTACCAGTGGTACGGTAAGCACAGGATCGACAACGTCGCCGAGTTCAACAAGGATTTCAAATACATCAAGACCATAGCCGTTTCCGTCTTCAGCAAGCGCGAATCGACGTCCTGGCATTTCGGCCCGCTGCGGCTCAGCCTGCGCATCCTCTACAATCTGATCCCGGTTAAGTCGGAGATTTTCGTCGAGTGCGGCAACGTCAAGAATTATTGGTACGACAATCCGCTGTTCATCTTCGACGACACGCTGCTGCATCGCTCGGTCAACGAGTATGACGGACGCCGCTACTGCGTGTTCATGGACATCATCCGGCCGTCTCCGGTTCCCAGACTGATCGCGGGTATGCTCTCAATCGTCTCGGTCAGCGTCGAGCGCATCAATTCCATGTTCTACAAGAACTGGAAGATGATCGGTTCGACCAAGCCGAAGAATGCCGAGACGACCTGAGCAGGCAATCGCTCAATGCAGCTGGCGGCATCGGCTGAATTTGAATAGCCCGGGGAAGTACCGAAGATGTTCAATCTGTTTCTCGTCGTCGTCGGTGGCGGCATCGGTGCCGGAATTCGTCACCTTACCAACATCGGCGCGCTGCGTTTTGTCGGCCCCAGCTATCCCTGGGGCACGATGGCCATCAACATCATTGGCTCCTTCGCCATGGGGCTGTTCATCGCCTCCATGATGCGCCGTGGCGGATCGAACGAGGTCAGGCTGTTCGTTGCTACCGGCATTCTCGGCGGCTTCACCACCTTCTCCGCCTTTTCGCTCGATTTCGCGACGCTGTGGGAGCGGGGAGCCACGCTGCCTGCGCTGGCTTATGCCCTTGCCAGCGTCATTGGCGCCATTATCGCCCTGTTTCTGGGACTTTGGCTCGCAAGAAGCCTGCCTTAGTGCTATTGCCGCGCCAAGAACAGGCCGAGCTTCGCTCGGGAAACGGATAAGCGACAAAAAACATGGCAGGCGTTGAACAGATCACGGTGGAGGCCGGCGAGGCGGGCATGCGGCTCGACCGCTGGTTCAAGACCCATTTCCCGGGCCTTGGTTTCGGCCATTTGCAGAAGCTTCTGCGCTCCGGCCAGATCCGCGTCGATGGCGGACGGGTCAAGGCCGACACCCGTGTCGAGCCCGGCCAGATGGTTCGCGTCCCACCGCTCGAGGTCGACAAGAAGGGCGAGAGTGCGCTGACCGGCCACTCGATCCGCAACCAGGGCGATGCCGATGTCCTGTCGAAAATGCTGATCCATGAAGATCCCAAGGTTTTCGTCTTCAACAAGCCGGCGGGCCTTGCGGTGCAGGGCGGCTCGGGCGTCACCCGCAATGTCGACGACATGCTGGAGGCCTGGCGCAGCCAGAAGGGCGAGAAGCCCAGACTGGTTCACAGGCTCGACCGCGACACTTCAGGTGTTCTGGTCGTCGCCCGCACCCGGCTGGCCGCCATGAAGCTCTCGGAAGCGTTTCGCGCCCGCGAGACCAAGAAGACCTATTGGGCGCTGGTCAAGGGCGTGCCGCCCAAGCGCGAGGACAAGATCTCGACCTGGCTGATCAAGGAGCCGACGCCGGACGGTGACCGCGTGCGTGTCGCCGCGCATGGCGAAAAGGGCGCCGATCACGCCGTCTCCTACTACCGCATCATCGAGCAGGCTGCGCAGACGATGACCTGGCTTGAAATGGAGCCCTATACGGGCCGCACCCACCAGCTTCGTGTCCACGCCGCCTACATCGGCTGCCCGATCCTGGGCGATCCGAAATATTTCGAGGCCGACACCAACTGGGACTTTCCAGGGGGCATTCAAAACCGCCTGCATCTGCACGCCCGCCGCATCATCATTCCGCATCCCGACAAGGGCGTCATCGATGTCACCGCGCCAATGCCGCCGCACATGCGCCAGAGCTGGAACCTGATCGGCTTCGACGACGCCAGCGCGGAGGACTGATCGTGAGCGGCGCCAGTGACGCGCTCGACCGGCGCGACACGGTCGACATGGCCGCCGCCGCCATCATGGTCGGGCTGACCTTTTCCTGGGGGTTGAATTACGTCGCCGCCAAGATCTCCTACGCTGGTTATGACCCGGTCTTCCTGTCGATCGCGCGCTCGATCATCGGCGGCCTGTGTGTCTTTGCCTGGTGCCGGTGGCGCGGCATCGCGCTTTTCACGCGCGACGGGACCTTGCTCGCCGGCATCGTGGTTGGCGCGCTTTTCGGCATCGAGTTCCTTTGCCTTTATGTCGGCCTGGAGCATACGACCGTTGCCCGCAACACGCTGCTGGTCAACACGATGCCGTTCTGGATGCTGCTCGGCGGCCATTTCCTGCTCGGTGAGCAGATCACATTGAGGAAATTCCTTGGCCTGCTGCTGGCCTTTGCCGGCCTTGTCGCGGTGTTTTCCGACAAGCTTGGCGGCGGCGGAGACATGCTGTTCGGCGATCTGCTGAGCCTCGGCTCCGGATTCTTCTGGGCTTTGACCAACATCCTCATCAAGCGGTCGAAGCTGGTCGAGGCGAGCGCCGAGAAGCTTCTGCTTTACCAACTCGCCGGGGCAGCGATCGTCGGCATATTGGTGCTGCCTCTCGCCGGCCCGCCCGTTCGCGACCCGACCGTGCTGCCGACCTTGGCGCTGCTATTCCAGGCTGTCTACATCGTCGCCTTCACCTATGTGCTGTGGTTCTGGCTGTTGCGGCGCTATCCGGCGTCAGGCCTGTCCAGTTTCACTTTCCTGTCGCCGGTTTTCGGCGTGCTGTGCGGCGCCATGTTCTTGAATGAGCCGCTGACCATGCGCATTTTCCTGGCACTTGGCCTGATTGCCGCCGGCCTGATCATCGTCAACCGGCCAGTGCGCAAGCTGACGCCGGTGTAAGAGAGACCTTCTATGCGTGACATCCTCAACGACCTTGAAGCGGGCAAATATCTTTCGGATCCGGATCCGGTGCGCCGCGCCCAAATCCAGATGAAGACGCCTCTGCCGAAGCGCTTCTACAAGACCGTCTCGGTCGCGCCGGTCGAAGGCGGCTTTGCCGTGCATCTCGACGGCAAGCCGGTGCGCACGCCGGGCAAGGCGCTGCTGGCAGTGCCTACCGAGGCGGCAGCCGCGCTCGTCGCCGACGAGTTCGCCACCCAAAGCGAGACCATCAATCCGGTGACCATGCCGGTGATGCGGCTTGTGAACACCGCCATCGATGGCGTCGCCAGCGACCCGCAGGCGGTGCTGGAAGACATTCTGCGCTTCGCCTCGTCCGATCTGCTCTGTTACCGCGCCGACGCGCCGCAAGGGCTGGTGGAGCGGCAGAACCAGCATTGGGACTCGGTGATAGACTGGGCGAGGGGAACACTTGGGGTGCGCTTCAATCTCGCCGAGGGCATCATCCATGTCGAGCAGCCGCGTGAGACCATCGCGGTGCTGGGCAGCCATCTTGCCAAGCGAACAGAGCCGCTGCGTCTCGCCGCCATCCATGTGATGACGTCGCTCACAGGTTCGGCGCTGCTGGCGCTGGCTGTCGATTTCGGCGAGATCGACGCTGAGGCTGCATGGGCCGCGGCTCATGTCGACGAGGACTGGCAGATCGAGCATTGGGGGCAGGACGCCGAAGCCGTTGCCCGCCGCGCGGCTCGCAAGCACGACATGATGGCTGCTGTCGGCCTGCTGGAAGCGCTCAAGGGCTAAGGGTTTCCCAGCTCGCCCGGTTTCATTCCGCAGCGCACCTAATACCAAAGTCATAATCCCAAAGACGCGCTGCCTTTGGCGGGCGCTTTCTGTCATTTTTCCCGAATGGCTGTCGTTGAGTCCGTGCTCGGAGGAGAACGCGGACGGTGTCGCGCAGCATCGAGAACGGGTCTCACGGGAGGATAACGAAATGGCAATAGCATCGACCGCCGGCGGAGCAAGCCGCGCCATGACGCGGGAGGAGAAGAAAGTCATCTTCGCTTCCTCGCTCGGCACCGTTTTCGAATGGTATGATTTCTATCTCTACGGCTCGCTGGCAGTGTTCATTGGTTCGACCTTTTTCAGTCCAGCCATCCCGGAAGCGACCCGCAATATCTTCGCGCTGCTGGCTTTCGCTGCCGGCTTCCTGGTGCGCCCGTTCGGCGCATTGCTGTTCGGCCGCATCGGCGATCTTGTCGGCCGTAAATATACCTTCCTCGTCACCATGACGATCATGGGCCTGTCGACCTTCCTGGTCGGCTTGCTGCCTGGCTATGCGACCTTGGGCATCGCCGCTCCGGTGATCCTGATCATCCTGCGCATGCTGCAGGGCCTGGCACTGGGTGGCGAATATGGCGGCGCGGCCACTTACGTCGCCGAACATGCGCCGGACAACCGGCGCGGCTACTATACCTCGTGGATCCAGACCACGGCGACGCTGGGCCTGTTCCTGTCGCTGGTTGTGATCCTGATCGTACAGGCTTCATTGAGCAAGGAAAACTATGCTGCCTGGGGCTGGCGTATTCCGTTCCTCGTATCCTTCCTGCTGCTAGGCATCTCGATCTGGATCCGGCTTTCGCTTTCCGAATCGCCGACCTTCCAGCGCATGAAGGATGAGGGCAAGGGCTCCAAGGCGCCGCTGACGGAAGCCTTCGGCCAATGGAAGAACGCCAAGATCGCACTGCTGGCGCTGCTCGGCCTCACCGCCGGTCAGGCCGTGGTCTGGTACAATGGCCAGTTCTACGCGCTGTTCTTCCTGACCAACGTGCTCAAGGTCGACGCGCAATCGGTCAACATCATGATCGCGATCGCCCTGGCAGTAGGCTCGATCTTCTTCGTCGTCTTTGGCTGGCTCTCCGACAAGATCGGCCGCAAGCCGATCATCATGGCGGGCCTTGCCTTAGCGATTGTATGCACCTTCCCGCTGTTCAAGGCACTGACCTGGGCTGCCAATCCGGCGCTTGCCACAGCCCAGCAGAACACGCGGGCGACGGTGACGGCGGCACCTGGAGATTGCAAGTTCCAGTTCAATCCGGTGGGTACCGCGAAGTTCACGACATCCTGCGATATCGCGACCTCGTTCCTGACCAAGAACTCGGTTCCCTATGACGTCGTGTCGACGGCCGCCGCCGGCACACCCGCATCTGTCAAGATCGGCAACGAGACGGTCGAGTCCTATGACGCCATCGCCGCCGGCGATCAGGCCAAGGCCAAGGAAGCCGCCTTCATCAAGGCCGTCAACATGTCGCTGCAGGACGGCGGCTATCCGCTGAAGCGCGCGGCAGCCAAGGTTGCGGACCAGAAGCTCGATGCGTTTGTTGCCGCCAACCCGGAACTGAAGCTGGATGCCGCTGCCATCCGTGCCGGTGAGAAGGCGACGGTGCCGATCGACCAGGCAGTCAAGGACAAGCTGCTGACCACCGACGAGGCGGCGGGCGCACCCGAAGTCACCGTCTACAACATTCCGGGTGGTGGCGCGTTCGCCATGTTCGCCGATCCTGCAGCAGTGAACTGGCCAATGACGATCGGCATCCTGTTCATCCTGGTGCTGTTCGTGACCATGGTCTACGGGCCGATCGCGGCGATCCTGGTCGAGATGTTCCCGACCCGCATTCGCTACACCGGCATGTCGTTGCCCTATCACATCGGCAATGGCTGGTTCGGCGGCCTGTTGCCGGCAACCGTGTTCGCGCTCAGCGCCTACAAGGGCGACATCTACTATGGCCTTTGGTATCCGGTGGTGATCGCGGCGATAACGCTGGTCATCGGCATGATCTTCGTCAAGGATACGCTCGGCACCGACCTGCACGCCAAGGAGTAGGCAGGCCCGGTGTTCAAAAGAAAGCCCGGCGCGAGCAATCGCGCCGGGCTTTCTCTTTTCAGGCCAATTCGTTGGCGAGGGCTGCTGCCCTTTGTGTCAGCTCTTGCGGCCCCGGGTCTCATCCTCGATGGCTGCCTCATGGTACCAGCCGTCGCCGAAGTCTGCGCGGGCACCACGCAGCGAGGCAAGCTCTGCCGCAAACTTAGCCTTCCCGCTCAAATTTGAGGCAGAGAGGCGCGCTGGCGCCGGGAACATCAAAATTTTGGCCGACGGTCGTGTGGAAATGATTTCCATTGCCGGGTTCCTTTCTTCCGCCGAACCTTTTCGATTCAACTTGATCTGAAGATAAGGTCTGCAATCAAGTTAGGCAATATGCCTATGAAAAGATCAGCATTTGCACACTATTTGTGCAAAGAACGACTGTGATTGATCGGAACGCATCGCTTAGGCGGATCACCGACTTCGAGTGGATACCGGGTCAATTTTGCCGCACCCTCCACACCAAGAATGGCACACGAATTGCATTTTAAGAATGCGGCAGGCCGGCTGCTGACGGCAGACGCATGTCGACGCCGTTCAGTGTTCGGTGATCAAGCAACGAGAGGCTAGAATGACGAAATACAAGCTCGAGTATATCTGGCTCGATGGATATACCCCGGTCCCCAACCTTCGCGGCAAGACGCAGATCAAGGAATTCGCCGAATTCCCTGATCTCGAGCAGTTGCCGCTGTGGGGCTTCGATGGTTCCTCGACCCAGCAGGCCGAAGGGCACAGCTCCGATTGCGTGCTGAAGCCGGTTGCGGTCTATCCGGATCCCGCCCGTACCAACGGCGTGCTGGTCATGTGCGAAGTCATGATGCCCGATGGCGTCACGCCGCATGCCTCCAACAAGCGCGCCACCATCCTCGATGACGAGGGCGCCTGGTTCGGCTTCGAGCAGGAATATTTCTTCTACAAGGACGGCCGGCCGCTCGGCTTCCCCGAGAGCGGCTATCCCGCACCCCAGGGTCCGTACTACACCGGCGTCGGCTATTCCAATGTCGGCTCCGTTGCGCGCCAGATCGTCGAGGAGCATCTCGACCTCTGCCTCGCCGCCGGCATCAACCACGAAGGCATCAACGCCGAAGTGGCCAAGGGCCAGTGGGAATTCCAGATTTTCGGCAAGGGCTCCAAGAAAGCCGCCGACCAGATGTGGATGGCCCGCTATTTGATGCAGCGCCTGACCGAGAAGTACGGCATCGACATTGAATACCATTGCAAGCCGCTCGGCGACACCGACTGGAACGGCTCGGGCATGCACGCCAATTTCTCGACCGCCTATATGCGCGAAGTCGGCGGCAAGGCCTATTTCGAGGCGCTGATGGCGGCCTTCGACAAGAACCTGATGGATCACATCGCCGTCTACGGCCCGGACAACGACAAGCGTTTGACCGGCAAGCACGAGACCGCGCCGTGGAACCGGTTCAGCTATGGCATTGCCGACCGTGGCGCCTCGATCCGCGTGCCGCATTCCTTCATCAAGAGCGACTACAAGGGTTATCTGGAAGACCGCCGTCCGAACTCGCAGGGCGACCCCTACCAGATCGCCTCGCAGATCCTGAAGACGATCGCCTCGGTTCCGGCAAGCGCTCAGGTTTCGGCCGCCGCGTAAGCGTTTCGACTGCATGACAAGAAGACCCCGGCGTTTCGCGCCGGGGTTCTTTTTTGGCCGTTACCCGGCTGACGGCATTCCTGGTAAAACATACCCAGAAAAAGTCAGGGAATTCACGCGGTCGCAAATCGCCCGGAAGTTCTGGCCGCAGCCATGTGAGCCTCCGGCGATCGCTCCCTATAAAGCCCGGAAAAGCGCCTTTTCCAGCCCTTATCTGGGGCAATGGACCTTCCATAAGCATCTGTTCATACAGCAGAATCGGTCATTCGCGGCCCGGCTTGCAGCGTTGACAGATCACGCTACGGCATGCGTATTCGCAGGCCTTGGGGTTACGTCACGCAATGCTGTTCGGACGGGCGGGGTTTTCTGAACGGCGGCATTGGCGTGGGCGCCGGACGAGCGGTCACTGTAGCCTGAGACAGTGCTCCGCTCGCTCCTGGCTCCAACGTTGGCGACCGACCGGCCGCCTTGATCTTCACCGGACATCGCCGAGTAGTGATTGAAGTCACCGGACCGACGCGCTCAGGCCGGCCGCTCCGATGGACCGTGGGTCTAGAATCCAGGCATCGTATGATCGTCGAAGACGAAAGACCAATATGGCTGTCCATGCGTGGCTGCCGCGCAGGCGAGACATGCCGGTCGGCTGGCAATTCCTATTGGAGCGCAGCAAAAAGCCCTTGAAAGAGGGAAGTCTTTCAAGGGCTTGGTTATTATGGCGTATCTTAGTCTGAGATTGAAGCCTCAGACAGAGTAATACATATCGTATTCGACCGGATGCGGGGTCATTTCGAAGCGCATCACTTCGGCCATCTTCAGCTCGATGTAGCTGTCGATCTGGTCGTCGTCGAAGACGCCGCCGGCTTTCAGGAAGCCGCGGTCCTTGTCGAGGCTTTGCAGGGCTTCGCGCAGCGAGCCGCAGACGGTCGGGATCTTCTTCAGTTCCTTCGGCGGCAGGTCGTAGAGATCCTTGTCCATCGGCTGGCCGGGATGGATCTTGTTCTTGATACCGTCGAGGCCGGCCATCAGCAGCGCGGAGAAGGCGAGGTAGGGGTTCGCGCCCGGATCGGGAAAGCGGACCTCGACGCGCTTGGCCTTCGGCGACGAGCCGAACGGGATACGGCAGGACGCCGAGCGGTTGCGCGCCGAATAGGCGAGCAGAACCGGCGCTTCGTAACCCGGCACCAGGCGCTTGTAGGAATTGGTCAGCGGGTTGGTGAATGCGTTGATCGCCTTGGCATGCTTGATGACGCCGCCGATGAAGAACAGGCAGCTTTCCGACAGACCGGCATATTCATTGCCGGCGAAGGTCGGCTTGCCGTTCTTCCAGATCGACATGTGGACGTGCATGCCCGAGCCGTTGTCGCCGAAGATCGGCTTCGGCATGAAGGTCGCCGTCTTGCCGTAGGCATTGGCGACCTGATGCACGACATATTTGTAGATCAGCATCTTGTCGGCGTTGCGTACCAGTGCGTCGAACTTGATGCCGAGTTCGTGCTGCGCCGCCGCCACCTCATGGTGATGCTTTTCGACGCGCACGCCCATCTCGGCGAGCACGGTCAGCATTTCCGAGCGCATGTCCTGCGCGCTGTCGATCGGCGGCACCGGGAAGTAGCCTCCCTTGACGCGCGGACGGTGGCCGAGATTGCCGGTTTCGTAGTCGGTGTCGTCGTTCGACGGCAGTTCCGTGGAGTCGAGCTTGAAACCGGTGTTGTAGGGATCGGCCTTGTACTTCACGTCGTCGAAGACGAAAAATTCGGCTTCCGGGCCGACAAAGATGGTGTCGCCGATGCCTTCGGCCTTCATGTAAGCCTCGGCCTTCTTGGCCGTGCCGCGCGGATCGCGGTTGTAGGATTCACCCGAAACCGGATCGAGGATGTCGCACAGGATGACCATGGTTGACTGGGCGAAGAACGGATCCATGTGAACCGTTTCCGGGTCGGGCATCAGCACCATGTCGGACTCGTTGATGGCCTTCCAGCCGGCAATCGACGAGCCGTCGAACATCACGCCATCGGCGAACATGTCTTCCTCTACCTCGATGACATCCATCGTCACGTGTTGCAGCTTGCCCTTCGGGTCTGTGAAGCGCAGGTCGACGAATTTCACGTCGTTGTCCTTGATCTGCTTCATGATGTCTTTGGCTGTCGTCATGTCGTGTATCCCTGTGTGATGACTTTTTTTGATGATGACGTTTTCAGGAGGATGGGGCGGTCGGTTCAGACCGCGTCCATGCCCGTTTCGCCGGTGCGGATCCGCACGACTTCCTCGATGTTGGAGACGAAGATCTTGCCGTCACCGATGCGGCCCGTCTGGGCCGCCTTGCGGATGGCCTCGATGGCGCCTTCGACCGCGTCGTCGCCAAGCACGACCTCGATCTTCACCTTGGGCAGGAAATCGACGACATATTCGGCGCCGCGGTAGAGTTCGGTATGGCCCTTCTGACGACCGAAGCCCTTTGCCTCGGTGACGGTTATGCCTTGCAGTCCGGCCTCCTGAAGCGCTTCCTTCACTTCGTCCAGCTTGAATGGCTTGATGATCGCTTCGATCTTTTTCATGTAAAAAGTGGCCTCCACTGCCAAAAAAACGGGTTGTGACCCCCCGCTTGCGCCTCCATCAAGCACGAACTGTGCCAATTCAGCGGATTCGAAGCGGTCTCATAAGATTTCAAAGCCACGCCGCACCGGGATGCAAATTCGCGTCATTCGCTGCACCGGAAGCGGCATGGGCTGCCAGAGCCTACACAGCGCCAGCACCCGCGTCCGCACAAAAATCAGGCATATCGCCTATCCCGCAGGCAATTTTCTGCCCGCGATGCCTTCGTGCCGACGTTATGGCTGCAGATCTCGGCAACTCCCCCTTGTTTGCTTAGGATCGAAATTGGACAATGCGCGATAGCATGCGGATCGGCAATCCATGAGCAACGAACTTCTTTCCCCGGCCGAAATGAGCGAGGCTGATCGGCTGACGATCGCGGCCGGTCCGGCCGATGGAATCAGCCTGATGCGGCGCGCGGGCGAAGCGGTCGCGACCGAGGTGCTCAAGCGCTATCCCTCGGCAAAGCACATCCATGTGCTCTGCGGGCCCGGCAACAATGGCGGCGATGGCTATGTCGTCGCACGCCTCCTGGCCGGCAGCGGCGTCGGCATAACGATCTGGTCATCCGGAGCGCCGAGGCCGGAAAGCGATGCGGCGCTCGCCGCCGCGGAATCCCTGGTCAAGTCCCGGCCGCTGTCTGATTTCGACGCCGAGTTCGGCTCGATCGTGATCGACGCGCTCTATGGGGCAGGGCTGTCCAAGCCGCTGTCCGGCGATGCCGCGAAAGCTGTCGATACCGTGACAGCCCTGCGCCTGCCTGTGGTCTCGATCGACCTGCCGTCGGGCGTCTCGGGAGCCAGCGGCGAAATATTGAGCAGGGCGTTTCGTGCCGAGGTCACCGTCACCTTCGCGCGGAAAAAGCCCGGCCACTTGCTGCTGCCGGGGCGCGGGCAATGCGGTGAGATCGTGCTCGCCGATATCGGCATCGATGACGGCATCATCGCCCAGCTCGCCGTCTCGACCTTCGAAAATGTGCCGGACCTGTGGTTGCGGGAATTTTCGGTGCCGGCGGTGGACGCGCATAAATACAAGCGCGGCCATGTCGGCGTCTTTTCCGGCGGTCCCAGTGCTACCGGCGCAGCGCGGCTGTCGGCGATGGCCGCCGCGAGAAGCGGGGCAGGGGCGGTCACCGTGCTGTCGCCTGGCAATGCCATGCAGGTGAACGCGATACACCTCACCTCGATCATGCTGCGAGAGGCGGGGTCACTCGAGGAGGTGCAGGAATTTCTGACGGCGCGCCATCCCGAGGCGCTGGTGTTTGGACCGGGGCTCGGGCCAAAGCCCAAGGTCGGCGATTTCGCCCTGCAACTGATCAAGACCTTGGCGGAGGGTGCACGCGCATCGCAAACTGCAAACCATGGAGGAGCGATCGTGCTTGATGCTGACGCCATTACATCTATGGCCCATCAGCCGCAGGCGCTGTTCGAAGCCGCCCGTCACCTGAACGCGCCAGCGTTGGTGATCACGCCGCATGAGGGTGAATTCGGCCGCTTGTTCCCAGATATCGCCGGGGACAAAACCATGTCGAAATTGGACAAGGCGCGAGCGGCTGCCGCGCGGGCCAACGCAACGATCGTCTACAAGGGCGCCGACACGGTCATAGCTGCGCCTGATGGCAAGGCAGCCATCAATTCCAATGGTGCGCCGTGGCTGGCCACAGCCGGGTCAGGCGACGTGCTGTCGGGCATCATCGCCGGTCTGCTCGCACAAGGCATGCCGCCCTTCGAGGGCACCTGCGCGGCGGTGTGGCTACACGCTGAAGCCGGCAGCCGGTTCGGACCCGGCCTGATCGCCGAGGATCTGCCGCTGGCGCTGCTGCCGGTGTTGCGTGAACTCTTCGACGCGCGCACGGCCGCTCCATGAGCCGTCCCTTTGCTCTTTTGCTTGCCACTTTCTTTATCGCCTTCGTGGCGTCGACGGCGCGCGCCGAAGGCCCTGTAACCGTCGTCGACAATCCGGCGGTGCTCGCCGCGCTCGATGCCGGGGGTTTTGGCTTCGCCGATGTTTTGGGGGTTGACGGCGAGGACGGTCTAAAGACGCTCTACGGCGAGGCGCCCGCCTATCACGCCATCGTCGACATCGTTGCCTCCGATGTTGCAGCGCTCCGCGCCGAGATGAAGGCCGGCGGGCGGCCGCTCTACGAGGTCACCGACGGCAATGTCGGCCGCATCATGGACATGCGCTGGCTGAAGACCGATGCCGCGCGCTTCCGGCTGGTCGGCGTCGTCAACCGGCTCGACCGTCGCGACTTCACCATGCTGCAAGGCGACAGGAGCTGCGGCGAGGTGCGCTTCATCTACCGCCTGGCCTACAGTTTTCGCAAGAACGGCAAGCTGCTGGCATCGCGCCTGCCGTTCAATTTCAATGCCGTCTACAGCGCCGCGCCCGATGCCGATGGCGGCTGCGTCGGCACTGCCGGACGCTGGACGCCACAGCTTGACGAGAGCGTCGATGCCGGCTGGCTGACCGGCGGGCCGCTGGAGAAGGCCGGGCTGACCTTCAAGCAGCTGGAGCTCAACGCGCAGGTGGTGCGCTTCCCGTCCGGCCAGGAAACCGAGTTCGGCGGGCAGGCGGCCTATCTCATGCGGGTATTCGGCATCGATGGCGCTGCTATCAGCGAGAAGCCGCTGGAGAACACGCCCGACACCGCACGGCTCTCGCAGGACGCGGCGCTGAAAGCACGGCTTGCCGCCTATGTCGGCGCCAATCTGCCGGCGGTCGACGAAGGCGTCTATGAAATCCCCGACGAGTTCCTGGCCAGAAAGATCATTTCATGGTCGACCTTCGGCAGCGCGCGGCAGGCCAATCATCCGTTTACGCAATTATTCCAGCCCAAGGAATTCGCACCGCTCGATTATTCCGCGCTGAAACTGGTGCGCACGCCGGAAGCGCTGGTCGAGCGGCTGGACAACGGCGCCTGCCAGGGTTGCCATCAGGCCGGTTCGACCGCCGGTTTCCATTTCATCGGGCTAGACGACAAGACGACCTCGCCGTTGAACCGCATCGAGGTCGGGATTTCGCCGCATCTTCATGCCGAGATCCCGCGGCGCCAGGCGTGGCTCGCCGCCACGGCCGAAGGCAAGCAGCCGAACCGCTTCCGTCCGCTCTCCTTTGCGCCGCCGGCGGTCTGGACGAACGCCGACGCGGTCGATTACGCGCCGGCGGAGATGGCCATGCCTTGCCTGATGCCGGAAGATGCCGCGCGGTTCGGCGCGACCTGGCAATGCGACGGCGGCTCCGTCTGCACGCCGCTGGCCACGGCTTCGGGCGTGCACACGAAATTGGCGCAATGCCTGCTGCCCAAGGACAGCGAAAAAATGTTTTCCGGCCACCCCTGCCTGACCGGCTCGATCGCCAGCAACGCGGCGCAGCCTTTCAACGACCGCTATAGCAAATCGGGCCAATTCGCGGCCTTCGCCCCGGACATTTCCCGTACCGCCTACACCTGCCGTCCGCCGAAGATCGGCGTGCCTGGCGGCATCGCCTATCGCGGCTGCGACGACAAGGACCGCGACTTCGCGGCCTTCAAGGCCGGCAAGCCGATGCCGAACGAGATCTGCGGCCTGGTCGGCGGCAAGAAATTCGACATCTGCGTGGCCACCAACAATTTCGACCAATGCCTTGGCGGCGCCGTCAATCGCGGCAACCGGCCGGCCTGTTCGGCCGATCATTTCTGCCGCGAGGACTATATGTGCCAGTCGCTGCCGCCTGACACGCCGGGCATCGGCAAGGTCAAAGGCATCGGCTTCTGCTCGCCGACTTACTTTATCTTCCAGATGCGTATCGACAATCACGCGACGCCATGGGGCAGCCCTGTCCGCGCCACCATGGGGGCGGGATTTGGCGCGGCGGAAGAGGAGTGAGCTGCCCGACGGTTACCTCGGATAGATGCCCAGCCACGCCTCACAGCGGGATGTTGTCGTGCTTCTTCCAGGGGTTCTGCATGTCCTTGTTGCGCAGCATGCGTAGCGCGCGCGCGATGCGGCGGCGGGTCGAGTGCGGCATGATCACCTCATCGACATAGCCGCGCTCGGCGGCGACGAAGGGCGACAGGAAGCGATCCTCGTAAGCCTTTGTATGGGCTGCGATCTTTTCGATGTCACCGATGTCCTTGCGATAGATGATCTCCACCGCCCCCCTGGCCCCCATCACCGCGATCTGCGCGGTCGGCCAGGCATAGTTCATGTCGCCGCGCAGATGCTTTGACGCCATCACGTCATAGGCGCCGCCATAGGCTTTGCGGGTGATGACGGTGATCTTCGGCACGGTGGCCTCGGCATAGGCGAACAGGAGTTTCGCGCCATGCTTGATCAGGCCGCCATATTCCTGCGCCGTGCCGGGCAGGAAGCCGGGGACATCGACGAAGGTGACGATCGGGATCGAAAAACAGTCGCAGAAACGCACGAAGCGCGCTGCCTTGCGGCTGGCATCGGAATCGAGCACGCCGGCCAGCACCATCGGCTGGTTGGCGACGAAGCCGACGGTGCGGCCCTCGACGCGCCCGAACCCGGTGACGATGTTCTTGGCGAAGTTCTGCTGGATCTCGAAGAAGTCGCCTTCGTCGGCAACTTTCATGATCAGTTCCTTGATGTCGTAGGGCTTGTTGGCATTGTCGGGAATCAGCCGGTCGAGCGACAAATCATGGTCGGTGACCGACTGGTAGCATTCGATCTCGGGAAGCTCCGATGTGTTGGAAGCCGGCAGCAGGTCGACCAGCCGGCGCATCTGCAACAGCGCCTCGACGTCATTGTCATAGGCGCCGTCGGCGATCGAGGATTTCGTCGTGTGGACGGAGGCGCCGCCGAGGCTCTCGGCGGTCACCGTCTCGTTGGTCACGGTCTTCACCACATCCGGTCCGGTGACGAACATGTAGGAAGTGTCGCGCACCATGAAGATGAAGTCGGTCATGGCAGGCGAATAGACGTCGCCGCCGGCGCACGGCCCCATGATGACGGAAATCTGCGGAATGACGCCTGAGGCCAGCACGTTGCGCTGAAAAATCTCGGCATAGCCGCCGAGTGCTGCCACGCCTTCCTGGATGCGCGCGCCGCCAGCATCGTAGAGGCCGATGATCGGCGCCCGGTTGCGCAGCGCCATCTCCTGCACCTTGATGACCTTCTCGGCATGCGCTTCCGACAGCGAGCCGCCGAACACGGTAAAATCCTTGGCGAAGAGGTAGACCGGGCGGCCGTTGACGGTGCCCCAGCCGGTAACCACGCCGTCGCCGGCGATCTTGCTCTTCTCCATGCCGAAGTCGGTCGAGCGGTGCTCGACATACATGTCGAATTCCTCGAACGAGCCCTCGTCGAGAAACACCTCGATGCGTTCGCGCGCGGTGAGTTTGCCCTTCTTGTGCTGGGCATCGATGCGAGCCTGGCCGCCGCCCATGCGGGCAATCTCGCGGCGGCGCTCGAGTTCCTTGAGAACGTCTTTCATCGATTACCTCCCAAGCCAGTGGCATTTCGTGGTAATCGTGCCGGCAAGCGAGCGCAAGCGCCGCTTGCGCCACGGGTTTTGTTGCGCTGCAGCATGACGCCCCTTGCATTTGGCGGCGAACTCAGCCATATGCAGCCCATAGGCGCTTGGGCCGGGAACGAATCCGGCCTTCTCGACGAATGAGACTGGTTGCGTCTGTTTTCCCTCTTTCCGGTATATCGGCCCTTTTTCCGGTAAATCACAAAGCGGCGAAAAAGCCCCGTGGCATGATGCCTGCGGGCACGACAGCGCAGCCGAGTGGACGAATACGTCCGCCCGCCTTGTCGTTCATCACAGATTTTTCGACGGCAGGTTGCGCCCTGCCGCCATCGATGTTTGCGGCTAGAAGCCGCGTGAAAGAAGATTATTTTGACCAACGAAAACACTTTGCCCGGTAGCACTGCGGAACTCACCGGTTTCGCGGCACTGGGTATTACGGGCGCGCTGCTCAAGGCCACCCACAACGCGGGCTTCGCCGAGCCGAAGCCGATCCAGGCACAGGCGATCCCGCCTCAGATGGAAGGCCGTGACATTTTCGGCATCGCCCAGACCGGCTCCGGCAAGACCGCGGCCTTCGCGCTGCCGATCTTGTCGAAGATCATTGCGCTTGGCACCAAGCGCCGGCCGAAGACGGCGCGTGCGCTTATCCTGGCGCCGACGCGCGAACTCGCCGTGCAGATCGAAGACACGATCAAGATCCTCGCCAAGGGCGCGCATGTCTCGACCGCGCTCGTGCTCGGCGGCGTGTCCCGCTTCAGCCAGGTGAAGAAGGTTGCTCCCGGCGTCGACATCCTGATCGCCACGCCCGGCCGGTTGACCGACCTTGTGCGTGAGGGCGACCTCGTGCTTGCCGACACCAAATGGCTGGTGCTCGACGAAGGCGACCGCATGCTCGACATGGGCTTCATCAACGACGTCAAGCGCATCGCCAAGGCGACGGCGCCCGACCGTCAGACGGTGCTGTTCTCGGCGACCATGCCCAATGAAATCGCCGAACTGGCCAAGGGCCTGCTGAAGAACCCGATCCGCGTCGAAGTCGCGCCGCAAAGCACGGCGGCGGCCGAGATCGTGCAGGGCGTCGTCTTTGCCCGCACCAAGCAGAAGCGCCAGGTTCTGTCGACGATGCTCGCCGACGAGGCGATGAAGTCCGTCATCATCTTCTCGCGCACCAAGCATGGTGCCGACAGGGTGACCAAGGACCTCGAGCGCGACGGCTTCAAGGCCGCCGTCATCCACGGCAACAAGTCGCAGAATGCCCGCCAGAAAGCGCTGAACGATTTCCGCGACGGCTCGGTGCGCATTCTGGTGGCGACCGACATTGCGGCGCGCGGCATCGACGTCCCCGGCATCAGCCATGTCGTGAATTTCGACCTGCCTGATGAAGCCGAGAGCTACGTCCACCGCATCGGACGTACCGGCCGCAACGGCATGGACGGCATCGCGATCACGCTTTGCGATCCTTCCGAGAACAGCAAGCTGCGCCAGGTCGAGCGCATCATCCGCACCAAGCTGCCGATCGTTGCCGACCATCTCGGCAGCCCCGATCCGCTGCGCAATCCGGCTGAAAAGAACGAGCGCTTCGAGCCGGCCAATGATCGCAACGACCGCAATGGCCGTCGCGACGGCAGGCGGCCCGGTGGCGAGAACAAGGGCAACGGCTTTGGCAAGAAGCGCTTCGGCGACAAGCCTGCCTTCGCAGGCGAGCGCAAGCCGGAAGGCGCCAAGCCGGCCTTCAAAGGCAACAACAAGCGTCGCTTCGGCGGCAAGCGTCCGGCTGCGCGGGCTGCGTAAGCCAGATCGCGTTGTAATCAGTCAGGCTTAGCCTGGCTGATTGCCGGGACAGACCAAGGAAAGGGCGGCTGAAGCGATGCTTCGGTCGCCCTTTCCGTTTGCCTACTTCACCACCGCTTCGATCCAGACGGCGATCCTTTGCGCCAGAAACGCCGTGGTCGACGGCGACAGCGCGTCGCCGGCAATGACGTGATTGTCCGGGTCGCCGGTGTCGTCGACCGGAACCAGTTCATGCGGCGCGCCCCAGCGCCCGGCAATCTCGCGGGTGCGATCGGCCCGCACCACTTTGTCCGAATCAGAAAAGATGAACAAAGCAGGGATGGTCGCCTTCTCCACCGGCGCGCCATAGGCAAGCTCGGTCAGCGCCTGCATCGGCAAGGTTGCTTCGATCGGATAGCGGGTGGTCCAGAATTCTTCATTCAGCGCGTTGCGCGGCACGAAGCTGTGTTCCTTGCCGGCGACCAGCCTGGCAATTTGTTTGCCCCACGGCATGGTCAGGATCTCGGCGCCCGAAGTCTTGACGCCGAAGTTCGGCGAGATGAACGCAATCGCCGCCACCTCGTCCGATGCACCGGGCTGCGTTGCCGCCCAGACGGCCAGCGAGCCGCCGGTCGACGTCGAGATGACGATCACCTTGTCGCCGATCGCCCGGCCGATGGCGAGCGCTTCCTCATAGTCGTTGATCCAGGCGTTGATGCTGCCTTGCGTCATCGCCGCGCCATCCTGCCCGTGACCGGTGAGCCGGGTGTAGAAGAGATTGGCATCAAGCTGTTCCGCCACTTCGTCGGGCAGCGGGCGGACCTCGCCCTTGGATGCGGAAAAGCCGTGGATGTAGACGATCGACAGCGGCGTCCTGGCATGCACCAACGGATCGGCCCAGACGATCTCTTTTTCCAGCCCGTCACGGATTCCGGGGATGGCGGCTTCCGCCTTTGCCACATAGGCCTGCGGATCGTCAGCGATGAGCGAGGGATCGAAACGGATCGTGGTGTCGACGCGAACGCGCGGGCCGAGCACGAAGGCCAGTGCGAGAATGGCGATCAGGCCCAGCACAGCAAGCACGATCCGTCGCCCCATCGCAGACTCCACGCAGCACTTGTCTCAACCATGGCGACGGCGGCCGAAACGGTGAGCCTGCCAATTTCGCCGGCGTCCTATTCGATCGGGGGCTTGCGGTCGTAATGCAGCGGCCGCGCCTTCCAACTGGTCATCAGGCTGATAAATCCTCTGCACAGCGGCCTCGGCAGCAGGCCGAGCAGTTTCAGGGGCCAGCTGGTCCGGCGCGGGAAATGGACTTCGAAGCCGCCGGACTTGATGCCCCGCGCCATGCGGCGCGATGCGCGGCTGACCGGCATCAGTCCCGGCATGGGCAGCATGTTCTTCTCGGTCAGCGGGGTGTCGATGAAGCCGGGATTGAACACCTGGATACGCACGTTCATCTTGTCGAAATCATACTTCAGCGACTCGGCCAGGATGTTGATGGCCGCCTTGGTGCCGCCATAGGCGGCCGTTGTCGGCCAGCCGAAATAGGATGTCACCGAGCCGACCAGCACGACATGGCCGCGCGCCCGCACACGCATGCGTTCGACCGCGGGCACGAGGCCGTTGATGATGCCGAAATAATTGACCTCGAAGGACCGGCGAAAGTCGTTGACGACAAGATTCTCCCCCGGCGTCGAAATGTAGTTTCCTGCATTGAAGATGGCGAGCACGATGGGACCGAGCTCCTTCTCGATCGCGGCGACGGTTCTTGCCATGCGCGGCTCGTCGGTGACATCGCAGGGAAAGGCCGTGACACTGCCCGGCATCTGCGCGGTCTCGACGACAAGCGTGTCGATCGGATCGCCGTCAAGCGCCGTCACCGCGACGGCATAGCCCTGGGAAGCAAGATCCCTGGCCAGCGCACGGCCGATGCCGCTTGAGCCGCCCGTGATCCAGGCGACGCCGTGCTTCGGGTTGGCCCGGTAGAGTGTCATGCTGCGCCCTGTCGACTTGTTGGTGCTTTGCTCTAGCGGTGAAGAAATCGAATGAAAAGCCGCTTTTCAACGTCAGCCGGAAATGAACAGTGGCGCAAGAGGCCAGCCTCGGGAAGCGCCGACGCAACAACAGCACTGCAAATGCGACTGGACCAGACAAATTCTTGCCTTGAAACCGCAGCTTCGGGTTTCTAGGGTTTCGGCGCACGCACACAAGGAATCCTGGATGCCCCGTTCTGTGATCGACGCGATCGGCAACACGCCTCTGATCCGCCTCAACAAAGCTTCTGAACAAACTGGTTGCGAGATCCTGGGCAAGGCCGAATTCATGAATCCGGGCCAGTCGGTCAAGGATCGTGCCGGCCTGTTCATCATCCGCGACGCCGAGCAGCGCGGGCTGCTGAGGCCCGGCGGTGTGATCGTCGAGGGAACGGCCGGCAATACCGGCATTGGACTGACGCTGGTTGCCAAGGCGCTAGGCTACCGCACCGTCATCGTCATCCCGGACACGCAGAGCCAGGAAAAGAAGGACACGATCAAACTGCTCGGCGCCGAACTGATCGAGGTGCCGGCAGTGCCCTACAGGAATCCCAACAATTACGTGAAACTGTCGGGGCGGCTGGCCGAGCAACTGGCAAAGACAGAACCGAACGGCGCCATCTGGGCTAACCAGTTCGACAATGTCGCCAACCGTGACGGCCATATCCGCACCACCGCGGAGGAGATTTGGAGCCAGACCGGCGGCAAGGTCGATGGCTTTGTCTCGGCGGTCGGTTCGGGCGGAACGCTGGCCGGCGTCGCTTCCGGACTGAAGGCGAAAAGCCGGGACGTGAAGATCGCGCTCGCCGACCCGCTGGGGGCCGCGCTCTACTCCTTCTACACCAACGGCGAGCTGAAGTCCGAAGGCGGCTCGATCACCGAAGGCATCGGGCAGGGGCGCATCACCGCCAATCTCGAAGGGTTCACGCCGGATTTTTCATTCCAGATCCCCGATGAGGATGCGCTGCCGATCGTCTTCGACCTTATCCAGGAAGAGGGCCTTTGCGTCGGTGGCTCGACCGGCATCAACATTGCCGGCGCGATCCGCCTGGCCAGGGAATTGGGTCCCGGCCACACCATCGTGACCATTCTTTGCGATTACGGCACGCGCTATCAGTCAAAACTGTTCAACCCGGAATTCCTGCGCGAAAAGCAGCTGCCAGTGCCGGGCTGGATGGAACAGCGCAGTACAATTTCGGTGCCGTTCGAGAAAGTCGCGTGATGGCAAACAGGACGGACGCCCTGTTTCGTGACGACGCCTATCTGCGCACGGCGGACGCAACGGTGGTTGCCGTCAACGACCGCGGCGGCATCATCCTCGACCGGACGATCTTCTACGCCACTTCGGGCGGCCAACCGGGCGATACCGGGTATCTCGAACGCGGCGATGGCAGCCGCATCGCCATTGCCGCCACCCTCACCGGTGAGACCAAGGACGAGATCATACACGTGCCAGCGCCGGAGCAGGCGGTTCCGCAGGTGGGCGACACGCTGAGGCTGGCGATCGACTGGGAGCGGCGGCATCTCCTGATGCGCATGCACGCGGCTTGCCACCTGCTCACCGTCGTCTGCCCGTTCCCGATCACCGGTGCTTCGGTTTCCGAGGACGACAGCCGTGTCGACTTCGACGCTCCGGATGCCGGCTTCACCAAGGAGGACGTCACCGCCGGGCTGATGGAGCTGGTGCGGGCCGATCATCCGATCTTTGTCAGACTGATCAGCGACGAGGAACTGGCCGCCAATCCAGGCCTGGTAAAATCCAAGAACGTGCGGCCGCCGGTCGGCACCGGCAAGATCCGCCTGGTCTGTATCGGCGACAACGCCTCGGTGGACAGCCAGCCCTGCGGCGGCACCCATGTGAAAAGCACCGGAGAAGTCGGCGAAATCCACATCGGCAAGATCGAGAAGAAGGGCCGTGAAAACCGGCGCTTCCGCATCCGCTTTGGGCCGATGCCGGCAAACTGAACAGGCAGTGATCGCCAAAAGGCGAGCAGGAGAACAAGAATGGCCGAGGACAGCCCCTTCACCGTCGACGCAGACTGGCTGCAGCAACGTCTCGGCGAGCCGGGCCTGACGATCATCGACACATCCTGGTACCTCCCGGCGCAGAAGCGTGATGCGCGCGGCGAGTATGAGTCCGCCCATATCCCGGGCGCACGGTTTCTCGATCAGGATGCCGTTTCGGACCCGGATTCGCCCCTGCCGCATACCTTGCCGTCGCCGCAGCATTTTGCCCAGTATGTCGGCGCCATGGGCGTTTCGGCCGATGACACCATCGTCGTCTACGACGGCCCGGGTTTCTTCTCCGCACCCCGGGCGTGGTGGATGTTCCGGGTGATGGGCGTCTTTCAGACCTATATTCTGGAGGGCGGCTTCGATGGCTGGAAAGCCGCCGGCAGGCCGGTGACGGCCGAACCGACCAAGATCGCGCCAAGCGTGTTTCATGCCGACTTCGACGCCGGGCGCGTCGCCAGCCTCGCCGACATGCGCGGGATCGTCGACACCAAGGCGAGCCAGATCGCCGACGCCCGTGGACCGGGCCGCTTCACCGGCACTGAACCTGAGCCGCGCGCGGGTATCCGCTCCGGCCATATGCCCGGCGCGCGCAATCTGCCCTATTCGGCGCTGTCGGAAAATGGCGAGCTGCTGTCGAAGGACCGTCTGCGCAAGGTGATCGAGGAGGCCGGCATCGATCTGTCGAAACCTGTCGTCACTTCATGCGGCTCCGGTATTACCGCGGCGGTGGTGACGCTGGCGCTGGAAACGCTTGGCCATACGAACAACAGGCTTTACGACGGCTCCTGGACGGAGTGGGGCGGGCTTTCCGACACGCCTGTCGTGACCGGCCCCGTTGTGATCGGCAAGGAATGAAGACGATGGAAAACAGCGCGCTGGAAGACATCGAAGTCACGGTGACGTTCCTCGAGATGCATGTGCCTCCGGCCTATTCACCGGCCGTGCCGTATAACCGTCAGGTCGCGCTGCTGAAGACCAAGGACATTCCGCTGCATTTCTACCGCTATCTGATGGACCGGGTGGGGCGCAAATGGCACTGGGTCAATGTGCTGAGGCTGGATGACGACGAGCTTTCCGCCGGCATCCATCGTGAGGATCGCGACATCAGGGTCCTTTACCTCGACGGCGCGCCCGCCGGCTTCTTCGATCTCAAGCCGCATCTGCCGGAAGAAGTCGAGCTCGCCTATTTCGGCATGATGGAACATGCCACCGGGCAAGGCATCGGCCGCTGGTTCCTGGGCTCCGCGATCGCCGCCGCATGGTCGCATGGGCCGAAGCGGGTGACGGTGCAGACCTGCACGCTCGATCATCCGGCGGCTCTGCCGCTCTACCAGAAGCTCGGCTTTGCACCGGTGGCGCAAAAGAGGGAAATCGTCCATCCGCTGCCTTTCACCGAGCGCGCGGCCAGCGTCATGCGGCCCTAGCCGGAAGCTGACACCAGCTCTAATCTGACCCCGCCGTTCATCGGCCCTTCAGGCTGTTTTTGGCATGTTGCCGGCACCATCAATGCGGCCAAGGCCGAAGGAGACGAAGACATGCTGACCCGCCGTACACTTGCCGCCGCGCTGATCGCGGCAATTGCCATGCCAAGCCTGGCCGCAGCCCAGGCGACAACGCCTTCAGCCGCGACGATCGAGCGGAAGCTCGAGGCGGCGCCGCGTGTGAAATTGCGGCCGAACGAGCGCGTCACCATCCGCGAATTCAAGCGGCGCCCGGATTTGCGCCGCATGGCCCGCTCGATCGATATCCAGTCGATCAACTTCGCCTTCGGTTCGGCGGCTATTGCCAACTCGCAATACGACAAGATCGAGACCATTGCCGACGCGCTGCGGCGCATCCTGCGCCGCGATCGCGGCGCCCGCGTGCTGATCGAGGGCCATACCGACGCCGTCGGCTCCTTCCAGTCGAATCAGGCTCTGTCCGAACAGCGCGCCGTTTCGCTCAAGCGCACGCTGGTGCGCGAATTCGGCGTGCCGGGTCATGCTCTCGAGACCGTCGGCTATGGCGAGGAGTTTTTGCTGGTGCAGACGCAGAACGAAAACTGGCGGAATCGCCGGGTGACGCTGCGCCGCTTCGATGATTTCATCCGTTGAGCCGCAGCTCTGAATTTTAGTTAGCCGGCGCTTTCGACGGGACTTGATGAGAGCCGGTCGCCGACGGGCGACCGGCTCTTCGATATCTGGCAGGAATCGGGTGGGCGGCGAGAGTTCAAAGGGATAATTTCCGGTAGACCACACCGGAGATTTTCCATGACCATCCAGTTCAAAGCTTTGCCGACCGAAGGTGTCAGGACGCTGCAGCGCGGCGGGATCGATGCTTATGGCCAAATGCCCGAGCGAAAGATCTCCGACGGTGACGGCATGCCTTGCCGGCATTGCTTGAAGAACATCGCCGCCGGCGATGCCTATCTTGTTCTGGCGTACCGGCCATTCCCGCAGCTTCAGCCCTATGCTGAAACGGGCCCGATCTTCCTGCATGGCGAGGAATGCGACCGCGCTGCCGAGAGCGAGGCGCTGCCCGAGATTCTCGAAAGCCCCGACTACATCGTGCGCGGCTATGGCGGGAATGATCGCATCGTCTATGGCAGCGGCGGCGTCATCCCGACCACGGCAATTGCTGCACGGGCCGAGACGCTGTTCGAACGCGACGAGATCGCCTACGTCCATGTCCGTTCGGCGCGCAACAATTGCTACCAGTGCCGCATCGAGCGCGTTTGAGGCTGAGATTAGCTGCTGGAAACAGTTGTCGTACTCCCGTCGCATATTCGCGATAGAAAGCTATTGTCGATCGATTTGCCGACCGCGGATGAACCGGCGGTAAATCTCGACATCGAGGAAGCGGGGCTTTGGCTCCGCTTTTTTGTTGCCTGCGTTTGGCGCGGAAAGATTCGATCAATAAAAAAAGCCCGCCGGCATGGCCGACGGGCTGCAACTGTTTGGCTGGAGGGCCTTTTAGTTGAACTTGTACTTCGCGCCGAGACGCACGGTGTGGAAAGAGGAAGTCGAGGTAAGGGTGTCGTCGGGTGCGCCGAATTCCGAAGAAAAGTCCTTCTCGGCGAACTGCGAATAGCGATATTCGAGGCCAACGGTGACATTGCTGGACAGAGCCGTTTCAAGGCCGCCACCAACCGAGAAACCGCTGGAACCCCAGTCGAGAATGTCGCCGATCGGGTCGGAAGCGTTCAGATCGAAATGCTGCCAGCTGTAGCCGGCAAGCGCATAGGCAAGGGTCGATTCGTTCATCTTCATGCCGACGCGGCCCAGCACATCGAACCCATAGTCGGTATCGACGTTGATCGACCCGCCGCCGAGATCCAGCTTGGAAGTCATGCCGGAGTAGCGTGCATCGACCATGACGCCTGCGACCCAGCTGCCGAAGTCATGATCGTAGCCGACGTTCAGTTCACCAAAGGCACCTTCGCCACCGAGACCATTGAATTCCAGGTCGCCGAGCGGCGGAACGTTGATCTGATGCACGGACGCACCGGCGCCACCAGCGCCACCGATATAGAAGCCGGTCCAGTTGTAGGCTGGCGTCTCGAAGGCAGCACCGCCGCCGTTCTGGGCACCGAAACGGTAATTGGCTGCGATCTGGAAAGTATGGCGCGAGGTGTCAAGATTGAGGAGACCGTCCGGTACTCCGACAATGCCAGCCTCGGAAAGAAGATCGTCCTTGGTCCCGAAGCCCGTATAGCGATACTCAGTCTTGATCGTCCAATTGCTGTTGATGGCCGTTTCGATGCCACCTCCGACAAAATACCCGCTCTGATCCCAATCAAAGTCGAAGCCAGCGTTCGTATCGAGCTTGTACTTCTGCCAGGAATAGCCACCCAGCACGTAGCCCAGAGTGTTCGGCGTCAAGAGGTAGCCGAGACGCAGGCCAGCGTCGAAACCGTAGGTTTCCTTGATAGAAGCGTCGAACCCCGTAATGTCCAGCGTGGTCTTGATGTTGCCCACGTGAGCGTCCAGCAGACCTCCGATGAGGAACCGGGGCGAGACCATATAGTCATAGCCGACCGTCAGCTCACCATAGACGCCTTCGCCACCGATGCCGTTCAGCGAGACTGGAATAAAATCGCTGCTGAGCTCGTGTACGTTGGCACCGGCACCGACGCCAAAACCAACGTACAGACCGCTCCAGTTAAAGCCGGCAGCTTCTTCCACTGGCTGCACGACGTCTGCTGCATGAGCAGCAGACATCAAAGCCACAGCAGAAACAGCACCAAGAAGAAAAGATTTCGCGGATGTGCGAATGAACATATGCCCGTACCCCAATGAGTAAACCCAGAATGTCTCTAGCAGGGAGTCGGCCGGTACGGGAATGACAAATATGCAACAATGATGAGCAAAGTGCCGTTGCGTCACATCTTTCGACGCCATGCTTTGCCTGAAAAACAGGCTCGCAAGAAAAAACCCGCCGGCATGGAACCGGCGGGCTGGATTGAAAGGAGCTGTTTTCGCGAAAATCAGGCGGCGAGAACGGCTTTCGGCTCGACCAGTTCGTAGCCGAGCGCCTCGGCGACTGCCCGGTTGGTGATCTTGCCCTTGTGGACATTGAGGCCGTTGCGCAGGTGATGATCGTCGACCAGCGCCTTCAGGCCCTTGTCGGCAAGCTGCAGGCCATAGTGCAGCGTCGCGTTGTTGAGCGCGTGGGCCGAAGTGACCGGCACGGCACCAGGCATGTTGGCGACGCAATAGTGGATGACGCCGTCGACCTCATAGGTCGGCTCGGCATGAGTGGTGGCGTGCGAGGTCTCGAAGCAGCCGCCCTGGTCGATGGCGACGTCGACCAGCACCGAGCCTTTCTTCATGCCCGACAGCATTTCGCGCGAAACCAGTTTTGGCGCCGCGGCACCCGGGATCAGCACCGCGCCGACGACGATGTCGGCTGAAAAACACTCTTCTTCCAGCGCCTCGACAGTCGAGTAACGGGTGTGGACGCGGCCGGCGAAGAGGTCGTCGAGCTGGCGCAGGCGCGGGATCGAGCGGTCGATGATGGTGACGTCGGCGCCAAGGCCGGCCGCCATCCTGGCCGCGTGCAGGCCGACGACGCCACCGCCGAGCACGGTGACCTTGCCGGGCAGCACGCCGGGCACGCCGCCGAGCAGCACGCCGCGGCCGCCATTGGCCTTCTGTAGCGCCGTGGCGCCGGCCTGGATCGACAGGCGTCCGGCAACTTCCGACATCGGCGCCAGCAACGGCAGGCCGCCACGGTCGTCGGTCACGGTCTCGTAGGCGATTGCCGTCACGCCGGACGCAAGCAGGCCCTTGGTCTGCTCCGGATCCGGAGCAAGGTGAAGGTAGGTGTACAGGATCTGGCCTTCGCGAAGCTGCGCCCATTCGCTGGGCTGCGGCTCCTTGACCTTGACGATCATGTCCGACCTGGCGAACACCTCGGCGGCCGTCTTGGCAATCGTGGCGCCGGCGGCGCGATAGGCATTGTCATCGGCGCCGATGCCGGCACCGGCCCCGGTCTCAACCAGCACTTCGTGGCCATGGGCGACATATTCGCGGACCGAGCCGGGGGTGAGGCCGACGCGGTATTCGTGGTTCTTGATTTCCTTGGGGCAGCCGACGCGCATTTTCTTCTCCTGATCCGGCCCTTTGGGCTCGTTCCCTGTATGGATGGAGTGAACCACGAATCGTTGCGCAGGTGTTTGCGAATGCGCTTGCGCCAACCGGCAGGTTTCGATAATCGTTGCGCAAAATAGCTGGATATTCGCAGGATTCACGAAAAATGCGGCTCGACAGGATTGATATCGCCATTCTCGAGGCTTTGCAGAAGGATGGCAGGATACCCAATGCGGCACTGGCCGAGAAGGTCGGCCTGTCGCAGTCGGCCTGTTCGCGCCGGCTCGACAATCTGGAGAAATCCGGAACCATCCGCGGCTACCATGCCCGGCTTTCCAATGCAGCACTCGGCCACCAGATGACGGCGATCGTGCACATATCGCTGTCGGGACAGTTCGAGAAGACGCTCTCGGATTTCGAGGCGGCGATCAAACGCTGCCCGAACGTGCTGTCCTGTCACCTGATGTCGGGCGAGTACGACTACATCCTGCGGATCGCGGCGAAGGATCTCGTCGACTATGAGCGCATCCACAAGGAATGGCTGTCGGCGATGCCGCATGTGACCAAGATCAATTCGTCCTTTGCGCTACGCGAAATCGTCGACAGGACCGCCATGGGCATGAAGCCGGAAATGGCCTAGGCTGCGTTGATATTCAGGTGATGCCGGCCTGCAAATGGTAGCTCCCTGCGCTTCCGGTGCTCGCGTACGAAAAGTACGCTCCGCTCCCGTTCTCGGAAGCGACCATTTTCGACGCGGCCTGACCTGAATCTCAGCACAGCCTGGACTAGCTGGCCTCCGTTACCACCCGGTCCATCGGGATATCGTGCGGCTGCGGGTAGATGGTCGCGATGCGTTGCAGCTCGTAGCCGACGCCGATGACCAGCGGCTTGAACGGCATCGCTGCCAGCGTGCGGTCGAAGAAGCCGCCGCCATAACCCAGGCGGTAGTTCTGGGGATCGATGCCGACGATCGGCGAGATGACGATGTCCGGCAGCACCGGATCGCCCTCGGCCGGGATTGGGATGTTCCAGACACCTTTCTCCAGCCGGTCGCCCGCTTTGTAGGCGCGGAAGATCAGCGGGTGCCCCTTGTCGATGACGATGGGCAGGGCGGTGCGGCCGCCGCGTTCGTTTATGGACGCCATCCAAGGCCGCAAATCCGGCTCGCCGCGAAACGGCCAGTAGAGACTGACCATGCGCCCGGCGATCTCGCCGATGATCGCGTCGAGGCCATCGGCGATGCGTTGCGACATTACCGCTCGTGCGTCGGCCGAAACGGCGAGACGCGCAGCGATCAGCCGTTCGCGTTCGGCCTTGCGCCAGCGTCTCACATCGATCCAGTCGCTCGAAGGCGCACGGAATTCCGGATCGAGCTCGTGCATGAAACAGGGCGGCGAAGAATACTGCGCCGGAGCATCGTCGTCACGATCGTTGGCCATGCCTCACCTCATCGCGTGTTCGATGACGCTATACCTCGCGATACGATACAACATGTGCATTCACGACATGGAACGACGAGTCTCGGGCACCGTCCATCTGTTGTTGCATTGCACAAAAATACCTACATCCAGGACAGCCAATCTTGCCATCGGGGTGAACGAAATGAATGAAGCCAGGCATCATGTCGTCGTTGTCGGCGCGGGTTTCGGCGGTCTCGAGTTCACCCGTGCACTTGCTGGCGCTCCGGTGCGTATCACCATGATCGACAAGCGCAACCATCACCTCTTCCAGCCGCTGCTCTATCAGGTGGCGACGACGGCGCTGGCCACCTCCGAGGTTGCCTGGCCGATCCGCCACCTCCTGCGCAAGCGCAAGGATGTGACGACCCTGCTCGCCAATGTCACCGGTGTCGACCGCGCCGGCAAGCGCGTGCTGCTCGATGACGGCAGCGCGGTCGCCTACGACACGCTGGTGCTCGCCACCGGTGCCCGCCACGCCTATTTCGGCCACGACGAATGGGAGCCTTTCGCCCCGGGCCTGAAGACGCTGGAGGACGCCACCAGCATTCGGAGGCGAATTCTCCTGGCCTTCGAGCAGGCCGAGCGGGAGACCGATCCCGCCAAACGCCGGGCGTTGCTGACCATTGCGATCGTCGGCGGCGGGCCGACCGGCGTCGAGCTTGCCGGCACCATCATCGAGCTGGCGCATGACACGCTGCGCGGCGAATTCCGCAACATCGACACGCGGCAGACGCGTGTGGTGCTGATCGAGGCCGGCGACCGCATCCTGGCCAATTTCGCACCGAAACTTTCCGACTATGCCAGCAAAGCGCTCGAGCGGCTCGGTGTGACGGTCGAGCTTGGCCGGGCCGTCACGCGCTGCGACGCCGAAGGTGTTGTGTTTGGCGATAAGCAACTGGCAGCCCGAACGATCCTGTGGGCAGCCGGCGTTGCCGCTTCGCCAGCCGCTGAATGGCTGGGAGCGAAGGCGGACCGCGCGGGCAGGGTGCTGGTCGAGCCCGATCTGACTGTATCTGGCAGCCCGGAGATTTTCGTCATCGGCGACGCCGCCCTTGTGCTGCGGCCCGATGGCCGGCCGGTGCCCGGCGTCGCGCCTTCCGCCAAGCAGGAGGGCCGACATGTTGCGGCCACCATCAAGGCCAGGCTCGGCGGCGACACGACCGCGCGTCCTTTCCACTACAGGCATGCCGGCGATCTCGCCACGATCGGCAAGCGCGCCGCGGTGATCGATTTCGGCTGGCTCAAGCTGACCGGCTGGGCGGCCTGGTGGCTGTGGGGAGTGGCGCACATCTATTTCCTGATCGGTTTTCGCAACCGGCTTGCGGTTTCGCTGAGCTGGCTATGGATCTACGCGACAGGCCAGCGCAGCGCGCGGCTGATCACCCAAGGCGACGACGACAAGGGCTGATTTCCTCACCCCGATCGTTCATCGGCACGTCATCCGTTGCTGATCGAGTGGCGGCTTCATGCGCGCGACTTGTTGAATGGACTTAAGCAGGTTTCAGAGCGAAGTTCGCTTCGGGGCAGGGCTTGTCAGTTGTCGAAGGAGAAAACATGTCGCAACTGCTCCATCCCATATCCCGCCGCGATCTCCTTGCGGGCGCCGCCGCAGGGGCACTGATTATGCTGCATCCGTTCTCCGCCCGCGCTCAAGGCAACCAGGCCCATCTCCGGATCATGGAGACCACCGACATCCATGTGAACGTGCTGCCTTACGATTACTACGCCGACAAAACGAACGACACGCTGGGCCTGTCGCGCACGGCGTCTCTCATCGATGCTGTGCGCAAGGAAGCCGTGAATTCGATGCTGATCGACAATGGCGACCTGCTGCAGGGCAATCCGATGGGCGACTACATCGCCTATGAGAAGGGGCTGAAGGACGGCGACCTGCATCCGATCATGAAAGGCATGAACCTGCTTAGCTACGAGTGCTCGACGCTGGGCAACCACGAGTTCAACTACGGCCTGTCGTTCCTGGATAAGGTGCTGGCCGGCGCCAATTTTCCCTTCGTCTGCGCCAATTTGATCCGCGGCACCGAGCTTGCCGCGAACCCGCGCGACGACAAGCTCTATCTCAAGCCCTATGTCATCCTCGACAAGAAGATCAAGGACGGTTCGGGCGCCGAGCAGCCGATCAGGGTCGGCATCATCGGCTTCGTGCCGCCGCAGATCATGGTCTGGGATCTCAAGAACCTCGAGGGCAACGTCAAGACGCGCGACATCGTCGAGGCGGCCAAGGCCTGGGTGCCGCAGATGAAGGAGGAGGGCGCCGACATCGTCATTGCGCTCTCGCATTCCGGCATCGACGTGAAGCAGGGCGACATGATGGAGAACGCCTCGTTCTTCGTCGCCGGCGTCGATGGCATCGATGCGGTGTTCACCGGCCACCAGCATCTGGTGTTCCCCGGCAAGAAGGATTTCCAGTCGCTCGACGGTGTCGATACGCAAAAGGGCACGCTGCAGGGCAAACCCGCCGTCATGGGCGGTTTCTGGGGCTCGCATATGGGGCTGATCGACCTGATGCTGGAGCGTGACGGGTCGAAATGGAAGGTCGTTTCAGCCACCTCCGAAGCGCGGCCGATCTTCGAACGCCTCGACAACAAGAACAAGCCGACTGTCCCGGACGACAAGCGCATCATCGCGGCCCTCGAACAGGACCACCAGGCGACGCTGGCCTATGTGCGGCGTCCCGTCGGCAAGACCTCCGCGCCGCTTTATTCCTATTTCGCGCTGGTCGCCGACGATCCGTCGGTGCAGGTCGTCAGCCAGGCGCAGACCTGGTACCTCAGGGATATCCTCAAGAACACGCAATGGAAGGATGTGCCGCTGCTGTCGGCGGCCGCGCCGTTCAAGGCCGGCGGGCGCAACGGCGCCGACTACTATACCGACGTGCCGGCAGGCGATATCGCCATCAAGAATGTTGCCGACCTCTACCTCTATCCCAACACCGTGCGTGCGGTCGAAATCACCGGTGCGCAGGTCAAGGAATGGCTGGAAATGTCGGCCGGCATCTTCAACCGGATCGAGCCTGATAAGGCCGACCAGGCCCTCATCAACACTGATTTTCCGTCCTACAATTTCGACGTCATCGACGGCGTCACCTACAAGATCGATCTGTCGCAGCCGTCGAAATACGATACCAAGGGCGGGCTGGCCAACGCTGGCGCCAATCGCATCGTCGACCTGAGTTTCGATGGAAAACCAATTGATCCTAAACAGAAATTCGTCATCGCGACCAACAATTACCGGGCTGGCGGCGGCGGCAATTTCCCCGACATCAATGCCTCGAAGATCATCTACGAGGCGCCGGACACCAATCGCGATGTCATCGTCCGCTACATCGTCAGCGAAGGTACAATCAACCCGTCGGCGGACGACAACTGGTCGTTCGCGCCGCTGCCTGGAACCAGCGCCGTGTTCGAAACCGGTGCCAAGGCCAAGGATTTCATCGCGCAGGTGAAATCGCTGAAGATCGAGCCGGCGGGCGATGGCGAGGCAGGCTTCGCGAAATACCGCATCCTGCTTTGAAGGGTGGGCTGCGGGGCGGCTCGATCCAAGCCCCTTACGGCGTGGATTGATCCGACCCGAAACGTTCCTTGATGTCAGGCATGACGAGATCCAGCGCATCCGTGGAAATGCCGCCGGAATAGCCGTCCGGCAGTTGCTTGATCAGTTCGGGATCGTCGAGCCCTTGCGAAAAGTCGCCGCCGGAATAAGGGCCGAGCAGATAGACTCTTGTATCGACTCCTTGCATGCGATCGAGAAACCGGTTCGGCCAACCCCACATCCATTTCGCGATGTTGACGGGGATGAGCAAGGTGCCTTTGCGGCAGGCATCCGGAACGTAGCCGGTCCAGCCAATTGCGGCATAGCGCAGGATGCATTGCGTCAGCGATGCGCGGCTTAGCGTATGCATGTCCGGCAGTGCTGCCTTGACGGCGGCGATCGGCTTGTCGCCACCATAGACCGACAGATAACCGCGCTCGGCTGGTGCCAGCGTGGCAAGCCATGCGGCCAGCTTTTCGCCTTCGCCCGGATCGTTGCTCTTGACGTTGATGTTGAAGCGGCGGGCCGGGAAGTGCGTCAGAACCTCATCCAGGGATGGCATCATGCCGATACCCTTGCCGCGGAATGGAAAGGTCTTGCCACCATCCGCCGTATAGCCATAGCCGACATCGAGGGTCTTCAACTCGGCCATGGAATGGCTGCGCGTTTCTCCCTTGCCTTCCGTGCGGCAATCCAGCGTCCAGTCATGGAAGACGGCGAACTTGCCGTCCGTCGTCGGGTGAACATCCAGTTCGAGCGCGTCAGCGCCCAGCGCGAAGGCGGCCTCCATCGAGGGAATTGTGTTTTCGAGGTAGCCATGGCGCGGCGGCAACATGCGACTGGCCGTGCAAGTCTCACCCGTCATGCCTTCACGTGCGTAGTCCTGGGCAAGGCCGCGATGGGCAAGCATCTCCGGACTGCCGGCGGGGCGGCTTGACAACAGGGAGGTGTTGTTGAGCCAGATTCCCACCGCAGCGACAACAATGACGCCGAAGAAGATCGTCCGTCTGCGCATCAGGTGATTTCCGATTCGTCCGTCCTGCGCGGCATTCTGCTTCGCGATCGGACTTTTTGACGGCGACGACGCGGCTATGTCGCGATCATGCTCGACATAGCCTGTTCAAGAGCGTGTCGGCTTACGCCTTGTAGACCACCTGGCGCACGTCGATGTAGCTGGCGCGGAAGCCAGCCTCGCAATAGTGCAGGTAGAACTCCCAGAGCTTCTTGAACCGGTCGTCGAAGCCGAGCGGGACGATCTTTTCCCATGACGCCCAGAACCGGTGGCGCCACTCGGCAAGCGTGCGCGCGTAGTCGTCCGGAAACACGCGCTCGCGCAGATGGGCAAGGCCATGATCCTTGCCGAGCGCCTTCAGAATCGACGGCGTCGGCAGCATGCCGCCCGGGAAGACGTAGCGCTGGATGAAATCCGGCCTTGCGCGATAGGTGTCGTAGGCGGCTTCGTTGATGGTGATGATCTGCAGGCCGGCGGTGCCGCCAGGCCTTAGACAGGCCTTCATCTTGCCGAAAAACACCGGCCAGTATTTCTCGCCGACCGCCTCGAACATCTCGATCGAGGCGATGCGGTCATAGGTGCCGGTTTCGTCGCGATAATCCTGCAGCTTGATGTCGACCTTGTCGGCAAGGCCAGCCCTGGCGATGCGAGCCGTGGCAAAATCGTGCTGCTCGCGGCTGATCGTCAGCCCGGTGACGCGGCAGCCGATCTCGCGCGCCGCGAATTCGGCGAAGCCACCCCAACCGCAACCGATTTCCAGCACATGGTCCTTCGGACCGATCCCTGTATCCTTCGCCAGAGCGCGATATTTGGCGGCCTGGGCGCCTTCCAGGTCGTTGGCACCGGTCGTGTAGAGCGCCGAAGAATAGGTCATGCTCGGATCGAGCCATTCCTTGTAGAAGGCGTTGCCGAGGTCGTAATGCGCCGAGATATTGCGTTTCGAACCGGTGCGCGTGTTCTGGTTGAACCAGTGGCGTATGCGCTGGACGGTGTTGATCAGCCAGCTGGTGCCGCCCGCGATACGCTCGCCAATGACCGAATTGACCACGAACAGCTCCAGGAAGCTGGTCACATCAGGGCTTTCCCAATCGCCGTCCATATAGGATTCGGCAACGCCGATCGTGCCGCCGGAAAAGGCGCGGCCGGGCAAGCGCCAATTCTTCAGCACCAGTTCGGCATCCGGGCCAGGTCCCTTGCCGCCGACGAGGACGGCGCGGCCGTCCGGCAGCCTCACCCTGAGCGAACCGCGAGGCAGGTTCATTGCCGCCGACAGCACCATGCGCGCTTTCGCTGGAAGGCCTTTGACGATCTCGGCGAAGTTGAATTCATCGAGCCTGACCGCGTCGCTCAATGCTACGCTAAAATGTTCCTTTTGCGCCATCTCATGCCCCTGGATTTCCGCGGTGCCGGCGCAAATTGCCGGACCACGGTTCTCTTGGATCATTCGCCAGCTTCGAACGCCGCCGCAGCCGGTTCGTCGGCGAGCGGGCTCGAATGAAGTGCGCGCCCCCTACCAGAGCTTCAGCGCTTCCCGGTGAATCCGTGCGACAATCTTCCACGTCATGCGGGGAAACTTCAAGGGGCAGGCTGCAAGCGGGGCTGTGCCAAGCAGATTGCTCGCGCCGGCGGGCATCTATGCCTGTGCACAGCCAAGGCGCAGCGCGTCAAAAAAACGCCTATGGCCGCAGAATTCCGTGTGCGATAGATTTAGCCATGCGTTATGTAATCGTCATTGCCGCCATCGCGTTTTTCCTGATCTGGGATGGCATGTACAATCAGGGCCGCTATCTCGACACCGCTGTGAGAGAGCTTAGTCATGTTGTGCGATATGTTACCAGCAAAGCTTAACTCCAGTGGCAGCAGCCGCGACATCCTTGTCGATTGACGCCAACGTCCTGCCGTCACAAAAGACCCCGGCACTTTGATCGAGGAGGCGGGGTTGATCCGGCATATCGTTTTCTTCAGCGCGCGGCGAAAAGAGGATGTCGAGGCTGTGCGCACCGGCTTGCTGGCGCTCGGCGACATTCCTCATTCCAGCCTGTTCGAGGTCACGCTCAACACCAAGGTGGATCCGCTGTCGGATGAGGTCGACGTGGTCGTCTATGCGGAGTTCGTCGATGACGCCGCGCTGGCCGCCTACAAGGCGCACCCGCTCTACGCGCAGACCACCAGCAAGGTCAAACCGATGCGTGAACTGCGCTATTCCGCCGATGTCGTCGCGGGGAGCTGATCGAACCTTGCTCCAGGGGCGCCTTTCGACGTCCGGTGAATTGACGGGCGAACTGGCCGGGTATTGCGATCAAGTCTTGAACGGCTTTGCGGAATGATGCACATCGCGCCTGCATGACCAAAACCGCAGCCGCAGGCACCCATCCGCTCGATCATCTGGTGCTGCCGACGCACAGCCTCGATGTGGCGCGAGCCCGGCTCACCGCGCTTGGCTTCGTCGTTGCCCCGACCGGAATCCATCCGTTCGGAACGGAAAACTGCTGTGTTTTCCTGGCCGACGGCACCTATCTCGAACCTTTGGCGGTCGGCGACGAGCAGGTGGCGGCAAAGGCTATCGCAGACGGCAATGTCTTCGTCGCGCGTGATCGCGCCTATCGCGACAGCAACGGCGACGAGGGATTTTCCGCCATTGTTCTGGGCACGGGCAATGCCGATGCCGACCATGCACGCTATGTCGATGCCGGCATCTCGGCGGGAGACATGCTGGGTTTTTCGCGCGCCTTCACCGACCCTGCCGGCAAAAGCGACATCGCGTCGTTCAAGCTCGCCTTCGCGGCCGGAGCCGAGGCCACGGACGCCTTTCTGTTTGCCTGCGAGCGGGTCAACGCGCCTGATGTGGATCGCACGGCTTTGCAGGCCCACGCCAACGGCGCGACCGGAATTGTCGAGATCTTGGCGGTCAGCGATGCGCCCGGAAAGCAGCATGGGCTGATTTCCGTGGCGGTGGGTGATCCGGCCGCCGACGGGCAGGGCGGCATTTTTCCCTTGCCGAATGCGGATTTGAGCGTGCTTGACCGCGCGGCTTTCACCGCGCGCTTCGGCCTGCCGGCCGGCGCGCCGACAGATCTACGCTTCGCAGCGGTGGTCTTTTCGGTTCGGAACGCCGATGTGACATCGAGGCTGCTTGCAGCCAATTCCGTCCAACACGATATAGCGGGCAATGATATCGTCGTGCGGCGTGCACCCGGACAGGGCGCGGCCTTTATCTTCCGGGAGATCCCATGAGCAAGCCGCAAGCGTCCAATTCGATGGCGGCCAATTCGTCTGTAGCCGTCGGCAATGTCGTCTTCGACAACAGGGCGGCTTTGTCCCTGATCGCCGGCCCGTGCCAGTTTGAATCGCGCCAGCATGCCTTCGACATGGCCGGCGCACTGAAGGAACTGACCGGCAGGCTCGGCATAGGCCTCGTCTACAAGACCAGCTACGACAAGGCCAACCGCACCTCGCTATCGGCGACGCGCGGTGCCGGTATGGACGCAGCCCTTCCCGTCTTCGACGAACTGCGCAAGGAACTTTCGCTCCCCGTGCTGACCGATGTCCACACCGAGGAGCAGTGCGCGATCGTCGCGCCGCATGTCGATGTCCTGCAGATTCCGGCTTTCCTGTCGCGCCAGACCGACATGCTGGTCGCCGCCGCAAGGACCGGCAAGGTTATCAATGTGAAGAAGGGGCAGTTCCTCGCCCCCTGGGACATGAAGAACGTCGTCGCCAAGATCACCGGTTCCGGCAATGCCAATGTGCTGACCACCGAGCGCGGCGCCTCCTTCGGCTACAACACGCTGGTCTCCGACATGCGCGCTCTTCCCATCATGGCCGAGATCGGCGCGCCGGTGATCTTCGATGCCACCCATTCGGTGCAGCAACCGGGCGGGCAGGGCGGGTCCTCGGGCGGTGAACGTCGTTTTGTCGAGACGCTGGCGCGCGCGGCCGTCGCTGTCGGCGTTGCCGGCGTGTTCATCGAGACCCACCAGGATCCTGACAATTCGACCTCGTCGGATGGTCCGAACATGCTGCCGTTAAAGGACATGCCAGCCCTGCTCGAGCGGCTGATGGCATTCGACCGTATCGCCAAGGGCCTTTAAGGCCGGACGCATACTCTGCCGACCGCCGGCGCTTGTGGAAGGCACGAGCCGGCTATACGCTTGCCTGGCAACTGAGCGTTTTGGCAGGAGGAAGCCATGTCCGTCGCCCGCGTCACCGAAATCACATCGTCGTCGAAGAAGAGCTTTCAGGACGCCATCGAACAGGGAATTGCGCGCGCCTCGAAAACCCTGAAGAACGTCGAGGGCGCCTGGATCCAGGACCAGAAGATCGTCGTCCAAGACGGCAAGATTGTTGCTTATCGCGTCAATATGAAGGTTACCTTCATCCTCGCGGAGTGACCGGGCGTCGCCGAAAAAGTCGGGAACCTTCGCCCGCGCCCCTCATTGTCCAAGTATGGTTCTAAACCACAATGAGGAGCACAATCATGACAACCCAGACAGGTCACACCCAAGCCATCGCCGCCTCACGCGTCATCGGTACATCGGTCTACAATACCGAAGGCACGAGCATCGGAAGCATCGAGGATGTGATGCTCGACAAGATGACGAACGGCATCATGTTCGCGGTGATCGGTTTTGGCGGCTTCCTCGGCATTGGCGAAAAATATCACGCCATTCCGTGGGCAAGCCTCGACTATGATGAGGACAAGGGCGGCTATGTCGTGCCGTTTTCCAAGGAACAACTCAGAGCGGCGCCTGCCTATTCGATCAACGAATTGAGCGGGGCGGATGGCGAGGTGGCGCGCGACGAATCTTACAATTACTACAAGGTCACGCCTTACTGGCATTGACAGCAACGACAAAGCGGCCCCGTCGAGAGACGGGGCCGCTTTGTATTCTGGCTTATTCGCTGACGTGTAAGGGGGCCATCGCCTTCGGCGGCGACTGCTGATTGTCGCACGACGTCAGGAATGCCGCCGCGATCAGGAACAGACTCACGATACCACTCAACTGGGACATGGCGAAACTCCTCCTGTTTCGCCCCGCGCGCTGCACCTTAACCGGAAGTCAGCCGACCGTGCATGACTTATGATGACAGCGATTTGCGCTTCGTGAATCGTTCGGAGGCTGATGCCGCGGCAATAATTGCCGGCCGGCCGATTGCCTTTTGCGGCGCTTTGGCTAAGACGTGCGGCATTCTTCAGATCAATCGAGGACATCGCAAATGACCGCCATCATCGACATTGTCGGGCGTGAAATCCTGGACAGCCGTGGAAATCCGACCGTCGAGGTCGATGTCATTCTCGAAGACGGCTCGATGGGCCGCGCGGCGGTGCCGTCGGGTGCTTCGACCGGCGCCCACGAGGCCGTCGAACTGCGCGACGGTGGCGCCCGCTATCTCGGCAAGGGCGTGCTCAGGGCCGTCGAAGCGGTGAACGGCGAGCTGTTCGAGGCCATCGGCGGCATGGAAGCCGAAAACCAGATCCATATCGACCAGACCATGATCGAGCTTGACGGCACGCCCAACAAGAGCCGGCTTGGCGCCAACGCCATACTTGGCGTTTCGCTAGCGGTGGCCAAGGCGGCCGCCGATGCCGCCGGCCTGCCGCTCTACCGCTATGTCGGCGGCACCAAGGCGCATCTCCTGCCGGTACCGATGATGAACATCATCAATGGCGGCGCGCATGCCGACAACCCGATCGATTTCCAGGAATTCATGATCCTGCCGATCGGCGCGCCGACGCTGCGCGAAGGTGTCCGCTGGGGTTCGGAAATCTTCCATACGCTGCGCAAGAAACTGAAGGACGCCGGCCACAACACCAATGTCGGCGACGAGGGCGGCTTTGCCCCGAACCTGAAAAGCGCGCCTGTGGCGCTCGATTTCATCATGGAATCGATCGAGCAGGCCGGCTTCAAGCCGGGCGACGAGATCGCGCTGGGCCTCGATTGCGCCGCGACCGAGTTCTTCAAGGACGGCAACTACGTCTATGAGGGCGAGAAGAAGACGCGCGATCCCAAGGCCCAGGCCAAATACCTGGCCAAGCTTGCCGCCGACTATCCGATCATCTCGATCGAGGACGGCTTGGCCGAGGACGACTGGGAAGGCTGGAAGTACCTGACCGACCTGATCGGCAAAAAGACGCAGCTGGTCGGCGACGACCTGTTCGTCACCAATACGGCGCGGTTGCGCGACGGCATCCGCATGGGCGTTGCCAATTCGATCCTCGTCAAGGTCAACCAGATCGGCTCGCTGACGGAAACGCTCGACGCCGTAGAGACCGCGCACAAGGCCGGCTACACTGCCGTCATGTCGCACCGCTCGGGCGAAACCGAGGATTCGACCATCGCCGATCTCGCGGTTGCCACCAATTGCGGACAGATCAAGACAGGCTCGCTGTCGCGCTCCGACCGCATGGCCAAGTACAACCAGCTGATCCGCATCGAGGAAGAACTCGGCAAGCAGGCAAGCTATGCCGGCAAGTCGGTGGTCAAGGGCTGATCCAGAAACACCGGCTCATCGATACCGGACAAAAGGGCGGGAGCATTCCCGCCCTTTTTTGTTTCGACGCCGCCCAACAGGACACCCGTAACCGTCCGTTAAGCACAATCGGGCGAAAAAGATCGTGAGCCGCCTGAGTTCGCGGCCGCGAGGATTTGGATCATGTGGACGCGTCAGCACAAGCAGAGAAACACCGGCCGACTGATCATTCCCTCGCTTTGCGTGGCGTTCCTGGCCTATTTCGGCTTTCACGCCTATCACGGCGAATTCGGCATCTATTCGAAATATCAGCTGGAAGCCCAGACGGTGGCGCTGCAAGGCCAGCTCGATGTGACCAAGGCGCGCCGCATGGAACTCGAGCGCCGCGTTCGGTTGATGCATGAAGGCACGCTCGAAAAGGACATGCTCGATGAGCAGGCGCGCAAGGCGCTCAATCTGTCCCAGGCTGACGAAATCACCATTATGTTGCCGACCTCGTCGAAATAACTGATTTCAAGTTAATCATCAATATTTTCAATGATTTTAATCGCTTAGGCGCATGCCAGCTATGCAAATTCAGCATGGCGCAACGCTTTGACGCGTGTTAGCCTCCCTTAAATCGGTGGGGAAGAGCTGATCTCCCCAGAGCAGATTTCATCTGCTCTAATGTCCACAAAGAGACGCCAACAGGGAGTGATGCATGGCCACCGCCGCCAGAAAAGCGCCTGCCAAATCCAAATCCGACGGAAAATCGGGGATTTCGGCCCCCAAGCCTGCCGAATTCACCAAGGACGAAGAGCTTGCCGCTTACCGGCACATGCTGCTCATCCGTCGTTTCGAGGAAAAGGCCGGCCAGCTTTACGGCATGGGTTTCATCGGCGGCTTCTGCCACCTCTATATCGGCCAGGAAGCGGTCGTCACCGGCATGAAGATGGCACTGATCGATGGCGATCAGATGATCACCGCCTATCGCGACCACGGCCACATGCTGGCGATGGAACTGTCGCCGCGCGGCGTCATGGCCGAGTTGACCGGGCGTCGGGGCGGCCTGTCCCGGGGCAAGGGCGGCTCCATGCACATGTTCTCCAAGGAAAAGCACTTTTACGGCGGCCACGGCATCGTCGGCGCGCAGGTGTCGCTCGGCACGGGCTTGGCCTTCGCCAACCGCTACCGCGACAACAACAATGTTTCGCTGACCTATTTCGGCGATGGCGCGGCCAACCAGGGCCAGGTCTATGAAAGCTTCAACATGGCCTCGCTGTGGAAGCTGCCGGTGATCTACATCATCGAGAACAACCGCTATGCGATGGGCACCTCGGTGTCGCGCTCTTCGGCGGAAACCAATTTTTCGCACCGTGGCGCCTCGTTCAAGATTCCCGGCATCCAGGTCGACGGCATGGATGTCCGCGCCGTCAAGGCCGCCGGCGACCAGGCAACCGAATGGTGCCGCGCCGGCAACGGGCCGATCATCCTCGAAATGCAGACCTACCGCTATCGCGGTCACTCGATGTCCGACCCGGCGAAATACCGCTCGAAGGAAGAAGTGCAGAAGATGCGCTCGGACCATGACCCGATCGAGCAGGTCAAGGCACGGCTGATGGAAAAGAAGTGGGCGACCGAGGACGAGCTCAAAACCATCGACAAGGAGGTCCGCGACATTGTCGCGGATGCCGCCGAATTTGCCCAGAACGACGCGGAGCCGGATCCGTCCGAGCTCTGGACCGATATCGTATTGTAACGGGAGGGCAAGGACATGCCGATCGAAATTCTCATGCCCGCTCTCTCGCCGACCATGGAAGAGGGCAATCTTTCGAAGTGGTTGAAGAACGAGGGCGACAAAGTCGTCGCCGGCGACGTCATCGCCGAGATCGAGACCGACAAGGCGACGATGGAAGTCGAAGCCGTTGACGAAGGCACGCTGGGCAAGATCCTGATCGCCGCCGGTACCGAAGGCGTCAAGGTCAACACACCGATCGCCGTGCTGCTACAGGACGGCGAAAGTGCCGGGGATATCGGCAAGGCCGCGGCGCCCGCCAAGGCGGAAGCGCCTGCAAAGGCAGAGGCTCCGGCGGCCGCAGAGGATAAGGCGGAGGCCGCAAAGCCGGCTGCGCCGGTGGCTGCTGCTCCGAAGTCGGAAGTCGCCGCCGATCCGGACATTCCGGCCGGCACGGAAATGGTCTCGACCACGGTGCGCGAAGCGCTGCGCGATGCGATGGCCGAGGAAATGCGCCGCGACGGCGATGTCTTCGTCATGGGCGAGGAGGTTGCCGAATACCAGGGCGCCTACAAGATCACGCAAGGCCTGCTGCAGGAATTCGGGCCGCGGCGCGTCGTCGACACGCCGATCACCGAGCATGGCTTTGCCGGCGTTGGCGTGGGTGCGGCGATGGCCGGCCTGAAGCCGATCGTCGAGTTCATGACCTTCAACTTCGCCATGCAGGCGATCGACCAGATCATCAACTCGGCCGCCAAGACGCTCTATATGTCGGGCGGCCAGATGGGCGCGCCGATCGTGTTCCGTGGACCGAACGGCGCCGCCGCACGCGTCGCCGCTCAGCACTCGCAGTGCTATGCCGCCTGGTACAGCCACATTCCGGGCCTGAAAGTGGTGATGCCCTACACCGCCGCTGACGCCAAGGGCTTGTTGAAGGCAGCGATCCGCGATCCGAACCCGATCATCTTCCTCGAGAATGAAATCCTCTACGGTCAGTCCTTCGACGTGCCGAAGCTGGACGATTTCGTGCTGCCGATCGGCAAGGCGCGCATCCATAAATCAGGCAAGGACGTCACCATCGTCTCCTTCGGCATCGGCATGACCTATGCGGTCAAGGCTGAAGCGGAACTGCGTGGCCTTGGCATCGATGCCGAGATCATCGACTTGCGCACGATCCGGCCGCTCGATCTCGACACCATCATCGCCTCGGTCAAGAAGACCAACCGCCTGGTGGTGGTGGAGGAAGGTTATCCGCAGAACTCGGTCGGCGACCATATCGCCAACCAGGTGTCGCAGCGCGCCTTCGATTTTCTTGACGCGCCGGTCATCACCATCGCCGGCAAGGATGTGCCGATGCCTTATGCGGCGAACCTCGAGAAGCTGGCGTTGCCGAATGTCGGCGAAGTCATCGAGGCGGTCAAAGCCGTCACGTATCGCTGAACCGGGCGGGAGGACAAAATGCCAATCAACATCACCATGCCGGCCCTGTCGCCCACGATGGAAGAGGGCAATCTGTCCAAGTGGCTCGTCAAGGAAGGCGACAAGGTTTCGCCGGGCGATGTGATTGCCGAGATCGAGACCGACAAGGCGACGATGGAAGTCGAGGCTGTCGATGAGGGCACGGTTGCCAAGCTCGTCGTTCCCGCCGGCACCGAAGGCGTCAAGGTCAATGCGCTGATCGCCGTGCTCGCCGGAGAGGGCGAGGATGCGGGCGCTGCCGCGAAAAGCGGCGATGCTGCCGCACCAGCCAAAGCCGAGACGCCGAAAGCGGAGGCTCCCAAGGCTGACGCACCGAAGGCTGAGACACCCAAGGCCGAACCGGTCGCCACCGCATCCAAGGCAGATGCGGCTCCAGTTGCCAACGGCCATGCGGCTGGCGAGCGCACCTTCGCGTCGCCGCTTGCGCGCCGCATCGCGAAGGAGGCCGGTGTCGATGTGTCTGCCGTGACTGGCACCGGCCCACATGGCCGGGTGGTGAAGGCGGATGTCGACGCGGCGATTGCCGGTGGCGGTGCCCAGGCGGCGCCTGCCGCCAAGGCTCCTGCTGGCGCTCCTGCGCCTGCGGTAAAGGCGATGTCGGATGATCAGGTCCTGAAACTGTTCGAACAGGGCTCCTACGAACTCGTCCCGCATGACAATATGCGCAAGACCATTGCGCGGCGCCTGGTCGAGGCCAAGACCACCATCCCGCATTTCTACCTGACGCTCGACTGCGAGCTCGATGCGCTGCTGGCGCTGCGCACGCAGATCAATGCGGCAGCCCCGGTGAAGAAGACTGACAAGGGCGAGGCGCCGGCCTACAAGCTGTCGGTCAACGACATGGTCATCAAAGCGATGGCGATGGCACTGAAGGCGGTGCCGGATGCCAATGCCTCATGGACCGAAAGCGCCATGGTCAAGCACAAGCATGCCGATGTCGGCGTTGCCGTGTCGATCCCGGGCGGCCTGATCACGCCGATTATCCGCAAGGCCGACGAAAAGACGCTGTCCACCATCTCCAACGAGATGAAGGACCTGGCCAGCCGCGCGCGCAGCCGCAAGCTGAAGCCGGAAGAGTATCAGGGCGGCACCACGGCGGTGTCCAACCTCGGCATGTTCGGCATCAAGGATTTTGCCGCCGTCATCAACCCGCCGCACGCGACCATCCTGGCGGTCGGCGCAGGCGAAGAGCGGGCGGTGGTCAAGAACGGCGAGATCAGAATAGCCACCGTGATGTCGGTGACGCTATCGACCGACCACCGCGCCGTCGACGGCGCGCTGGGTGCCGAACTGCTGGTCGCCTTCAAGCGGCTGATCGAGAACCCCATGGGCATGCTGGTCTAGGACGGGAGAGGGCGGTGCGGATATTCTTCACCTCCCTCATGGCGTTTTTCCTGTCAGGATTGGCAGGCGGCCTGGTTGCTCAACAGCTGGCGGTCGCAACCCATGCGCAGGAAGAATATATTCTGGTTTTCATGACGTCGGTGCTTGTCACCATTGTCGCGACGATCGTGTTTTTCATCGCGCAGCTTTTTTCGAACGCACCGACGATCATCAACTGGCTGGGCCTCTGCGCAATTGTCCTGTTCGTGCTGATCGGGCTCGGCCTGATCGGTTGGACGTTCTCTCAGCCGGTCGATAACCGCCAGTGGGGAGGTGACCTGCCGATCGTCGCCGGCCTGGTTTTGCCGAACTTGGCCACTGTGCTGGTTCACTGGCTGTTCGTGCGCTGGCGGTTGAGGCGCGGTTTGATCAAGTTACAGGTGGGCGCATGAAGACGGTTCTTTGTTACGGCGACTCGCTGACCTGGGGCTACAATGCCGAAGGTGGTCGTCACCCGCTGGAAGACCGCTGGCCGAGCGTGCTGCAGGCCGGGCTTGGCAGTGGCGTCGAAGTTATCGCCGAAGGCCTCAACGGCCGTACCACCGCCTTCGACGACCATCTGGCCGGTGCTGATCGCAATGGCGCCAGGCTGCTGCCAACGGTGCTGACGACCCATGCGCCGATCGACCTGATTGTCATCATGCTCGGCGCCAACGACATGAAGCCGTGGATCCACGGCAATCCCGTCGCGGCCAAGCAGGGCATCCAGCGGCTGATCGACATCGTGCGCGGTCACGACTATCCGTTCGACTGGCCGGCGCCGCAGATCCTGATCGTTTCGCCGCCTGTCGTCAGCCGTACTGAAAATGCCGACTTCAAGGAGATGTTCGCCGGTGGCGATGACGCCTCGAAGTTTTTGGCACCGCAATATGCCACGCTCGCCGATGAGGCCGGCTGCGGCTTCTTCGACGCCGGCAGCGTGGCGCAAACCACCCCGCTCGACGGCGTCCATCTCGATGCCGAAAACACGCGAAACATCGGCAAGGCGCTGGCACCCGTCGTGCGCGTCATGCTGGAATTGTGAAGGAGAAAAACCGTGGCTGAGAACTACGACGTCATCATCATCGGCTCCGGCCCTGGCGGCTATGTCACCGCGGTGCGTTCCGCGCAACTCGGCTTCAAGACGGCGATCGTCGAGCGCGAGCATCTCGGCGGCATTTGCCTCAACTGGGGCTGCATCCCGACTAAGGCGCTGCTGCGCTCGGCCGAGATCATGCACTATTCGGATCACCTGAAGGATTACGGGCTGAAGCTCGACGGCAAGGTCAGCGCCGACACAGCGGCCGTGGTCGACCGCTCGCGCAAGGTCTCGCTGCGGCTCAATGGCGGCGTTGCCTTCCTGATGAAGAAGAACAAGGTCGACGTCATCTGGGGCGAAGCCAAGCTGTCGAAGCCCGGCGAGATCGTGGTGTCGAAGACGGCCAAGAAGCCGATGGAGCCGCAGCCGCCGGTGCCGAAAGGCGTCAAGGGCGAGGGCACGTATACCGCCAAGCACATCATCCTGGCGACCGGCGCCCGGCCACGCGCACTGCCCGGCATCGAGCCTGACGGCAAGCTGATCTGGACGTATTTCGAGGCCATGGTGCCGAAGGAGATGCCGAAGTCGCTGCTGGTCATGGGATCAGGCGCCATCGGCATCGAATTCGCCTCCTTCTACCGCACCATGGGTGCCGCTGTGACGGTGGTCGAGCTGCTGCCTGCGGTGATGCCGGTCGAGGACGCCGAAGTCTCGAAATTCGCGCAAAAGCAGTTCGAGAAGCAAGGCATGAAGATCATCCTCGAAGCCAAGGTGACCAAGGTCGAGAAGGGTACGAACTCGGTCACCGCGCATGTCGAGATGAAGGATGGCAAGGTCGAGAAGATCATCGCCGACCGGATGATCTCGGCCGTTGGCGTGCAGGGCAACATCGAGGGCCTCGGGCTCGAGGCGCTCGGCGTGAAGACGGAGCGTGGCTGCGTCGTTATCGATGGTTACGGCAAGACCAATGTGCCGGGCATCTACGCCATCGGCGATGTCGCGGGCCCACCGATGCTCGCCCACAAGGCTGAACATGAGGGCGTCGTTTGCATCGAAAAGATCGCTGATTTTCCTGGCGTGCATGCCACCGACAAGCTGAAGATTCCGGGCTGCACCTACTGCAATCCGCAGGTCGCCTCGGTTGGCCTGACGGAAGCCAAGGCCAAGGCCGAGGGCAAGGACATCCGGGTCGGGCGCTTCCAGTTCGCCGCCAATGGCAAGGCCATTGCGCTCGGCGAGGATCAGGGTTTCATCAAGACCATCTTCGACAAGAAGACCGGTCAATTGCTCGGCGCTCACATGGTGGGTGCCGAAGTGACCGAACTGATCCAGGGCTTTGTCGTGGCGATGAACCTGGAGACGACCGAGGAAGAGCTGATGCACACCATCTTCCCGCACCCGACGCTGTCGGAGATGATGAAGGAAAGCGTGCTCGACGCCTATGGCCGCGCGCTCAACGCCTGATAGATTGAAAGCGCTGCTACAGATGGAACCCGGCGGCAAGGTACTTCGTTTGCGGATGCGTTTTCACGCATCACACAAGGAGAAGGCATATGCACCTGAATGGCGTCGGCTGGATAGCAGCCATCATCATCGGCGGCCTGGCAGGCTGGTTCGCCGAAATGTTCATGAAGAGCGACACCGGCATCTTCATGAACATCGTTATGGGCATCGTCGGCGCGGTCGTGCTGAACGCCATTCTGCAGGCTCTCAATTTTGGCCCGTTCGGCGTCGGCTGGATTGCCTATCTGATCACCGGCTTTATCGGTGCCTGCCTGCTGATCTGGGCGGGGCGTCTGGTGCGCCGTTAGCATCACTGAAGAGCTGCCATGCGAAAAAGGCTGTTGCGGCATGCGCCGCGGCGGCCTTTTTCTTTGCGTTGAAAAGTCTTAGATGACGTTATGACAGCGAACGCCTGACTGGCGTCGCGAATGAACCAGGTTCCCCGATGGTCACTGTCCTCGATACGATTGCCAACGCCCCGCGCTTGCGGCATCCGGAAAAGGCGCACAAGCCTGACCAGGACGTGCTGCGCAAGCCCGACTGGATCCGCGTCAAGGCGCCGATGTCGAAGGGCTATGCCGAAACGCGCGAAATCGTCAAATCGCACAAGCTGGTGACGGTCTGCGAAGAGGCTGGCTGCCCCAACATCGGCGAATGCTGGGAAAAGAAGCACGCCACCTTCATGATCATGGGCGAGATCTGCACCCGCGCCTGCGCCTTCTGCAACGTCGCCACAGGCATTCCAACCGCGCTTGACCCCGATGAGCCGGCCCGCGTGGCGCATGCGGTCAAGCAGATGGGCTTGACCCATGTCGTCATCACCTCGGTCGATCGCGACGACCTCGCCGATGGCGGTGCGCAGCATTTCGCCGAAGTCATTCGCGCCATCCGGGCGGCAACGCCGCTGACGACGATCGAAATCCTGACGCCCGACTTCCTGCGCAAGGACGGCGCGCTGGAGGTCGTCGTGGCCGCCAAGCCCGACGTCTTCAACCACAATCTCGAAACCGTACCGTCGAACTATCTGACGGTTCGTCCGGGCGCCCGCTATTTCCATTCGATCCGGCTGTTGCAGCGGGTCAAGGAGCTTGATCCGTCGATCTTCACCAAGTCCGGCATCATGGTGGGGCTGGGCGAAGAACGGAATGAAATCCTGCAGCTGATGGACGATCTGCGGTCCGCCAATGTCGACTTCATGACCATCGGCCAATACCTGCAGCCGTCGAAGAAGCACCATCCGGTGATCCGCTTCGTCACTCCGGAGGAGTTTAAATCTTTCGAGACGATCGGCCGGACCAAGGGTTTCCTGCTGGTGGCGTCCAGCCCGCTGACGCGTTCGTCGCATCACGCCGGCGACGATTTCGCCAAGCTGCGTGCGGCACGGGAAGCGATTCTCAAGAAAACAGCTTAACCCGCTGGTTTCATGCCAAAATTCGAAGCCACCCGACGCGTATCCCATACACCCGAGCAGATGTTCGCGCTGGTCGCCGATGTTGAATCCTATCCGCAATTCCTGCCGCTTTGCGAAGCGCTGACGGTTCGCTCGCGCAAGGAGCGTGACGGGCGCACGGTTCTGCTTGCCGACATGAGCATCGGCTACAAGGCGATCCGCGAAACTTCCCCCCCGCTGTTGCTGCTTACCCCCGCCTATAACACAATGTTGGTTAATTAATTCGCGGGGCGTTAAAATTTTTTTACAACCGTCGGGGTTTTCTACGCGGCGGGGGTGGGTGGCGCCGCCCGCTTCTTCATCGACTACGAGTTCAAGAGCCGTATTCTGGGCGCGGTCATGGGGACCATGTTCGATCGCGCCTTCCGCATGTTCGCCGAAGCCTTTGAGAAGCGCGCCGACGTCATCTACGGTGCAGCACCCCGGGCCCAGGGTTAGCCGAGTGCTTGCAGGCCCAGCTCCAGCGCTTGCCGGACCGTTTCGCGACGAATGAAATCGCGGCCTTTGTCTGCAAAGAGCTGGTGCTCGGCGACAATCGGTCGGCCGTCCAGCGCAACCCCGAACCAGACCAGGCCGACCGGTTTTTCCGCCGAACCGCCGCCAGGCCCAGCGATCCCGGTGACCGCCAGGGTCAGCCCGGCGCGCGAACGGGCAAGCGCGCCTGCCGCCATTTCAATTGCAGTCTCGCGCGAAACCGCGCCATGCGCCTCGAGCGTGGCGGCGGAAACACCGAGCATGTCCATCTTGGCTTCGTTGGAATAGGTGATGAAGCCACGATCGATCACGGCGGACGAGCCGGCGATGTCGGTCAACGCGGCGATGATCATGCCGCCGGTGCAGCTTTCCGCCGTTGCCAGCATAATGCCGCGTCTCTGGCAGGCTTGCAGCAGGGCATTTGCCAGCTCGTTGTGGGTCATTCCGGCACCTCGCCGGGAAACACCACGCTGGCGGTGGCGATCGCCGCAATGCCTTCCTCACGCCCGACAAAGCCGAGCTTCTCATTGGTTGTGGCCTTGATCGAGATGCGATCCGGCGTAATTGCCAGCATCTGCGAAAGGGCTGCGGTCATGGCCTCGCGATGCGGGCCGACGCGCGGCGCTTCGCAGATCAGCGTGATGTCGGCATTGGCGATGCGGCCGCCGCGCGCGCGCACCAGTTTCGCCGCATGCTCGACGAATATGCGCGACGCAGCGCCTTTCCACTGCGGGTCGGATGGCGGGAAATGCGTGCCGATGTCGCCGGCGCCGCAAGTCGCCAGCAGCGCATCGGTCAAGGCGTGCAGACCGACATCGGCGTCGGAATGGCCGGACAGCTTCTTGTCGTGCGCTATGGCGACGCCACACAAAGTGACATGGTCTCCCGGTTCGAAGGCGTGGACGTCGTAGCCATTGCCGGTACGGATGTCGGGAAAGCGCACGCGTTCGCCGGAAAGCCGCTGGTCCGCCATCGCAATATCCCGTGCCCAGGTGAGTTTGACATTGTCCGGCGAGCCCGGAACGATCTTGACCGGAATATGCGCCCATTCGGCGATCGCGGCATCGTCGGTAAAATCCATTTTTCCCAGATGATGGGCTTTCTCGTGCGCGGCAAGAATGGGCCAGAACGGAAAGCCCTGTGGCGTTTGCGCCGCGTGAAGCCCGCTGCGCGATACGGTTTCGCCAACCACGCCGGAGGCCGATTCGCGCTTCAGCGTGTCGGCGACGGGCAAAGCGGGCAACGCGCCCTCGCGCTCGCCGATGGCGGCGATGGTGCGATCTATCAGGTCCGCATCGACAAACGGACGCACGGCGTCATGGATCAGGACCTGCGCCGGCGCGTGGCCTCTAAGGGCAAGCAGGCCGAGCCGAACGGATTCCTGCCTCGTCGCCCCGCCCATGATGGCGGTGACGCGCTCGGCATTGGCGCCCGCCGCCTGCCGGAACAACTCATGGTCATCGGCATGAATGGCGACGACGATCTCGCTGGTCCGCGGGTGGGCCAGAAAAATGTCCAGCGTGTGTGCAATGACGGCAAAGCCGCCAATGTGTTGATATTGCTTCGGTCCGTTGGCCTGTCCGGCGCGCGCACCACGGCCGGCCGCAACGATCACCACCGCGACCTTGCCGTCCGCATCCGAAACGTGGTTTTCACTTGCGTCAGTCATGCCCGTTTGGTCCTAGCGCACGATCCCGAAAAGTGTAATCGGTTTTCGGAAAGATCGTGCGCTAAGTATGAAATTCCAAAGCGTCTTTTGCGCGTCCTCAGGGACGCGCGGCGCTTTGGTCGCGGCCAAAACCGAAGGCCGGCATTTTTCCCAATTGCGCCTTAATGTGGCGTCATTCCGCGTTGCACATTGCGCCGGTTCTGGCTAGAGAATGTGCAACGAATGAAGATGCTTGGTTTTTGTGCATGGTTAACTTGACCAAATTGGCCGCGCCGCTCGATGTCGGTGGCGTGAGAATCCGCAATCGCGTGTTCCTCGCACCGATGTCGGGGATTACGGACGAGCCGTTCCGGCAGCGTGCCCACGCGCATGGAGCGGGCCTGGTCGTATCCGAAATGGTTGCCAGCGGCGAGCTTGCCAAGGGCAGGGCCGGTTTCAATCTGCGCATACGCCACTCCGGCCTGCCCGTCCATATGGTTCAGCTGGCAGGCCGTGAGGCGATGCACATGGCCGAAGGCGCCAGAATCGCCGCCGGTGAGGGGGCCGACATTATCGACATCAACATGGGATGCCCGGCCAAGAAGGTCACCGGCGGTTATGCGGGTTCGGCATTGATGCTGGATCTCGACCACGCACTGTCGCTGATCGACGCCGTTGTCGGCGCGGTCGAGGTGCCGGTGACGGTCAAGATGCGGCTTGGCTGGGACGAAGGCGCGCTCAATGCGCCGATGCTCGCGCGCCGCGCCGAACAGGCCGGCGTCAGGATGGTGACCGTGCACGGCCGGACGCGCTGCCAGTTCTACCAGGGCAAGGCCGACTGGCGCGCCATCGCCCGCGTCAAGGAAGCCGTGTCCATCCCGGTCGTCGCCAATGGTGACGTCTCTTCGCCGGCGGAAGCGGCCGACATTCTCGATCAATCGGGTGCCGACGCCGTGATGATCGGCCGTGCCCATTATGGCGCGCCCTGGATCGCAGGCGGCATTGCGGCCGCAGCGATCGGCGAGGCGACGCCAAACATGCCACGGGACTCGACGGCGGTCGCCGACTACATCGTGGCCCACTATGAGGACATGCTGGCGCTCTACGGCGCCGAAAGCGGCCTGCGCCAGGCGCGCAAGCATCTTGGCTGGTATCTTGATCGGCATGCCGGCGGCGTCGCCGACGACAGCCGAAAGGCCATACTGACCGCATTCGAGCCCGCGCGCGTCATTGCCTTGCTGCGCGATGTGTTTTCGCGCGATCCGCAACCCTTGAACCTGCGGAGCGCCGCATGAACGCCGCCGCCGGCCAGGGCGCTGAAATGGCGGATGCCGCCCAGATCGTGCTCAACACCATCCGTCGCCCGGTGATCATGATCAGCGAGGAAGGTTTCATCACCTATGCCAACGCCGACGCGGAAGATTTCTTTCGCTCGAGTGCAAACATGCTCGCCCGCAACACGCTGTCAAAACTCATTCCCTTCGGCAGCCCGCTGCTGACGCTGGTCGATCAGGTGCGCGAGCGTCGGGCTCCGGTCAACGAGTATCGGGTCGACGTGTCGTCGCCGCGTCTCGGCATCGAGAAGGTCGTCGATCTCTACGTCGCGCCGGTGCCGGAATATCCGGGCTCCGTCGTGGTGATGTTCCAGGAACGGTCGATGGCCGACAAGATCGACCGGCAGATGACGCATCGGGGTGCCGCACGTTCGGTGACCGGTCTGGCGGCGATGCTTGCCCATGAGATCAAGAACCCGCTCTCAGGCATCCGCGGCGCTGCCCAGCTTCTCGAACTGTCGGCTTCCGACGAAGACCGCGCGCTGACGCGGCTGATCACCGACGAGACCGACCGCATCGTGTCGCTGGTCGATCGCATGGAGGTGTTTTCCGACGAGCGGCCGATCGACCGCTATCCCGTCAACATCCATGTCGTGCTCGACCATGTGAAGGCGATTGCCAAGAACGGTTTTGCCAAGAAAATCAAGATAATGGAGGATTATGATCCTTCATTGCCTCCGGTGTTTGCCAACCGCGACCAGCTCATCCAGGTGTTCCTCAACCTGGTCAAGAACGCTGCCGAGGCGATCGGCAGCGACCCGCAGGGCGAGATCGTGCTGTCGACCGCCTTCCGGCCGGGCATCCGTGTTTCCGTTCCGGGCACGCAGGACCGCGTGTCGCTGCCGCTGGAATTCTGCGTGCGCGACAATGGCTCCGGCGTCTCCGAAGACATCCTGCCGATCCTGTTCGACCCGTTCATCACCACCAAGCCGAACGGCTCCGGGTTGGGTCTTGCGCTGGTCGCCAAGATCGTCGGCGAGCATGGCGGCATCATCGAATGCGAATCGACGCCGCGCGGCACCACATTCCGCATCCTGATGCCGGCCTGGAAAGAAGCGCCAAACGGCGCCGACGATGACGGCGAAGGAGACCTCAAATGACCGTTCGCGGCAATATTCTCGTCGCCGACGACGACGCGGCGATCCGCACCGTCCTCAACCAGGCGCTTTCACGCGCCGGTCATGAGGTGCGCGTCACCTCCAACGCTTCGACGCTTTGGCGCTGGGTGGCGGCGGGCGAGGGCGATCTGGTCATCACCGATGTGGTGATGCCGGACGAAAACGCCTTCGACATGCTGCCGCGCATCAAGAAGGCGAGGCCGGAGCTGCCGGTTATCGTCATGAGCGCCCAGAACACATTCATGACGGCGATCCGCGCCTCCGAAACTGGCGCTTACGAATATCTGCCCAAGCCGTTCGACCTGACCGAACTGCTCAACATCGTCAACCGGGCGCTTTCCGAGCCGCGTCGGCCGAAGATCGATGCGCGGCCGGAAGAACAGCCGGACGCGATGCCGCTGGTCGGCCGCTCGGCGGCCATGCAGGATATCTACCGCATGCTGGCGCGCATGATGCAGACCGACCTGACGGTGATGATCTCGGGCGAATCCGGCACCGGCAAGGAGCTGGTGGCGCGCGCGCTGCATGAATATGGCCGCCGCCGCGGCGGCCCCTTCGTCGCCATCAATATGGCGGCGATCCCGCGTGACCTGATCGAATCGGAACTGTTCGGTCACGAGAAGGGTGCCTTCACCGGCGCGCAGAACCGCTCGACCGGCCGCTTCGAGCAGGCCGAAGGCGGCACGCTGTTCCTCGATGAAATCGGCGACATGCCGATGGAGGCGCAGACGCGCCTGCTGCGCGTGCTGCAGCAGGGCGAGTACACCACGGTCGGCGGACGCACGCCGATCAAGACCGACGTGCGCATCGTCGCTGCCACCAACAAGGATCTGCGCACGCTGATCAACCAGGGGCTCTTCCGCGAGGATCTTTTCTATCGCCTCAACGTCGTGCCGCTCCGGCTGCCGGCGCTGCGTGAGCGCTCCGAGGATGTGCCGGACCTCGTCCGCCATTTCTTCAAGCTCGGCGAAATGGAAGGCCTGCAGACCAAGCGCATTTCTTCCGGCGGCATCGAGTTGATGAAGCGCTATCCGTGGCCGGGCAATGTGCGCGAACTGGAAAACCTGGTTCGCAGGCTCGCCGCGCTCTATTCGCAGGACGAGATTTCCGCCGAGATCATCGAGGCGGAGCTCAAGACCGGCGAACGTCCGGTGGTGCCGGGTGGCGGCAATCTGATCCCCGACGATTTGTCGATCGGGCAGGCGGTCGAGCACTTCCTGCAGCGCTATTTCGCTTCCTTTGCCGGCGAATTGCCGCCGGCGGGGCTTTATCAGCGCATCCTGTCCGAGGTCGAGTTTCCGCTCGTCCTGGCCTCGATGACGGCAACGCGCGGCAACCAGATCAAGGCTGCGGAACTGCTGGGCTTGAACCGCAACACGCTGCGCAAGAAGATCCGCGAGCTCGGCGTCAACGTCTACAAATCATCGCGGCAGGGCTGAGCCTTGATCTGAGCCCGCGCTCTTTTCAGGGGATCGGCTCGCGAAAGATTTCCGTCTCGGTCACACTTGTTGCATAATCGCCACAATGCGTTGCATACATCCGACGCAATCATGGCTCTAGACGGCGACATGGCTCCGCAGGCACCGACAACAAACCAACCGCTCTTCAGCGAACCCGGCGCTCGTGATGGGCGCCGGCTGCTTGCGCTGCCGGGTGTGATCGCGGTCGTCGGCGCGCTGATGACGGCGGCGATCTCGTTCACCATCCTCGTTGGCGCCACGCCGATCACACCGAACGAGTCGACGACGCTGGCGTTGATTGCCCTCAACGCGGCTTTCGTCCTGTTTCTTATCGCGCTGGTCGGGCGTGAGGTGCACCGCATCCTGATGGCGCGCCGGCATGGTAAGGCCGCTTCGCGGCTGCATGTGCGCATTGTCGCCATGTTCGCCCTGGTTGCCGCCATTCCCGCCATCATGGTGGCCATCATTGCCTCGATCACGCTCGACATCGGCCTTGACCGCTGGTTCGAGATCCGCACCAAGACGATCGTCAATTCATCCCTCTCGATCGCCGACGCCTATGTCCAGGAAAATGCCCGCAACCTCCAGGGCACGACATTGTCCATGGCCTATGATCTCGATGCGTCGCGCACGCTCTACGGCCTTGATCGTACCGGCTTTCTCGACCTGATGAACAAGGAAGCCGTGGGCCGTTCGCTGGCCCATGCGGCGCTGATCAAGCCGGACGGCTCTTTCGTCATGAGCGCCAAGACCGATACGGAGTTCGCCATGCCCGAGCCGCCGGAAGGCGCGGTGGCCAGCGCTGCCGACGGCAAGCCGGTGCTGATCGAACCAAAAACGCGCAACATCATGGGCGCCATCGTCAAGCTGCGGGAGATCGAAGGACTCTACCTCTACACCATTCGGCTCGTCGATCCCGAAGTGATCAAGGCACGGCAGATCGTCAGGTCCAACACCGACGAATATCGGGGGCTGGAAGATAACCGCCGTACCTCGCAGGTGGCCTTCGCGCTGCCCTATCTGTCGCTAACGCTCATCATCATCCTGTCCGCGATCTGGACCGGCATTGCGGTCGCCGACCGTCTGGTGCGGCCTATTCGCCAGCTCATCGGCGCCGCCGACGAGGTGGCGACCGGCAATCTCGACGTCGCGGTTCCCGTCAGGCCTTCGGACGGCGATGTCGCCTCGCTCGGCGATACCTTCAACAAGATGCTTCTCGAACTGAAATCGCAGCGCAATGAGATCCTGTCGGCCAAGGACCTGATCGACGAACGGCGCCGCTTCTCGGAAGCCGTGCTTGCCGGCGTTACCGCCGGCGTCATCGGCGTCGATCCTTACGGCATCGTCACCATCGTCAACCGCTCGGCCGAGGCGATGCTGGCGATTTCGGCCAGCGCAGCCCTTGGGCAGAATCTTTCCGCCGTGCTGCCGCATGTCGGCCGCGTCTTCGAGATTGGTCGCAAGTCCGGCAAACCCGTCTATCGCGAGCAGGTGACCTTTTACCGCGCCGGTGCCGAGCGGACCTTCAACGTGCAGATCACCATCGAGGCCGGCGACGACGGCTCGGAGGAAAAATCCTATGTCGTGACGGTCGACGACATCACCGACCTGGTTCAGGCGCAGCGCTCGTCGGCCTGGGCGGATGTGGCGCGGCGTATCGCCCACGAGATCAAGAACCCGCTGACGCCGATCCAGCTCTCGGCCGAACGCATCAAGCGCCGTTACGGCAAGGTGATTACCGAGGACCGCGAGGTTTTCGACCAATGCACCGACACCATCATCCGTCAGGTTGAGGATATCGGCCGTATGGTCGACGAATTCTCGGCGTTCGCGCGCATGCCGAAGCCCGAGATGAAGGCGATAGATCTGCGCGAATCGCTGCGTGAGGCCTCGTTCCTGGTCGAGGTCAGCCGCGCCGACATCACTTTCGAGCGGATCTTCGGCACCGAGCCGCTCAAGGGCACTTTCGATAGCCGGCTGATGGCGCAGGCTTTCGGCAATGTGATCAAGAACGCCGCCGAGGCCATCGACGGATTGGAACAGAAGGACGGTTCGCACGGCATAATCCGGATTCAAGCCGGGCGCCAGAATGGTGCGATTCGAATCGACGTCATCGACAATGGCAAAGGCCTGCCGCGCGAGAATCGCCAACGGCTGCTCGAGCCCTACATGACCACACGCGAGAAGGGCACCGGACTTGGCCTCGCTATCGTCAAGAAGATCGTGGAGGACCATGGCGGCAGGCTGGAACTACACGATGCTCCAGCGGACTTCCACGATGGGCGCGGCGCGATGATCAGCATCATCCTGCCGCCTGCGGCCGCAACGGCTCCGCGCGGCGAAAGCAGGGCGGAAAACGAAAGAGAAACTGAAAAGGTCGGTAATGGCGTCTGATATTCTCATCGTCGATGACGAGGAAGACATCCGTGAACTCGTCGCGGGCATACTGAGCGACGAAGGTCACGAAACCCGCACGGCATTCGATGCCGACAGTGCGCTCGCTGCTATAGCTGATCGCGCGCCGCGGCTGATTTTCCTCGATATCTGGCTGCAGGGCTCGCGCCTGGACGGGCTGGCGCTGCTCGACGAGATCAAGACCATGCATCCGACCTTGCCGGTGGTGATGATTTCCGGCCACGGCAACATCGAAACGGCGGTCTCCGCCATCCGGCGCGGCGCCTATGACTTCATCGAAAAGCCGTTCAAGGCGGACAGGCTGATCCTTATTGCCGAGCGTGCGCTGGAGACCTCGAAATTGCGGCGCGAGGTTTCCGACCTCAAGCTGCGCAGCGGCGAAACCTTCGATCTGATCGGCATGTCGTCGGCGATGAGCCAGTTGCGCCAGACCATCGAACGCGTCGCGCCGACCAACAGCCGCGTGATGATCATCGGACCGTCGGGCTCGGGCAAGGAACTGGCCGCGCGCGCCATCCACACGCTGTCGGCGCGCAAGAGCGCACCTTTCGTGACGCTGAGCGCCGCCAACATCACGCCCGAGCGCATGGAGATCGAGCTGTTCGGCACTGAATCGAATGGCGTCGAGCGCAAGGTCGGCGCGCTGGAGGAGGCCCATCGCGGTATCCTCTACATCGACGAGGTGGCCGACATGCCGCGCGAGACGCAAAACAAGATCCTGCGCGTGCTGGTCGAGCAGCAGTTCGAGCGGGTAGGGGGAACCAAGCGGGTCAAGGTCGATGTCCGCATCATCTCCTCGACCTCGCAGAACCTCGAAGCGATGATTGCCGACGGGCGTTTCCGCGAGGATCTTTACCATCGCCTCGCGGTGGTTCCGGTCATCGTGCCGGGATTGGCCGAGCGGCGCGAGGATATTCCCTACCTCGTCGACAATTTCATGAAGCAGATCGCCCGCCAGGCCGGCATCAAGCCGCGCCGCATCGGCGACGACGCGCTGGCCGTGCTGCAGGCGCACAACTGGCCGGGCAACGTTCGCCAGCTGCGCAACAATGTCGAGCGCCTGATGATCCTTGCGCGCGGCGACGACGTCGATGCGCCGATCACCGCCGATCTGTTGCCGGCCGAGATCGGCGATGTCATGCCGCGCACGCCGAATCAATCCGACCAGCACATCATGGCGCTGCCGCTGCGCGAGGCGCGTGAGCAGTTCGAGAAGGATTACCTGATCGCCCAGATCAACCGTTTCGGCGGCAACATCTCGAAAACCGCCGAGTTCATCGGCATGGAGCGCTCCGCGCTGCACCGCAAGCTGAAGTCGCTGGGCGTCTGACGCGGGTTAGCCGCGCCTGGGCCAAGCATTTGCCGGTTACGGCCGCGGTGGAATCGCATAAGAAAGCCCCTGAATTTCTTAGGGGTTGCCCATGCCGCGCATTGCCTATGTCAACGGGCGCTATGTCACGCACGCCGACGCTGCCGTGCATATCGAGGATCGCGGCTATCAGTTCGCCGACGGTGTCTATGAGGTCTGCGAGGTGGCGCATGGCTTCATCGTCGACATGCCGCGCCATCTGGCGCGGCTGAACCGCTCGCTGACCGAATTGTCGATCGCCTGGCCAGTCACCTCTCACGTGCTGCCGCTTATCCTGCGCGAGGTGGTCAACCGCAACCATGTCGCCAACGGACTGGTCTATGTCCAGGTGACGCGCGGCGTCGCCAGCCGCGACTTTGTCTTCCCTTCCGCAGACACCAAGCCGGCCCTGGTGGTGACCGCCAGGAAGGCCGACCCCGCAGCCGGAGCAAAGCGAGCCGAGACCGGCATCGCGGTCATCACCGTGCCGGAGAACCGCTGGGACCGCGTCGACATCAAGACCGTCGGGCTGCTGCCCAATGTATTGGCCAAGCAGAAGGCAAAGGAGGCCGGTGCGCAGGAAGCCTGGTTCGTCGACGCCGAAGGCAACGTAAAAGAAGGCGGCTCGTCCAATGCCTGGATCGTCACTCGGGACGGCGTCCTGGTCACTAGGCCGGCCGAGCACGGCATCCTGCGCGGCATCACCCGCACGACCATGTTCGAAGTGGCGGCCAAGCTCGGCCTGAAGATCGAGGAGCGCGGCTTTTCCGTCGCCGAGGCCAAGGCGGCACGCGAGGCGTTCATCAGCTCCGCAACGACACTCGCCATGCCGGTGGTGGCTATCGACGGCGATACGGTCGCCAATGGGCACCCTGGCTCAATAACACTTTCCTTGCGGCAGGCCTTTTTTGACATTGCGGAAAAAAGTCCAGCCTGATAACCGCACAGGTGGAATGAACATCAATATATCTCGTTCTGCTTGTCGTTACTGACGACAAGACGGTGTTTGCGAGCTTGACATGCGCCCGTTAATTTGGCGCATTGGCTTGCAAACCGAAGGGGATCGGCGAAAGACAAGAACAATGGCGGAACGATCGCAAAACCTTCAGGACCTGTTCCTGAATTCAGTTCGCAAGAGCAAGAACCCGCTCACCATCTTCCTTATCAACGGCGTCAAGCTGACCGGCGTGGTCACTTCGTTCGACAATTTCTGTGTCCTGCTGCGCCGTGACGGTCACTCCCAGCTCGTCTACAAGCACGCCATTTCCACGATCATGCCGAGCCAGCCGGTTCAGATGTTCGATGGCGAGGAAAGCCAGGGCGCCTGATTGGCACGTGAGAAAGACGCGGACGCCACCGTTCGCGGAAAACCAACGCATCATCCCGGGACGGAAGCCAAGGGCCCGACCCGGGCCGTTGTCATTGTGCCCGTCCTTACCCGCCACCAGCGCAATGACGACGAGACCAACCGCCCACGGCTGATGCGTTCGGCTGATGCTCGTCACGACGAGGCCGTCGGCCTTGCCCGCGCCATCAACCTGGATCTGATCCACACGGCGGTGGTGACCGTCAACGATCCGCGCCCGGCGACGCTGCTCGGCAGCGGCAAGGTTGCGGAGTTCGCGGAAATCGTCAAAGAGGGACATGCGGAAGTGGTCGTCGTCGACCATCCGCTGACCCCGGTGCAGCAGCGCAATCTCGAAAAAGAGCTGAACGCCAAGGTGCTGGACCGCACCGGGCTGATTCTTGAGATCTTCGGCGAGCGCGCACGCACCAAGGAAGGCACGCTGCAGGTCGAACTCGCCCATCTCAACTACCAGAAAGGCCGCCTCGTGCGCAGCTGGACCCATCTGGAGCGCCAGCGCGGCGGCGCCGGCTTCCTCGGGGGCCCCGGCGAAACGCAGATCGAATCCGACCGGCGGCAGCTGCAGGAAAAGATCATCAAGCTGAAGCAGGAGCTGGAAACGGTGCGGCGCACGCGCGACCTGCACCGCGCCAAGCGCAGGAAGGTGCCGTTCCCGGTGGTGGCGATCGTCGGCTACACCAATGCCGGCAAGTCGACGCTGTTCAACCGGCTGACCGGGGCGGATGTGCTGGCGCAGGACATGCTGTTCGCCACGCTCGACCCGACGCTGCGCCGCGTGCGCCTCCCACATGGCACGCCGATCATCCTCTCCGATACGGTCGGCTTCATTTCGGACCTGCCGACGCATCTGATCGCGGCTTTCCGCGCCACCCTGGAAGAGGTGGTCGAGGCCGATCTCGTGCTTCATCTGCGCGACATTTCCGATCCGGACACTGCTGCACAAGCGGAAGACGTCGAGCGCATCCTGGCCGACCTCGGTGTCGACGCCGGCGACGCCAAGCGCGTGATAGAAGTGTGGAACAAGATCGACCGGCTCGACGAAGGCAACCGGACCCGGCTGCTTGCCGACGGCGCCGATGCCAACAAGGCGCCGCCGATTGCGGTGTCGGCGGTGACCGGCGAGGGCATTGATGCGCTGAAGGCGATCATCGAAACACGGATGGCGGGCGAACTCGAAGACCTCACCGTGACGATCGAGCCGGCCCAGTTCGGCCTTGTCGACTGGCTTTACCGCAATGGCGATGTCGTTTCGCGAAGCGACAATGATGACGGCAGCGCCACCATCTCGCTCAAGGCCACGCAAAGCGCCCGCGAAGAGATCGAAAGCAGATTGCGTCGTAAAAACAACGGTTAGTACGGGTTATTTCGCGCTTTTTGCTTCCTGCCAGAGCGCTTCCATCTCGGCCAGATCAGCCTTTTCCAGCGTGCTGCCGGATTTTTCCAGGGCCTGTTCGACATAGTGGAAGCGCGAGCGGAATTTTTCGTTGGTGCCGCTTAGCGCTGCTTCGGAATCGAGCTTGAGGTGACGGCCGAGGTTGACGACGGCAAACAGCATGTCGCCGAACTCATCCTTGATCGAGGCGGTGTCGCCCTTGGCCAGGGCCTCGCGCAATTCGCCGATCTCTTCCTCGATCTTGTCGAGGATGGGCGCCGCTTCGCTCCAGTCGAAGCCGACGCGGGCGGCCTTCTCCTGTAGTTTCAGCGCCCGGGTCAGCGCCGGCAGGGCGACCGGAACGCTGTCCAGAAACCCCTTGCCGTTGTCTTCGGGGTCGAGACCACGCGCGAGGCGGGCGCTTCGCTTCTCCGCCTTCTCTTCGGCCTTGATCTTTTCCCACATGCCCTTGGCCATGCCGGCGCTACGGGCTTTTTCGTCGCCGAAGACATGTGGGTGGCGACGGATCATCTTCGTCGTGATGGCTTGCACCACGTCAGGGAACGAGAATTCACCGGCCTCCTCGGCCATCTGGGCATGATAGACGACCTGCAGCAGCAGGTCGCCGAGTTCGTCGCGCAGATCGTCGAGATCGCCGCGCGCGATGGCATCCGCCACCTCATAGGCTTCCTCGATCGTATAGGGCGCGATGGTCGAGAAATCCTGTTCGATATCCCAGGGGCAGCCGGTCTTCGGCGCCCGTAGCGCCGCCATGATCTCGATCAGGCGCGAAATGTCTTTCGATGGTGTCATAGGGCTGATGCTATCGCGCGGCCGGCCGCGCGGCCAACGCTGTCAGCCGGCGAGAGTGCCTTGTCCACAGACAAGCCGCGTCAATCAAGAACCGAAACGATCGCCTTGGCGAGTTCGTCCATGCCGTCCTCGGGCAGGCCGGCGACATTGATGCGGCTGTCGCCGACCATGTAGACGCCGTGCTCGGCACGCAGTCGCTCGACCTGCGCTTCCGTGAGCCCAAGGCGGGAGAACATGCCGCGATGGCTGGCGACGAAATCGAAACGGTCGGAATTCGACTGCCGGCGCAGCGCCTCGGCGAACTGCACGCGTAGCCTGAGCATGCGCAGGCGCATCTCTTCGAGCTCGGCTTCCCAGTCGGCGCGCAAGGCGGCATCTTCGAGCACCATGCGCACGGCCGCCGCACCATGGTCCGGCGGCATCGAATACATGGCGCGCGCCGCCGACAGCATCTGGCTCATCGCCACATCCGCCTGTGCGCCGTCCCTGGCCAGGATCATCGCCGCGCCGACGCGGTCGCGGTAGACAGCAAAATTCTTCGAGCAGCTCGAGGCGACGACCATTTCCGGAACTTTTGCCGCCAACAGGCGCAAGCCGAGGGCATCGGCCTCGAGGCCATCGCCAAAGCCCTGATAGGCGATGTCGACAAACGGCAGCAGCTCGCGCTCGACGACCAGATCGGAAACGGCAGCCCACTGGCCCGCATCCAGATTGGCGCCGGTCGGGTTGTGGCAGCAGCCATGCAGCAGCACGACGTCGCCGCTCTTTGCGGTCCGCAGGGCTGCCAGCATGTCGTCGAAGCGAACGGCGCCCGAGGCGGCATCGAAATAGGGATATTCACGGATCTGCAGGCCGGCGGCGCGCATTACCGGCATGTGGTTCGGCCAGGTCGGGTCCGACAGCCAGATGGTTGCATCCGAGCGTGTCCGCTTCAGCAGTTCCGCCACCAGCCGCAGTGCGCCGGAGCCGCCGGGCGCTTGCGCGGCACGGATGCGCGTCATGTCGGCGCCCGAACCGAAGGCGAGCTTGGCCATTACCGTGTTGAAGCCAGTATCGCCGGCAAGGCCGAGATAGGTCTTGGTGTCCTGACCCTGCAGCAGGCGCTTTTCCGCTTCGCGCACGGCGCGCATGACCGGCGTCTTGCCGTCGCGATCCTTGTAGACGCCGACACCGAGATCGACCTTGTCTGGACGCGGATCGGCTCGATAAAGGCCGATCAGGGCGAGGATCTTGTCGGCGGGGGCGGGCTGCAGGGCTTCAAACATCGCTAGGGCTCCAATGGCGGCGGAGTGATACGCAAATCGGTCGCGTTTCGCCAGCGGTTTTAGCTAGGTGCTCCAGCCTGAGACGGGGTGCCGGGAAGCCTGCCCTGCCTGCTCCTTTCAGCTTTGCCTCGGCCAGCGGTCAGCCCCCGCCGTGTTTCCCAGTCTGCCGCAACAGATAGACGACCGCGCCCAGCACCATCAAGGCCAGCCCGAACCATGTCAGGGCATAGGCCAGATGGTTGTTGTGGAACGAAACGACCGTCAGGCCGCCGACCGGCCACCCTCCCGGATTGGGCGCGGCATCGGCATCGATGAAATAAGGAGCGACCTGCCCGAGGCCTTGCGTCGTGGCGATTGCCTGCACATCGCGCGAATACCAGCGGTTGGCGGCCGGATCGTTGTTGCGCAGGAAGCCGCCCTTCGGTTCGGTCAGGCGCAGCAGGCCGCTAATTCCGGTGTGATCGCCCGAGGGCTTGCCTGCGAGGCGGGTTGCCGGATCGCGCTTGTCCGTCGGCACGAAGCCCCTGTTCACCAGAATCGTGAAGCCATCATCCGCTCGGAACGGCGCCATTACCCAGAAACCACCGCCGCGATCGGTGACCGCCTGGACCAGGGTCTCGCGATCACCGAGAAACCGGCCCGTGACGGCAAGCTGGCGATACTCGTCATCCCTGGCGTTGATCTCTGGCCAGGCCGAAGGCGCCGGGGCGGCCACAGGTACTGCCTTGAGACGCTGGTCGACACGCTCGATCAGGTCGAGCTTCCAGACGCGGCGCTCCAGCTGCCAGATACCGAGCGCCGAGAACCCTGCGACGCCGATGGCACCGCAAAGGCAAAGCATCAACAGCGTCCATCTCGAACGCGTAACCCTTTGGCCGCCGCCTGTATTCGGATGCAGTGTCGTCCGCGCCTGTTCGTCCAAAGCCAGGTCCCTCTCTCAGGGTATCTGACTCATGTCATGGCCGGGCATCATGTTGACGTTCAGATGGTACATGACCCAGAGCGAGCCCGTCAGCGCGATCACCACCAGGATGAGGGTGAAGATCAGGGCCATCATGGTCCAGCCGCTCTCCGACCTGGTGTTCATATGCAGAAAGAACACCATGTGGACGATGATTTGCACGACGGCGAAGGCCATGATGGCAATCGCCGACGCCATCTGATTGCCGAGCGCGTTGGTCATGACCAGCCAGAAGGGAATGGCGGTCAGCACGACGGACAGGCCGAAACCTGTCAGATAGCCGCGCAGCGAGCCGTGATCGACGCCGTGATGCGCGTGGCTCTGGTCGCTGGTGTCTGTGTGGTGTCCGGCGCTCATCGCAACATTCCCATCAGATAAACGAAGGTAAAGACGCCGATCCAGATGACGTCAAGGAAGTGCCAGAACATGCTCAGGCACATCAGGCGCCGCTGGTTCGCGGCGATCAGCCCGTGCCTGGAGACCTGCACCATCAGCACCACCAGCCAGACCAGGCCGAAGGTGACGTGCAGGCCGTGCGTTCCGACCAGCGTGAAGAACGATGACAGGAAGCCGCTGCGCTGCGGCGTCGCCCCCTCGTGGATGAAATGGGCGAATTCGTAGAGTTCGATGCTGAGAAAGGCGAGGCCGAACAGGCCAGTGATCACCAGCCACACCTGCATGGGTTTCACCCGTCCCTTCGCCATCTCCAGCATCGCGAAGCCGTAAGTGATGGAGGACAGGAGCAGCATGGTGGTGTTCAGCGCGACCAGCGGAAGATCGAACAGGTCCTTCGGCGCGGGTCCGGCCGCGTAATTGCCACCGAGCACGCCGTAGACCGCGAACAGCATCGCGAAGATGAGGCAGTCGCTCATCAGGTAGATCCAGAAGCCGAGCATGGTGCTGCTGCCGCTCTCGGCATGGCCGTGGTCGTCTTCCAGGTGGAAGACCGTGTCGTCGATCACCGTGTCGGCGTGTGCCATGGTGCTTATCCCGCCTGGCTGGTGGCTGCGAGCAGGCGTGTCCGCTCGTCCTCGACGCGGGTGACGTCACTGGACGGAATGTGGAAGTCCCGGTCGTAGTTGAAGGTATGCGCGATGGCGTAGCCGATCAGGGCGACGAAGCTGACGATCGCCAGCCACCAGATGTACCAGATGAGCGCCATGGCAAGCACCACGCTCAACCCGGCCAGGACGACGCCGGCTCCGGTGTTGCGCGGCATGTGGATGTCGCGGAAGCCCGTCAACGGACGCTGGTAGCCGCGATTCTTCATGTCCGCCCAGGCGTCGAGATCGTGGACGACGGGCGTGAAGGCGAAATTGTAGGCCGGGGGCGGCGACGAGGTTGCCCATTCGAGGGTGCGCCCGTCCCACGGATCGCCGGTATCGTCGCGAAGCTGCTCGCGCCGGCGCACGCTGACGAAGATCTGGATGAGGAAGGACAGGATCCCAAGCAGGATCAGGAAGGCGCCGAAGGCGGCGATAATGAACCAGATCTGCAGCGAGGGATCCTCAAAGGTGCGCAGCCGGCGCGTTACGCCCATCAAGCCGAGGATGTAGAGCGGCATGAAGGCGAACCAGAAGCCGACCACCCAGAACCAGAACGACATCTTTCCCCAGAACGGATCGAGCCGGAAGCCGAATGCCTTGGGGAACCAGTAGCTGATGCCGGCAAACAGGCCGAACAGCACGCCGCCGATGATGACGTTGTGGAAATGCGCGACCAGGAACAGGCTGTTGTGGAGCACGAAGTCGGCCGGCGGTACCGCGAGCAGCACGCCGGTCATGCCGCCGACAGTGAAGGTCAGCATGAAGGCGACGGTCCACATCATTGGCAGTTCGAAGCGGATGCGGCCGCGATACATGGTGAACAGCCAGTTGAATATCTTGGCGCCTGTCGGGATCGAAATGATCATCGTTGTGATGCCGAAGAACGAGTTGACGCTCGCTCCCGATCCCATGGTGAAGAAGTGATGCAGCCAGACCAGGTAGGACAGGATGGTGATGACGACTGTCGCGTAGACCATCGACGTGTAGCCGAAGAGCCGCTTGCCGCAGAAGGCCGAGGTCACTTCCGAAAATATGCCGAAGGCCGGCAGGATCAGGATGTAGACCTCGGGGTGGCCCCAGATCCAGATCAGGTTCACGTACATCATCGGATTGCCGCCGAAGTCGTTCGTGAAGAAGTTGGTGCCGACATAGCGGTCGAGAGCCAGCAGGGCCAGCACCGCCGTCAGCACCGGGAAGGCGGCGACGATGAGCACATTGGTGCAAAGCGCGGTCCAGGTGAAGATCGGCATTCTCATCATGGTCATGCCAGGCGCGCGCATCTTGACGATGGTGCAGACCAGGTTCACGCCCGACAGCAGCGTGCCGACACCCGCCACCTGCAGCGCCCAGATATAGTAATCGACGCCGACATCGGGACTGTAGCCGATGCCCGACAGCGGCGGGTAGGCGAGCCAGCCGGTGCGCGCGAATTCGCCGACAAACAACGACATCATGACGATGACCGCGCCGCCGACCGTCATCCAGAAGCTGAAATTGTTGAGGAATGGAAACGACACGTCGCGCGCGCCGATCTGCAGCGGGACGACGAAATTCATCAGGCCCGTCACCAGCGGCATCGCTACGAAGAAGATCATGATCACGCCGTGCGCGGTGAAGATCTGGTCGTAGTGATGCGAATTGAGATAGCCTTCCGAACCGCCGAAGGCCATCGCCTGCTGGAGCCGCATCATGATGGCGTCGCTGAAGCCGCGCAGCAGCATGACGATGCCGAGCACCATGTACATCACGCCGATGCGCTTGTGGTCGACGCTGGTGAACCATTCGCGCCACAGATAGCCCCAGAGCTTGAAATAGGTCAGTGCGCCGACGAGTGCCACGCCGCCCAGCGCGACGACTATGAAGGTCGCGACCACGATGGGCTCGTGCAGCGGCAGCGACTCGAGCGTAAGCCGGCCGAAGATCGCCTTGAGAAGAGCAGGATTGTCGAACATGTCTTGCGTGGCGCCTCAGGAGTTGAAGGGCGACCGAAGCGTGCCGGTTGCGGAAGGTGACGGCAGTCGGATCGACAGGGGCAGTGGCCGTTGCAGACCGGCGCCGACGATCGGCGTCGAGGTCACCGGCGTGGCGGATTGATCGGCCTTAGAAGCCGCCAGTGCTTCTTCGGTCGTGCATATGCTGGCGACATAGGATGGGGCAGGACCGAATATCGTGCCGCGCCGGGCGAACTTGTCATACAGCAGCGGCAGGGTATTGCGGATGCCGGCCATTCCCAGACCGCCCTTGGCATCGATCTGCGACATCTCGCTCATGCACATCTTGCCGGGCTCGACGCACATGTTGAGGATCGCCTTGTAGAGATCGGCATCCACCGCCGCATAGTGGCGCACTGGTTGGTTCTCGCTGGGCTGTTCGAGCTCCAGATAGCCGTTTCGGTCGAGCTTGCCGCCGCCGTCCTTTGCCTTCGCGATCCATGCCTGGAAACCGGCATCGTCCAGGCCGTGGAACGCGAAGCGCATTCCCGAGAAGCCGGCGCCGCTGTAGTTGGCGGAGAACCCTTCATAGTCGCCGGACTTGTTTATGACGGCGTGCAGCCTGGTTTCCATACCCGGCATTGCATAGATCTGGCCGGCCAGTGCTGGAATGTAGAAGGAGTTCATCACCGATGCGGAGGTGATGCGAAAGCTGATCGGCCGGTCGACCGGCGCAGCCAGTTCGTTGACCATGGCGACGCCGTACTGCGGATAGATGAACAGCCATTTCCAGTCGAGCGCGACGACCTCGACCTCAAGCGGGCGCACGTCCGGCGGCAGCGGCTTGCCGGCCGCTACACGTCCGATCGGGCGATAGGGGTCGAGCAGATGGGTGCCCATCCAGGTCACTGCGCCCAGGCAGATTATGATCAGAAGCGGCACAGCCCAAATGACGAGTTCGAGGTGGGTCGAGTGGTCCCAATCCGGCTCGTAGCGCGCCTCGCGGTTGGACTGGCGGTATCGCCAGGCAAAGAATATGGTGAGAGCCATGACCGGTATGATGACGATCAGCATCAGTGCCGTGGACACCATCAGCAGGTCGCGCTGCTGCGCGGCGACGTCGCCGGCAGGGTTCATGACGACCATGCTGCAGGAGCCGAGCGATGCCAGCAGGGGCAGCAGGAAAAGGGTACGGAGACGGCTCAATGTATGACCTGTCGGTTGTTCCCCCCAGTGCTAACCGTACCGCGACAATGAAGGCATTGGACAATTTGTCCAATGCCGCAATGACGCGGCAGGCGTCATCAAAGCACCTGGCCCGCGCACATGGCAAGCGATCGTATGAGACCGCGGCGGGGCAACGGAGAGTGCTGTGAGCCCAACTTCGAAGATCGAAGCCGACGCAAGACGGATCAACGCGCGGCATCATGAGGTGAAGCCCGGCGAAATCGCCGTTGGCGTCATCATCGGCAGGACGTCGGAATTCTTCGACTTCTTCGTCTACGCGATCGCTTCCGTCATCGTTTTTCCGAAGCTCGTATTTCCTTATGCCGACCCGTTGACCGGCACGCTCTACTCCTTCGCCATCTTCGCGCTTGCCTTCATCGCGCGGCCGATCGGGACGGCGATCTTCACCGCGCTCGACCGCGCCTACGGCCGCAGCGCCAAGCTCACCATCGCGCTGTTCCTGCTGGGGACCTCGACTGTGTCGATCGCCTTCGTGCCCGGTTACGACCAGATCGGCCAGGCTTCGGCCTGGCTGCTGGCCATGTTCCGGATCGGTCAGGGACTGGCGCTGGGCGGGACATGGGACGGACTTGCCTCGCTGCTGGCGTTGAATGCGCCCGAAAAGCGCCGCGGCTGGTATGCGATGATCCCGCAGCTGGGCGCACCACTCGGGCTCATCGTTGCCAGCGCCCTGTTTGCATATTTCGTCGGCAACCTGTCGGCCGAAGACTTCTTCAGCTGGGGCTGGCGCTACCCGTTCTTCGTCGCCTTCGCCATCAATGTCGTCGCCCTGTTCGCACGGCTGCGCATCGTGGTGACGCCGGAATACACCAAACTGTTCGAAGGCCAGGAACTGGAGCCGACTTCCGTCCGCGAGACGTTGCGCGCCGAAGGGCGCACTGTCGTGCTCGGCGCCTTCGCGCCGCTGGCGAGCTTCGCCCTGTTCCACATGGTGACGGTGTTTCCTCTGTCCTGGATCTTCCTGTTCACGCGCGAGGGACCAGCACGGTTCCTGGTCATCGAGACGATCGGAGCCTTCTTCGGCCTGGCGGCAATCGCGATCTCGGGCTTCGTCGCCGACCGGGTCGGACGCTGGCCCTTGCTCGGAGGCTCGGCGGTGGCCATCTCCGTGTTCAGCGGTTTCGCGCCACAGCTGCTCGATGGCGGCTTCGTCGGAGAGTCCGTCTTCATGGTCTTGGGCTTCGTCCTGCTCGGCCTGTCGTTCGGCCAGTCTTCAGGAGCACTCGCCTCGAATTTTTCAAAGACCTACCGCTATACAGGTGCTGCGCTGACCTCGGACCTCGCCTGGCTGTTCGGCGCCGGCTTTGCCCCCATTGTCGCCCTGTTCCTGTCCGCCCATTTCGGGCTGATCTCGTCAGGCGCCTATCTGTTGTCGGGAGCGCTATGCACGTTGCTTGCGCTGAGGCTCAACCAGCGCCTGGATCGGACGCCCGCTTGAGTGACCTGCTTGGCCAGGGCTGGGGACCTCCCGGCCCAATGACTCTGCACGACAAGACCAACAAACAGAATTTCCTGCTTCTGATCCAACTGCGCTGGATCGCGGTCGGTGGTCAGATCGTGACGATCCTGTTCGTCCGCTACGCGCTTGGCATCGGCCTGCCGCTGGTGCCGATGGCGGTGGTGATCCTGCTGCTGATCGCTCTCAATGTCGCCAGCCTGCGCCGGAACAGCAGCCAGGACGCGATCACCAACACCGAGCTGTTTCTTGGGCTGCTGCTCGACGTCACCGCGTTGACGGTCCAGCTTTACCTGAGCGGCGGCGCGTCCAATCCCTTCATTTCGCTTTACTTGCTCCAGGTCATCCTGGGCGCGGTGCTGCTGGAGACATGGTCGGTCTGGGCGCTTGTCTTCATTGCAAGCACGTGCTTCATCGCGCTGACCACCTTCTACCGTGAGATCAGCCTGCCCGCTGCACACGGTGCCGGGCTGTTCAGCCTGCACATCCAGGGCATGTTCATCTGTTTCGTCCTGGCGGCAACGCTTCTGGTGCTGTTCATCACCAGGGTCCAGAACAACATCCGCACCCGCGACGCCCATCTTGCGGATTTGCGCCAGCAGTCGGCGGAGGAGGCTCACATCGTCAGGATGGGCCTGCTCGCCTCCGGTGCCGCGCATGAGCTTGGCACGCCGCTGGCCACGCTTTCCGTCATCCTCAACGACTGGCAGCGCATGCCGGCTCTCGAGGCCGATCCGGATCTGGCGCAGGAAATCCGGGAGATGCAGGGCCAGTTGGACCGTTGCAAGAAGATCGTTTCGGGAATCCTGATGTCGTCGGGCGAATTGCGTGGCGAAGGCACGGTTCGCACCTCCGTCGACGCCTTCCTGGCGGAGCTGGTGGCCGAATGGAAATCGATACGGCTGCCGCAAGGCTTCGAATACACCAAGCGTTTCGGCGCCAACCAGGAGATCGTTTCCGATCCCGCGCTCAAACAGGTGATGTTCAATGTACTGGACAACGCACTTGAAGCGTCGCCTCTATGGGTCGGGTTGATCGTCAGCCGCCACGCGGACGATCTCATCGTCGAAGTTGTCGACGCGGGACCGGGATTTGAAGAAGCCATGCTTGCAGAATTCGGCAAGCCCTACACGTCGACCAAGAACCGGCCAGGTAGCGGGCTCGGCCTGTTTCTGGTCGTCAATGTCATCCGCAAGCTGGGGGGTACCGTCACCGTAAGAAATAGAACCGAGGGGGGAGCTTCGGTTACGTTGCATCTGCCGCTGGCTGCTCTGTCTCCGCGAGGGCACAATGCCGACTAAACGCACGCTGTTGATCGTCGAGGACGACATCGCCTTTGCCAACGCACTGCGCCGGTCTTTCGAACGGCGTGACTACGAAACGCATAGCTGCCGGAGCGTCGACGGCGTGCATGCGCTGATCGGCACCGTTGCCTTCCAATATGCCGTCGTCGATCTCAAGCTCGCCAGCGGCTCGGGCCTGGAATGCGTCAGGGCGCTGCACGAGCACGATCCTGAAATGCGGATCGTCGTGTTGACCGGCTTTGCAAGCATCGCCACCGCTGTCGAGGCGATCAAGCTCGGCGCCTGCCAGTATCTCGCCAAACCCGCCAATACAGACGACATTGAAGCGGCTTTCGGCCAGGTCGAAGGCAATGCTTCGGTGCCGCTCGCCGAGCGACCAACCTCGATAAAGAACCTCGAATGGGAGCGCATCCACGAAATGCTGGTGGAGGCCGACTTCAACATTTCCGAGACAGCACGACGGTTGGGCATGCACCGCCGGACGCTGGCGAGGAAGCTGGAGAAGAGGCGTGTGAAGTAGGCACGATCTACCGGGCATCGCACATTGTGCCGATACCAATGATAAAATTGATGCCGGCAACAATCGTTACATTCGAACGATGTCCTCAAAGGGAAAAAATTGGCAGGGCAGGGATTAAAATCCCTACATGCTCCGTAAACAGGACATGAAACCGCCGGTGCCACGCTTTGACATCATAGGACAGCTCGGTTCGCTGCGTCGCTATGCGCGCTCGCTGACGCGCGACAGCACCGACGCCGAGGATCTTGTCCATGACGCGCTGGTGCGCGCTTATGAGCGGCGCAGCACGTTCCGCTCCGGCGGAAACCTGCGCGCGTGGCTGCTGTCGATCGTCCACAACACCTTCATCGACAAGATGCGGTCCCGCAAGTCCGAAGCGTCGCGCGTCGAACAGGCTGGATACCTGGCCGACGGCAGCACGCCGGCACCACAGGAGCATTCGGTGCGCCTGGCGCAGGTGCGCGAGGCTTTTTTCAGCCTGCCGGAAGAACAGCGTTCAGCGCTGCACCTCGTCGCCATCGAAGGCCTCTCCTATCAACAGGCCGCCGATGCCAGCGGCGTGCCGCTCGGCACGCTGATGTCCCGCATCGGCAGGGCGCGCGCCGCACTGCGCGAGATGGAGGAGCCGGCGAAGGCAAAAAACCACCTCAGGATCGTTGGAGGCCCGTCATGACCGCAACTGTCGATCCCGTGACCGATATCGACCTCGACGCCTATGTCGACGACCAGGTCGACGTCACCCGCCGCATCGAGGTCGAAGCATTCTTGTCCGCTCGCCCGGAGGCGGCGGCGCGCGTGATGTCGGATCTCAGGACCCGCGATGAACTGCGCGTGGCGCTTGCCGGCTCCAAGGGCATGGCGCGCCCCGCGACCGCCGATGCCGCGCGGCGGCTGGAGAGGGGGCTTGCCCGCGGCCGGCTCTTCGGCGTGCTGCAACGCGCGGCGGCGGTCGCCGGCTTCGTCGCCGCCGGCTGGCTGGCAAACGGCATCATCGGGCCGATGTCGGTGAACAAGGTCGTCGCCTCGCCGCAGCCGCCCGCCTATGTCGACGAGGCGGTGCAGGCCCACAGGACGACGCTGGTGCGCGAGAGCATGCCATCGCAGGCGGAAACGCCCAATTACAACGCCGGCGAAATCCGCGCCGCCACTGCCATCGTCATGCCGTCGCTGCCGACGGATTGGAGGGTGCGCGACGTGCAGATCTATCCGTCGCGCTTTGGGCCGAGCGTCGAGATGGCGGTCGAGACGAAAGACATGGGGCTGGTGTCGCTGTTTGCGATCCGGCCCGGAACCTTCGACGTCGTCAAGCCGACGATAGCGCCCTCGGGCGACATTTCGTCGGCCTATTTCCAGATCGGCGATGTCGCCTATGCGGTGGTCGGACGAAGCGAGGTCCACGACCTCGACCGCGCCGCCGAGACGCTTGCCAAGACGCTTTACTGATCGATCCACAAAGGAGAACGCAAATGAACACCCCCAATCTGGGATATCGCGTCGGCGCCGGCGCCCAAACCGGAGCCATCTTCGACGAGGGCCTGCGCCAGCATATGCTGCGCGTCTACAACTACATGGGCGTCGGCCTGGTGGTCACCGGCCTCGTCGCCTTCATGATCTCATCGACGCCGGCGCTCTACGTGCCGATCTTCTCCAGCCCGCTGAAATGGGTGGTGATGCTGGCACCGCTCGCCTTCGTCTTGCTGTTCTCGTTTAAAATGCAGACCATGTCGGCGGCGAGTGCCCAGGCGATGTTCTGGGCCTTCTGCGCGGTCATGGGCCTGTCGCTCGCCTCCGTGTTCCTGGTCTTCACCGGAACCAGCATCGCGCGCACCTTCTTCATCGCCGCCACCATGTTCGGCGCCACCAGTCTCTACGGCTACACGACAAAGCGCGACCTGACCCAGTTCTCGTCGTTCCTGATCATGGGCCTGATCGGCGTGGTGATCGCCAGCATCGTCAACATCTTCCTCGGCTCGACCGCGCTGCAGTTCGCCATCTCGGTGATCGGCATCGCCGTGTTCATCGGCCTGACCGCCTGGGATACGCAGACGATCAAAGAACAGTATGCCGAGAATTTCGACGCGGAATCGCGCCAGAAACTTGCCGTCTTCGGCGCCTTCTCGCTCTATCTGAACTTCATCAACATCTTCCAGCTGCTGCTGAACTTCACCGGCGAACGCGAGTAATCCGGACCGTAGCAGGCAACATTTCGCAACTTATCGTGGCCGGAGGGAAACCTCCGGCCACGGTTTTTTATTTGAGGCAGCATTTGCCATGTGCGGTGGATCGTTCATCGCGGCTGACTGAGACGCGATGTAAATCTGCCGCTCTTGAGTTCGCACGTCCCCTTTTGCTAGCCTGCCGGCCACGCCAGATAGCCGCGAGGACGCATGGAACAGGACAGCCTGACGCTTCACGGTGACGGCATCTCGGCGACTGTTGTCGGGCAGGGCGCCGAACTTGTCTCCCTACGCGATGCCGACGGCACAGAGTTTCTGTGGCAGGCCGGTCCGGAATGGCGGCGTCACTCGCCGGTGCTGTTTCCAATCGTCGGCCGGCTGAAGGGCGACCAACTGCGCCATCGCGGCCAGACCTATCCGATGACCCAGCACGGCTTCGCGCGCGACAAGCCGTTCGCCTGGGCGCAGAGGGGACCACGATCCTGCACGTTGGTGCTCACCGACGATGCCGATACCCGCGCGCACTACCCCTTCGCCTTTCGCCTGGCAGTGACTTACACGCTGGACCGCCATCAGCTTGATGTGACCTTCGACATCACCAACACCGGCGATGAGCCGCTGCCGGCATCGATCGGGGCGCACCCGGCGTTCAATTGGCCTTTGCTTCCGGATCTGGCCAAGACGGATTACCAGCTGACCTTTGCCTCCGCCGAGCAAGCGCCGATCCGCCGCCTGAAGGACGGCCTGCTGCTGAAAGCGCCACAACCGACGCCTGTGGAAGGCAAAAGGCTGGCACTCTCCGAAAGGCTCTTCGGCGAGGACGCGGTGATCATGGATCGGCCCGTCAGTTCCAGCGTGCGCTACGCTGCCGAGAGCGGTCCCGCGATCGAGATGTTGTGGCAGGGATTCCAGGAATTGGGTATCTGGTCCAAACCCGGCGGCGCGCCATTTCTTTGCATCGAACCCTGGCATGGCCTTGCAAGCCCGGTGGATTTCGATGGTGAGTTTATCGATAAGCCTAGCGTGATGTTGATCGAGCCTGCCGCGAAGCGTGTTCTGAGCTATCAGGTACGTCTGCTGCAGCGTCGTGCGCGAATGGCTGAATTGGAGTGAGCCCAGTGAATTCTGAAACAATCGAGATCTACCATCCACGTGGTGTTTTGAATTTGGGCCAATGGGACATTGGCGGTCTCAAGCTCAAAGTCTATGGCCTCGTCGCAGACAACAAGAAGGTCGACGGACCCATGGTGACCCTGGCACAGTCATTCGTGCGACAGGAGGTTCTGCCGCGTGTGGTGGACGAGGGTGACGACAATGGCATGGGCTTTGTGATTATTCATCCTGGCGAGCTGGGTGTTTCCATCTCGGTTCACTGGTGGATACAAGGTTCGGTGCTTTGTCAGCATATCTATCGGAAGCTGTATTCCGCCGCCGAACCGATGGATACGGTAAAGAGACCTGTTGTTGCCTGTGTTTGGGAATTGGCTCTGATAAATGCCGAGCAGGAAGCTTGGCGAAAAACGATGATGAAAAGCGAGCCCAGTCCGTCAGGATACATGGACGCTCGAGCTGGCTTCGAAGCTGCATAGAGACCGCCCATGATCGACTATGGCGTGGTCGCTCAGACCGTCGGTGCCCAATGAAGCTGTATTTCAGCCGCAATCCGAACCCTCGGCTCGCGCTCGCGGTGGCACGCTACCTCGACGCGAAAGTCGAATTTGAATTTGCCTCGCCATTCGCTCCGGGGCAAGCGGAGAAATTTCGCCGGTTAAATCCCAATCTCTCGCTGCCCATCCTCGCGGAAGAAGAGGGAAAAAGCCTCTGGGAGGCAGACGCCATAGCCTGCCGGCTCTCGCGCGATGCGCATTCGGATTTCTGGCGCACCGGCGATGACGAACCCGAGATGATCCGCTGGCTGAGCTGGGGCAAGGAGCACTTCGCATTCGCTTGCGACATGGTGCATTTCGAACGTGGGACCAAACAGCGGTACGGCATCGGCCCGATCGATCAGAAGCGGGTGGAGGAGGGCCTAAACCAATTCCATACGGCCGCGGCAATACTCGACGCCGTGCTTGCCGAGCGGCAGTGGCTGGTCGGGAATTCGGTTTCCTATGCCGATTTTCGAATGGCGACCTTCCTGCCGTTCAACGAAGCCGCCAGATTGCCGCTCGACGATTATTCCTCTGTCAGCCGCTGGTACCGTCGGCTTGAAGACATCGGCGCCTGGCGTGACCCTTTCAAGGGGATGGATGCACCCGAATTGCCGCCGGTGCCGCAAACGGCTGTCGCGGACCAGCGGTGAGAACGCGCGCGAAGAGCCGCGCAGCAGGCCGAGCCTACCAAGGCAATGATGTGCGGGGGATCGGATGAATATCTATGTCCTGAGTGTGGTCGAAGGACAGGAATGGGTCCTTCCTGGACAAGCGGACGACTACCAGCTGTTTTCGACGCTCTGCGGCCGGAAGCAGACACAATGGCATCCGCCCAGGATGGAGATCCTGTGCGAACACGAGGACGGTACGCTCCGGCAATATTCAGATTTTCCATGGCTTGGCGAGCATGTGTTCATCCTGCGGGCGAGGGCGTTGAAGTTGCTTCGGCCAACCCTCGAACCGTACGGTGAATTCCTGCCGCTTCGTGCTGACGAGCCAATATCGCTCTTCAATGTCACCACCGTGATCGATGCGCTGGATGAGGAACGTTCAAAGATCGTTCGCTTTGACGATGGCGGCATAATGGTGATCGAAAGCCTCGTCCTTCGAGCGGACGCAATCGGCGGTACCGAGATATTCAAGCTGCCCGAGCGTGCCGATGGGGTGCGAATATCCGATATCTATCTGCAGGAGACGATCGTACGCCGGATCGGGGAGCTTGGGCTCAAGGGCATTGCTTTCAACTTGGTCTGGAGCGACGAGCCGGCCGGACAAGGCAGGATCGAGTACCCAGGTGTGGAAAAGGGCATTTCAACCGCAAGCTCGCTCACGCGCCTTTGGGCCGGTCTGCGGCGAAAAGCAGGGTTTTGATATCAAACCTGCCGGACGACGGTGCCGACCACATTGACGAGAAGGCGCGCGGCGGTCAGCGCTGACAGGCGGTCAATGTCGGCCGGAGGATAGAACTCGACAAGGTCGAATCCTGCGATCCGGGCCCGTCTGCCGAGGCCGGCGATCAGGTCGATCACCTGCATGTAGGTTAGGCCGCCGGGTGTACGCGCCGCCACGCCCGGCATGACGCTTGGATCGAGGCTGTCGCAGTCGAGGGTGACGACAACCCGCGCGCCTTCCGGAATATGCCGGAGCGCGGCTTCGACGCCCTGAGCGTGAACCTCGCGGGCGGTCACGAAGTGGCTGCCATAGCGCCGTGCCGCTTCGATCTCGGTGATGCGTGCGCTGCCGACGCTGCGCAGGCCGACTTGCACCATGCCTGCGACATGCGGCATCTCGCTCGCCCTGCGCATCGGGCTCGAATAGCCGTGGCGTTCGCCATACACCTCGTCGCGCCAGTCGATATGGGCGTCGATCTGCAGGACCCAGACCGGCCCGTGCTCCGCAAAGCCGGCGAGGAAGGGAATGGTCATGGAACAGTCGCCGCCGATCAGGATCGGCACGGCCGGCAATGCCAGGATTTCGCGCGTTTTTGCCTCGATCCTGACCCTGTTGCCGGCATTGTCATGCATGGTGGTCAAGATATCGCCGGCGTCGATGCAAGAGGCCGGCTTGCCGTCGAACAGCGGGCCGCCGAGATCGAAATCCCAGTGCTCGACGAACGCGGCATCGTCCTGGCTCGCAACGCGGATCGCATCCGCCGCCAAGGCATGGCCGCGGCTGTCCTTGCCGGGATAAGTGCTGCCGTGACCGGCCCCGAAGATCACCGCGCGGGGCATGTGACCATCTGCGAGACGGTCTGGAAAGCCGAGAAAGGGAGGCGAGGGGGTCATGCCTTGATGGATCCTGATGATGCTTAGCGAACGCCGATCGGGTGCGGTTAAGTCAAGCGCCCCGGCTTCAGCTTTGTGCCGATCGGGTAAGTCCAATAAACTCTAAAACAATCTAGATCGATCACCCACCTGGTGTTTCAAATTTGGGCCAATGGACATTGGCGATGGCATGGGCCGATCTCGAGGCGACATTACGCTGCCGGCGAGGACGTTGGGGCGGCTTGCGTCGGCAGGCGCGATCCCGAAATTTCCAGTACGTGACGAGAATGAACCTTGGCTGGTCGCCTGGTAGCGGAACCAGGCGAGGTTCACGTTGTTACCACAGCGGGCGACTGCCGGTTGCCGGATTCGGAGTCATCGTTTCATGACCAATGGTCCATTGCCTGAAAACGTTCTGGTCTCGCTTCCCAAGATCGATGCAAAAGCGGCGCCGACGCTCAAAAATGCCGAGGCGGAGGTATTTTACACGGAAGCAATCCGTGAGCTTACCGCCACCGACATACCCTTTCTGGTCGCCGGGACCTACGCGGTAAGCGCTTATACGGGTGTCACCCGCCAAACCAAGGACCTCGATATCTTCTGCAAGGCAGGCGACTACGCGCGGATCCTCGCCCATTTCAAGCAGCTTGGATATGCCGTCGAAATCGAGGATGACCGGTGGCTCGGCAAGGTGTTCAAGGGCACGCATTTCTTCGACGTCATATTCGGCTCGGCCAACGGCACGGTGCCTGTTGGCGACCTGTGGCTGGAACACGCCCGCCAAACAGAGCTGTTGGGCAGCAGGGTGCGGATCATCGGCCCGACCGAACTCATCTGGTCCAAATGCTTTATCCAGGACAGAGGGCGACACGATGGCGCCGATATCGCTCATACGATTCTCAAGGCGGGCGATCAGATCGATTGGCACCGGCTGCTTTCTTATCTGGAGGTTCACTGGGAGGTTCTGTTGATGCAGCTTATCAATTTCAGGTGGATCTATCCGAGCGAGCGCGATCATATCCCGGCGTGGCTGCTCGATGAATTGCTCGACCGCCTCGCCAAGCAACGGCAGTTGCCGTCTCCAAGGATGAAGATCTGCCGTGGGCGGCTGCTTTCGCAAACCGATTACGAAATCGACGTCAAGGAATGGGGCTTCGCCGGCGTCGGTGGTGTGGGAGAATTCCGTGATGGCTGATCCCGTCAAGAGCAGCGCGCCCAAGGAAGGCGCACGCGCGCTCAAAGTTGCCGCGGTCGGGGATCTCCATGTGCGGGAAGATGCGCAAACCTCGTATCGCGACCTCTTCGGCGAGATATCGAGCGAAGCCGACATTCTCGTTCTCACGGGCGATCTCACCAATCTCGGCAAGCCTCGTGAAGCGGAGATGCTGGCCGAGGATCTGCGCAACTGCTCGATCCCGGTCGTGGCGGTGCTCGGCAATCATGACTACGAGTCTGGTGCGGTGGAAGACGTCACGAAGATCCTGCGCCAGGCGCATGTTCATCTCCTCGACGGGCAGGCAGTTGAAATCGAGGAGGTGGGTTTTGTCGGCGTGAAGGGATTCATAGGCGGCTTCGGGTCACGCATGCTCGGCTCATTCGGTGAACCGGCGATCAAGACGATGGTCGCGGAAAGCGTGAACGAGGCAATGCGACTTGAAAATGCGATGCGCCAGGTGCGGGCGAAGCGCACACTGGTGATCCTCCACTACGCGCCAATTGCCGACACAGTCGCGGGAGAACCGCCGGAGATATTTCCATTTCTGGGCTCTTCACGCCTGGCGGAGACGATCGATCGATTCCAAGTTAGTGCTGTCGTGCACGGTCATGCACATCGCGGTTCTTACGAAGGTCAAACACCTGGCGGAGCCAAGGTCTACAACGTCGCCATGCATGTGGCCAAGCCAAGCGGCCGCCCCTACGCCTTGCTCGAAATCTGACGCCAGCGGCATGCGCCGTGGTGTCCGTTGGCCTAGATTCAATTGGTGGCGTTGATCGACTTCGCCAACTCTTCCAGCTTCCGGGGATCGTTGCCGTGACGGCGCACCAGTTCGCGAGCCTGCCTGGACGGCAAATCGGTCGTGGCCGCCAGTTGTCGCACCTGCTGATCGTCGATGGCGACCTGCGGCAATGTATGGTCGATATTTCCTTCCTTGTCCTTCATCGCGCTTCTCCTTGATCCTTGTCGACGACAACGGCTCGAAAATCCGACCGGTTCCGAATGATCTGCAACTTTTGCGCCGGCACCTGGGCGGACCAACATACTCGTGTCCCGAGGGCGTAACGATCTCGCTGGATTCTGCCAGGAACCATGCCACGGCGCACGAGTTGTTCCGACTGAACGGAGATAGTTCGATGCCACAGCCAAGACAGCCAGACCCAAATCGCGATGTGCCCGTGCCGCCTCCAACATGGAAGCCCGAGCCGATCGAGGAACCCGAACCGGAAAGGCTCCCGGACGAGACTCCGCTGCCCAATCCCGACGAGAATGAAGAGCCTCCCATCCACGCATAGGATGATGGAGTTTCTTTATCGCGGGGCAAAGCACACCTTCGGACGGCTAACGATCAATCTCGCCAAACACGATGTCGAGCGATCCGATGATGGCGGCAACGTCGGCGATCATGTGCCCTCGAGACAGGAAATCCATCGCCTGCAGATGGGCGAAGGATGGCGCGCGTATCTTGCACCGGTAAGGGACATTGCCCCCGTCGGAAACCAGATAAACACCGAATTCTCCCTTTGGCGCTTCAACCGCGGCGTAGACTTCTCCGGCCGGCACGCGATGCCCCTCGGTATAAAGTTTGAAATGCTGGATGGTCGCCTCCATCGAGCGTTTCATCGTGGCGCGCCGCGGCGGCGTGATCTTCTGGTTTGGAAGCGCGACCGGCCCCTGGCCTTCGGGTGACCGCAGTTTTTCCAGGCATTGCTTCATGATCCGCACCGATTGGCGCATCTCCTCCATGCGGACCAGGTAGCGGTCATAGCAGTCTCCGTTCTTTCCGACGGGAATGTCGAAATCCATGTCCGGGTAACATTCGTATGGCTGTGCCTTGCGCAAATCCCATGCGGCGCCCGATCCGCGCACCATCACGCCGGAAAATCCCCAGGCCCAGGCATCCTCCAGCCCGATCACGCCCACATCGACATTGCGCTGCTTGAAGATACGGCTGCCGGTGAGCAATTCGTCAAGGTTGTCACAGACTTTGAGGAACGGATCGCAGAAAGCCCAGATGTCGTCGAGAAGCTTCGGAGGTATATCCTGGTGCACGCCGCCGATCCTGAAATAATTCGCATGCATGCGGGCGCCGGAGGCGCGCTCGTAAAAAACCATCAGCTTCTCCCGCTCCGCAAATCCCCAAAGCGGCGGCGTCAGCGCGCCGATATCCATGGCCTGCGTCGTGACGTTGAGGAGATGCGACAGAAGCCGGCCGATTTCGCAAAAGAGAACACGGACGAGTTGTCCACGCTTTGGAACAGTGATTTCGAGCAGTCTTTCGGCAGCGAGGCAGAACGCATGCTCCTGGTTCATCGGCGCGACATAGTCGAGCCGGTCGAAATAGGGCAGCGCTTGCAAATAGTTCTTGTGCTCTATGAGTTTTTCGGTGCCGCGATGCAGTAAGCCAATATGCGGATCGGCACGCTCGACGATCTCGCCGTCCGAGGGATGCTGGGGCCCGAAATTGATGGTGAAGTTGCGAACGGCGGCTTCGACCATTGCTGCTCTCCGCGACTGTCGGGGCAAGGCGTGATGCGAATGGTTCGGCGCCTCAAGTCGTCGTCTGAATGATCAGCGTCAGGGTGCCATCGCCATCTATGTTTGCAGCGACAACCTGCGAGGAATTGAGCCCATTCGCCCTCAAGGCCGATGTCGCTTGAGGCGAAGCATCGACTGAGTTTTGCAGGCGTAGCAAATCTTCGGCGCTGGTCTGATTGATCACGGCATCCGCCTGCGCCTTGATTTCGTCAGGCAGATCCTCGACGGCGACAATGGCAACGCCGGTGAAATTCAAATCAGCAGAGCCTGGATCTGGCAGCGCCTGCTCCGGTTGCACTTCGCCCTGCGGTGGCGTCACCTGGGGAAGCTGCGGTCCAACAGTTTGGGCGTAGACGGGCTGAATGATGACCGCCCCGGAAAGTGCGACAGCTATCGTCAACATGCGCATGGTCGCTCCTTGCATCCTTCGAGGGAGATTTTGAAGAAACCCCCATGCTGAGCGATGGTTCCCGCGGGGCTGGTCACACTGGGCAATTTCGCGTCCACCCACCCTGGGAGACGCCGAACGAACCATGGCCAAGACGACGTCATATGGCTGTCTCCCAAACGGCTGAGCGGTTGCGTACGGAATCGTACCATCGATTGATCTGCACCTTGGACAGGATCAAAATGAAACAGAGGTGACCATGGGAGGGAGCCGCATGAGCATCGCCAGATGGGCAATAAGACCTGTCGGTACCGCCAAGGCATTTCTGGCAGAGGAGCTTCGAAGTGCGCGATACGGCGACATCGTTTCGGTCAAAGCGGCGATAGAGGCCGCTCGCAGGAACGCACCTTATTTGCAGGATACAGACGATGAGTTGATGGAGACGATCGTCGAGCTGGCACGGGAACTGGGGCTGGCCGTCCTTTTTGACTCTCGCGATTGACCGATGAGCCATGGCTGGAGGACTCACCGGTGGTTGAAGCGATTTGGTACGAAATCGACAATTGGCTCATGGCCGAAAATGCGCAATCATTGGGAAATGGGACGACGGCTGGACGACAAACTCGATTGCAAGGCTTGTGGGACTATCCAAATGGACATTCCCGACAACGCCAAGGAATCGACGCCAATCCATTGCAGCAATTGCGGCGCCTTTCTCGGCGAGTGGGGCGAATTGCAGGACGATTTCTACCGCCAGGCTCGCGGTACCGAGGCATTCGACTTGCGCAACGGAACCATTATCAAGAAGTAGCGCGCAACGACGCGGCCTCCAGATGACATCGGCAAATTCGCAAGGGGTTGGCAGATCTAGCCGACCTCGATGACCACCATCAGCCCGCCGCCGCCCTTCTCCTCGACATTGTTGTTCGTCGTGTGATGCGGGATGTGGCAGTGAATCAGCCACTTGCCGGGACGCAGCGCCTTCCACACGACGTCATAGCGCTGTCCCGGTCCGACATTGATGGTATCAGCTAGGAAGCGTGCCGAGGGAGAAAGCGTCTCACCGTCACGGGCGACGACCTCGAAGGGTCCGCCATGGATATGCATTGGATGGACGAAGCCGTTGTTGGTGCCGATGAAACGCACCTTCAGCGTCTCGCCCACCTTCATAGGAATGGTGTCGGTTGCGGGATAGGCTTTGCCGTTGATGGTGAAGAAGTTCGGCATGCCGCCTTCCATGGGCATCGACGGATAAGTCAGCCCATCGCGCACCAGCCATTCCTGAAGTTCGATGACATAGTCGTGGTCAGCCGGAACCTCGTCGGCAGGATTGGCGGGATCGATAATCAGCGCCCCATAAAGCCCCAGCGCCTGGGTGCGGTCCGGCTTGGCATGCGGATGATAGAAATAGGTCCCGTGCTGGGTCGCGGTGAACGCATAGGAATAGGATTGTCCAGGCTCGATCGGCGGCTGGGTGATCTCGGCAGGCCCATCCATCTGGTTCGGCAGGATCATGCCGTGCCAATGCACCGTGGTTTCCTCAGGCAGGTCGTTGGTGACGTCGATGCGAACCTTATCGCCCTGGCGAATGTGGATGCGCGGACCGGGAATCTGGCCATTGTAGGCATAGGCGTCGACCGCGACGTTGGGCAGGATCTGCCAGCGGACCACCGATGGTCTGAGCTCGAACACCTTGACGCCGTGCTCTAGACGGAATGGCAGTTCCTGGTCGCCCTTGGCGGCAAGACCGTAGGACGAGGTAACGCGACGCGGATCGGTTGCAGCCATGTCACGCATGGATTCCGCCGGCGTGTCGCGACCCATGATCATGCCTTGCGGCATGATCGCGCCGCCGACGTCACGCGCCGAAAGCGTCAGGTTCAGCCAGTTCGCCGGCGCGGCCATGCCGATCGCCAACGCCAACACCGACACAATACCGAGGGCCGCAATCTGCGGCGTCGTAGCGTCCGTCTCCATCTGATGGCCGCTGCGTTTGGACTTGTGGGAGGTGTTGCGGCTTCGTCGATCGTCGCCGGCGTTGGGGTGATGCGTAGCGTGCTGTTGGTGGGCGGTCGGCTCTCCACTGCTCGTTTCGTTCGCCTGCGGGCGCTGCGTCATCAATCCGTGCTTCAGCCCGCGCGCGACCAGCCAGACATTGGCCGGATAGGCGAGCGTGAAGCCGGCGATGACGCCGATCGACATCACGCCCCAGAACAAAAGCTCGGTCGGCTCCATGGCGCGCATGTCGCGCCCCATCATCAGAAAGCTCATGACGGGCGCCATGCCGGCCATCATGAAATTCATCGAGATGAACTCGGGCAGGAAGCTCTTGCGCACGTTCTCCCAGTAGGTGCCGCCCATCATCGATTTCATGAACAGCGATTGGAAGATGAACAGGCCGAAGGCAAAGCCCGCCAGATATTCGACGATGAGGTCGAGCCACATCGGCAGGCCAAGCGTTGCCGTGATGACTGCGGCGAGAATGATGCCGGTCGCATCGCCGGCAACGCAGTGGATGGTCGAGCCGACCCCCTGTTTCCACAGCGGCCTGGTGAAGTCTTCATGCTCGCCTGGACGTGGCTCCTTGTCTGCAAGCACATAAAGCAGCAGCCCCAATGGACCCATATAGAGGGTCACCAGGATGAAGCCCCATTTCATCACCACCGGTTCGGGATTGTTGCGGTATTGATCGAAGCCGACATAAAGCGTCGAGGCGGCGGCAAGAGCGAACCAGACGGCAAGGAAATAGTCGATTGGCTGGACGAACATGGATGCATCCCGTCGCGGATCAGTGGCTTGTCACAAGCAGCCCCCGTCGATGAACGCAGCCGGCGTGTTTATGATCCCGCCGGCCCAATCCGGTTGTGTCGAATTCTCCAGCCTGGCGCTCTTGTCGAAGCATTAACGCGCGGTAATTCCCTTGAAGGCGTGGGCGCTTCGCTGCCTCAACAGGAGCTGGCCATGAAACATCAAACACTCGACCAACTGCATGCCGTCGCCAAGATTGAATCGTCGGCTGCTTATTCCGCAATGACACGAAATCAGCGCATAGAGCGCTGGGCTGAACTGCTGGAGCGTAATCCCGAGCGATGCCTTGGGGCGTTTGCAGGCACCGAACATCTGCACCCTGAAGCACGTTCATTGATGCGGGGCGAGGGAACGGCAATTTCGGTCGCCTTCGAGGATCCAGTGCTGCGCGCATCGGGTTTAAAGGACGACACATACGGTGAGGCAAGGCGCTTTTTCGAGCTGAACGACTGGCAGCTGCACGACATCGTCTGCGATTGCCACGTCGGCTCAACCATGAAAGCGCGCTGGGCTGCGACGCGGGTCCGCTCAGCCATCAGCGGCAGGTTCTTTGCGTGGTTGCGGCAAAGGATAATGCGCTGACCGTAGTTGGGGATCGTCGTCGCTTCGGTGCGGCATACGATCCCCTGTCTTGCCGATTGGATGTCTTGCCGACGCGGATCAACGCTTGTCCTGGTATAGCCGGTTGGTCGCCCGGTCGCTCTCCCGTTGTTCGGCGGGTCCACGCCGACGGCGTGCGATAACGGCATAGGCCATCAGCACGATCAGCAGCAATGGGCCGCCGGCAACGACGACCAACCACATGATATCTCCAAACATGGCGGCATCTCCTTTCCCAGACAACCGGCGAGGAGGAGAACCGTTCCGTGCAGCAGGCCACCTCGGTCGCCCCTGGTCATTAACTTACGAATTGCGTTCGTAGGTTCCGATGAGTTCAGCCTGCTCAAGCGAATGTTTCTGCGCCTCCCGCCAGATGCGCTCGATGCCCACGCTGGCTGGAATGGCAAGGCTCGGCGTGTCGAGCGCGGCCAGCCGGAAATGGTAATGGTGAACGCCATGCCCGACCGGCGGTTCAGGGCCGTCGTAATAGGCGTTGCCAAAATCATTCGTTGCTTGCCTGAGGGCGCCCGGACCCGGCTTGCCGCTTTCGGCCTCGGGAAGTTCCCTTGTGTCCGGGGAGATGTTGAACACCGCCCAATGACCAAACGTTCCGCTCGGCGCGTCAGGATCCTGAACGACGAGAACGAGGCTCTTTGCTTCGTCCGGCACTCCAGACCATTTCAGCGGCGGCGATACGTTTTTGCCGTCTCGTGTGTATCTTTCGGGAATTTGTCCGCCTTCGGCAAAGGCGGCACTGCTAAGGGCAAGTGGCATGGTTCGCTCCTTCCGGCGAAGTTGATCGCAGCGACGCGCAGGGCAGCTATTTGTTGGTCCGCATTTTTTGTCTTGGATCGATCCCGCCAGCGGCGGTCGTGTCGTTTTCGACGTCACCTTCGACCGTGTTCTCGCCTTCAAGCTCGAACTCTTCGCCTTCCTTGATCGTTCCCTTGGAAGTCCCGATACCAGGATTGTTCGCCAAGTCGGCATCGCTCGGTTTCTTCCATTTCGGATGTTTGGTTCCGGTCATGAGAAAACTCCTTCGACGGGGATTGCAGTTTTGAAATCGCAGACCGGATAGTTCGTTCCGGTTCCACGCCTCAGCTTCTTCATTGGTTCGCCGCGCGCCGGCTAAAGCCCGAAGGGGTAGGTGTCGGGAACGCCGGTTCTTGCATGCTCCGGGCCAAGCGGCGTCACTGCCGCGGTTTTGTCGAACCATAGGAACGCGTCGAACTGCCGGGGCAGGGAAGCGTCCGCATAGTGGCTGCCCAGCTCGGTTTCCGGCCGGTAGATCACCCCGATGAATCGCTCCAGCCTGCGTTCCAGCAGCCGCTCACGCAGCGTTGTGTCGCGCCCGAGGTCGAGCAGGAACCGCGACACAAGGGAATCGTGGCAAAGCCGTTCGTAGCTGTCGGCGTGCGACGCGCGAATTTGCTTCACCTCCATTTTGCCGTCCCAGTCGCTGGCGGCCGCTACGGTGCCGGAATGCGTGCCCATACCGATCAGCGCTGCCTCATCCCCGAAACGCTGCCGGCAGAGCTGGCCGATGTTCAGTTCGTCCCTGACGACGCCCATCTCGGTAAAGCGGGCATCGCCGATATGGGAATTGTGCGCCCATACCACGGCCTTGGCGTTGGGGCCGCCGGCATACAGCAAATGTTCCAACGTTTCGAACATGTGCGTGTCGCGCAGGTTCCAGGACTCCGCACCGCCATAGTACATGATCCGGTAATAGTGTTCGGCGGACGCGATCAGCCGGGCATTCTGACTGGCGTCGAGAAAGTCGGTGCCGTCCCTTTTTGCATATTCGAGCTGTTTGGCGAGCAAGTCCCGGCATTGTTCCAGCACCGCTTTTTCGCATTTTTGATAGCCGGCGGTGAGCACCGCGCGGCCGTAGGTGGACGGTTCGTGTTGCCAGGGCGTCAGGCAGCCATAGCGTTCGCGCGCGATCTTGGCTGCCTGGGGATCGACCCGGTCGAGATAGTCGAGGACCGCGCCGATGGAACCGCTCATATTGTAGATGTCGAGGCCGTAGAACCCTGCTTGCTCCGAAGGCTCTAGCTTCTCGTTGTGACGGCGCATCCAGTCGGTGAAGGCTGCGACATCGGTGTTGCGCCACATCCACGTCGGAAATCGCTGGAATGGCGCACCAGTGCCGGTTCGCGGCCGACGATGGCGAACATAGCGGTCGATCGCCGCCGCGTCGGGCCAGTCCGCCTCGACCGCGACGATGGTAAAGCCGTGGCGTTCGATGAGCCTGCGGGTGATTGCCGCGCGCGCCCTGTAGAATTCGGACGTGCCATGGCTTGCCTCGCCAAGCAGAACGACGCGCCGGTCGGCGAACCGATCGAACAATGCGCCGAAGGCCGGATCGTCGAAATCGGGCAGCGGTTCAGCCGCGGCTGCAATCATATCAGGCAGGCTGATCGGATGCGGATGTCGAATACGACCGACCTTGGTGACCGTGCCGTTTTCCGACCAACCCTGCTCGCCGATCAGAGGAACGAAGCGCACGCCGCCGAAATCCTCCTCGCTGTAGGTTGCGGCACCTGTCCGGGTGACTTTGAGCAGACGTTGCAAATCCGGGTCGTCGCCGACCGGAATGACGAGCCTGCCGCCGACATCGAGTTGCTCCTGAAGAGCGAGCGGTGCGCCGGGACCGCTGGCTGTCACCACGATGGCGTCGAACGGCGCCGCCTGCGGCCAGCCCTTGGTGCCATCGGCTGTCCGAACCTCGATGTTTTGGTAGCCGAGTTTTTCAAACCGCCGCTTCGCGGTTTCGGCCAAACCGGGATGACGCTCTATGGTGTAGACCTGTTCGACCATCCGGCTCATCACCGCGGCCGCGTACCCCGAGCCGGTGCCAATTTCGAGCACATGGTCACCCGGTTTGACATCCGCCATCTCGATCATGAACGCGACAATGTAGGGTTGCGATATGGTCTGGCCGTCGGCGATCCGCAGCGGGGTATCTTCGTAAGCAAATTCCTCGAAGCCGGGTTCGACGAAGGCCTCGCGTGGAACTTCGCGCATTGCCAGCAGAATCTCACGGTCATGGATGCCACGCCGGCCGACATGGATATTGACCATTCGATCACGGGCACGAGGAAGATCGAGCATCTTTTAGCTCCCTTTGGTGCAACGCTTCGAGGCTATCCTTCGCGGTACCTGCCTTGAGCCTGGCCTTCGCGATTCCAGTTTCTAACCGCCGGAGGACTTCAAGGTTCCCGCCTATTTGCGGACAGGGGCCGCAAGCCCGGCCGAGGTCGCGTCCGGTCTCTCGGCCGCGCGGGTCGCGACGCCGCCCCGGACGGCGTCAGTCAGGGGTTGCTCAAGCGCAAAGATGCCCCAGTTATCACCAGCGAACCGAAGCTGGAGATGTCGATGAACGACAAGGCTGCCGCGACGCCGCAGGCTATCGGCCACGAACGGATCGACCTCATGGACCGCTACTGGCGCGCCGCGAATTACATCTCGGTCGGCCAGATCTACCTGCTCGACAATCCGCTGTTGCGCGAACCGTTGAAGGCCGAACACGTCAAGCCGCGGCTGCTTGGCCATTGGGGCACGACGCCGGGGCTGAACTTTCTCTACGTGCATCTGAACCGCGTCATACGCGAACGCGACCTCGATGCTCTGTTTATCTGCGGGCCGGGCCATGGCGGCCCCGCAATGGTCGCCAACACCTGGCTCGAGGGCACCTATAGCGAGGTCTATCCCGATATCGGGCAGGGCGAAGACGGCCTCAGGAAACTGTTCCGGCAGTTTTCCTTCCCCGGCGGCGTGCCAAGCCATGCCGCGCCCGAGACGCCAGGCTCCATCCATGAGGGTGGTGAATTGGGATATGCGTTGGTTCACGCCTTTGGTGCGGCTTTCGACAACCCGGATCTGGTGGTTGCCTGCGTCGTTGGTGACGGTGAAGCCGAGACCGGTCCGCTCGCGGCGGCATGGCATTCCAACAAGTTCCTGAACCCAGCCTCGGACGGCGCCGTCCTGCCGATCCTGCATCTCAACGGCTACAAGATCGCCAATCCGACAATCCTCGGCCGCATGGACGATCAGGAGTTGCGAAGTCTCTTCGCCGGCTATGGCTACGAACCGTTCTTCGTCGAAGGCCACGAGCCGCTTGCCATGCACCAGTCGATGGCCGCGACGCTCGACACGGTGCTCGATCGCATCCGGTCCATTCAGGAGCAGGCACGGGCTCCGGGATGGCATGGTCAACGCCCGCAATGGCCGATGATCGTGCTGCGCAGCCCCAAGGGATGGACAGGTCCCAAGGAGGTCGATGGCGAGAAGGTCGAGGGTTTCTGGCGTTCGCATCAAGTGCCGGTGTCGAACGCACGCGGAAATGAGGGCCACCGCAAGATCCTCGAGAACTGGATGCGAAGCTACGAACCGGGAGAGCTGTTCGATGAAAGCGGGCATCTGTTGCCGGAGCTCGCGGCACTTGCCCCAACAGGGACAAAGCGCATGGGCGCAAGCCCGTACGCGAATGGCGGACTGTTGAAGCGCGATCTTGTGCTTCCCGACTGGAAAAGCCTGGCGCTGGAAGTGCCTCGTCCGGGAGGCGTCGTCGCTGAAGCGACGCGGATTTGCGGAAGCTATCTTCGCGAGGTGTTCCGCCTCAATGCCGAGGCGCGGAATTTTCGCCTGATGGGGCCGGACGAGACGTCATCCAACCGCCTCGACGAGGTGTTCGAAGTTACCGATCGGCTCTGGATGCAGCGCATTGAACCCTACGACGTCCATCTTTCCCGTGACGGACGTGTCATGGAGGTGCTCAGCGAGCACCTCTGCCAGGGCTGGCTTGAAGGCTATCTGCTCACCGGCCGCCACGGCCTGTTCTCCTGCTATGAGGCCTTCATCCACATCGTCGATTCGATGGTCAACCAGCATGCCAAATGGCTGAAGACCTCCGGCGAGCTTGCCTGGCGCAAGCCGATCGCCTCGCTCAATTACCTTTTGACCTCGCATGTCTGGCGGCAGGATCACAATGGTTTCAGCCATCAGGATCCGGGCTTTGCCGATCTGGTCGCCAACAAGAAGGCTGATACGGTAAGGCTCTATTTTCCGCCGGATGCCAACACCCTGCTGTGGATCACCGATCATTGCCTGAGAACCTATAACCGCATCAATGTCATTACCGCCGGCAAGCAGCCGGCACCGCAATGGCTGTCCATTGAAGAAGCCGAAGCGCATTGCAAGGCGGGGGCGGGCATCTGGGAATGGGCCGGTACGGTTGCTCAGGGCGAGGAGCCCGATGTGGTCATGGCCTGCGCCGGCGACGTGCCGACCCTGGAAACGCTGGCCGCGACCGACATTCTGCGCTCTGCGATCCCCAACCTGAAAATCCGCGTCGTCAACGTCGTCGACCTGATGACGCTGCAGTCGAACACGGAGCATCCGCACGGGCTCGCCGATGGAGACTTCGATACGTTGTTCACGAAGACACGGCCTGTCATCTTCGCCTATCACGGCTATCCCTATCTCATTCATCGCCTGACCTACCGTCGCGCCAACCATGACAACATGCATGTGCATGGCTTCCGCGAGGAGGGCACCACGACGACGCCGTTCGACATGGTGGTGCTCAACGAACTCGATCGCTACCACCTCGCGCTTGCCGCCATTGAACGTGTGCCGGGACTGGCCGAAAGGGCTGAAGGGCTTGCCGGCGAACTCCACGGCCGGTTGGTAAAGCACAGGGCTTATGTCCGCGAGCACGGCGAGGATATGCCCGAAATCCAGAAATGGAGCTGGCCCGACAAAGGCGCGGCAAAGGCGCGCCAATGACGCGTCGGTCGATCCTGGCGCTGAATGCCGGTTCGTCCAGCATCAAGTTCGCGCTCTACGATCTTACCTTGTCACAGGATATGCAGCTCGTTTCGCGCGGCACGTTGGACTTGGGCGACACACCCACACTCCGCGCAAAAGCGGCCGACGGAACGGTGCAGTGCGATCGGCAGCTCGCCACCGACAAGCCGCGGGACGCGGCCATAGGCGAGATGCTGAATTGGGTGCAGGGCGAAATCGGCGAAAGAAACCTGCTCTGCGCCGGCCATCGTATCGTGCATGGCGGAAGCGAGTTCATCGAACCTGTCCGTCTGGCCCCAGACATCATCGACGCCATCGACAGACTGACGCCGCTCGCTCCGCTGCATCAGCCTCGCAGTCTCGCGCCGGTCCGCGCGATAGCCGCCTTGCAACCGGACCTGCCACAGGTTGGTTGTTTCGACACCGCTTTCCACCAGACGATCGATCCGCTCGTGCGGCGCTTCGCCCTTCCGCGCCAATATGAAGGGCAAGGCTTGCGCCGCTACGGGTTTCACGGTCTCTCCTATGAATACATCGCCGGGCGGCTCAGCGGGATATCGCCAACTCTTGCGGCGAAACGCACCATCGTCGCCCATCTCGGCAATGGTGCCAGCCTTTGCGCTTTGCGCGAAGGCAAGAGCATCGATACGACGATGGGGTTTTCGGCCCTGGATGGCCTCGTCATGGGCACGCGGTGCGGCGCCATCGATCCCGGCGTGCTGTTGCACTTCCTGCTGGAAAGAGGCATCGCGGCTGAGGAGCTGCAGACGATGCTTTACGAGAAGTCGGGACTGCTCGGCGTATCCGGTATTTCGGGCGACATGAGGACGCTGGAAGGGAGCAACGATCCTCGCGCCCAAGAGGCGATGGCGCTTTTTGCCTTCCGCGCGGCGAGGGAAGCAGCAGCGCTTGCAAACACGATGGGTGGTCTTGAATGCCTCGTGTTCACCGCCGGCATCGGCGAACGGTCCGCGTCCATCCGCAAGGCCATATGCGAAAAACTGACCTGGCTTGGCGTGGTGCTTGAAGAACGCGCCAACGACATCCACGCCGAAATCATCAGTCGTCCCGAGAGCAAGGTGGAGGTGCGCGTGATTGCGACCGATGAGGAAAGTGTCGTTGCACGTCACAGCCGCAAGGTGATGCAAGCCTGAAGGCTCGCCATTGGCATCGGAAACCCGGCGTCGGTTCGGCTCGGCAAAAGCGCGGGCAAGGGCATTCCCTGTACGAAAATTACCAAGCAGGCGGTCGGGGGAACCAACTGCCCATGGAAATATTGTGCGAGCAATCTCGGCTAACCCCGAGACCGTCGGCACGATGATCACGCCGACAGCCATACTTCAGGCATTGGCTGAGGAATCCATGTTTACGGACGATGTTGCGGTGAGGCGCCTGAAAATCCTGGTCCAGCAATATGTCGAGACACGCAAGAAACGCCACGATGTGATCTCTACCGCCAAGGCCGGAACCGCAATTCGGGAGGTGATGCCAAGTTGCCCGCTTTCGGGAAAGGCCTTCGATGATCTGATTGCGGCCTGCGCCATCGAGCATGGCCTGGCTGTGCTCTTCGACAATCCAGGTACATCAGGCACTGAAATCTGAGGCTGGCGCTTCCGATTCCATCATCGCAATGAGGAGTTCAGTCGGCATGTCCAGGTACTTTTTCGACCTTCGAGACGAGAGCGGAAGCTTGCAGGAGGATCCCGAGGGCCAGGAATTTTCTGATCTCGCGAGCGCCGAGGAAAACGCGATGGCGTCGGCGAAAGAAATCCTCGCCGAAGAACTGCTGCATGGCAAGCCGCTGCGTACCGGATTGGCCTTCGAGATTTTTGACGAGAACCGCAACCTGGTGCTGCACTTCCCCTTTGCGCTCGCGGCCGAAAAGGCCGGCGAACCCCCTTAATCCCGAATTGCCTGGCGGCCGATCCCTGCCGTCATGCAAGCCGGGCCTCAATGCGGATCCTATCCTTCCGCCTTGAAGTTTCTGGCTTCTTTCTCGACCTTGGGGCTGTCCTTGCCATGCTTTTGCATAAGCTCCTTGGCCTGCTTGGGTGAGACGTCGGTGGTCTCTGCCAAGCGCAGCGCCTTCTTGTCCTTGCTTTCGGTCTTCTGCTTCTTGGCCGTCATGGCTCTTGAACTCCCTTGAAGCCTGTTCCGATCGATCTTTGCCGGTCCCGAGCATATCCAGATGAATTGTCATTGCCTGGTTTGCTTCGACGAGACGTCAACGAGACGATGCGGGTCAGGTTCCGTGCATCGTCTGCTCATGTTCGAACTTGTCACGCCACGCGGCGGTACCGATGGCGATCTCGGATGAATTCATTGAAGAATCGGCCTTTTGAGGAAGCTTTGGTGAAAGCGGCATAAGTTACCGGAGCAACATCCTCATAGTCGTAACGTTTGCCGCTCGGAACAAACCAGACCGAGAGGATCCTGGTGGCGGGGTCGTATTGTGCGTTTCGGATCACGGTCGATGGCATGGTGGCACCCGACGGGTCTGCCCGAATAACCCGTTAGCGATCGTCAGGTTCCGCCGATGCCCTCGCGCCTTGCACCGCGACTACCGGTCGCGCGGGTTGCCCAACTTCGGGTCGCGCTTCCTCGAATATCGGTCGATGCGTGGCAGGCTGTCATCAAACTCGATGTACGGTAGCCTCAGATCCCAATAGGCATGGGCTTGCGGCTGAAAACCTTCAGGTTTGTCAAAGAAGCCGACCGTCACGTAGAACTCGTCCGGCAGACCTTCGTCGCTATAGCCTATCGAGCTTCCACAGTCCGGGCAGAACGTGCGGGTGACGCCTGGCGTTTTGGAAAAGGCCTTCGGTGTCCCTCTAAGAAGCTGAAATTGCTCAGGCCGGTAACCGACCCAGATTGTCATCGGACTTCCGATGGCCCGGCGGCAATCGTCGTCGTGATCGTAGCATATCCAGAAAGGCTCTCCGCCCATGGCTGCGGCGATCCCTCCGCAGAAGCAGGCTCCGGTCTCGCGCCGCATCGTCTGTCCATCCTGTCGCGCCCAAGGGACGTTCAGAGAGCGGCCAAGCGGCCGCTCCCGTTCAAGGTGAAGTCCTCGAAATCATGCATCGTGATGCTCGGGCATGCTCTTGAGCTGATCCTTGGTCCAGTTCGTCACCGCGTGAACGTCGCCGTCTTCATCGCGCATGAATTCCAACTGGCTCGCGGGAACGGCCACCGGCTTGGCACCTATGCCGAGAAAGCCGCCGACATCGATGACGACCTGACTGGCGGCTCCAGAGCCGTGGACATGCGAAACGCTGCCGACCTTGTTGTCGTCCGCGTCGTAAATTGTGGCGTCTTCGAGAATGTCTGGCGTCAGTTCGGTGCTTGTGAGGCGTACGTGGTTGGTGTGATCCATCGTTCGAGACTCCTGTTGGGTGGAATATTTGAACCTCTCAGCCGTGCAAACGTTCCGAAGAATTTCGGGGCGACGGACGGACGACGCAAGGACGCAAGAACCCTCAAATCAGCCTCGGGCCCGAATTGACTCGCAAAGCTCTGTACGGAAGCGTACAAAAGGAAATCGTCAGCAGCACAATTGGGCGCTGACGCTTGGGAGTGACCACCGCTCTTGCCCATCGCGAGGCATGGCGTTGCATGGCAAAGGCGCCCGAGCACCCCGGTCTGCCAGTAGACGCGATAACCGCGCTGGCGCGGGATACAGGCGCCACTGAACAGCAGATACGCGAAATCATATCGCTCCTCGGGTTCGATCGCGCCTCTATCCTGCGGGAGGCTCGTTTGCTGGCGAAAGATGGTCAGCCAACAAGGCCTTCGAGTCTTCAGCAGTAACTGTCGGTTTCATACCAACACGCCGGCTCGTCTAGTGCTGCGCGAGACGAAGTCTATGGTTCGTTACCGTCCGCTCGTTCGACGGGCGCGGCCGGCTAAGAGATTCCAGTGCTCTTGCCCAAGGGAAAAGAGTCTCGTGGATTACCAGATACTGCAAGCCAAGAGCGAATTGCTTCGCCGCATGAGCGCGGACGATCTCGCGCGGCTGAGGCCGCATCTGGCGAGCGTTTTCCTGGAGTTGCGCGCGCCGCTGGAGACTGCGGGGCAGAAGATCGAAGCCGTCTATTTTCTGGAAAGCGGACTGGCATCGGTGGTGGCCAGTACTTCGGAGGCAACCGAAGCGGAAGTCGGAATCATCGGGTTCGAAGGAATGACCGGTTCGGCCCTGATCATGGGGGACGACCAGGCGAACTTTGATTGTTACGTCCAGTCGACATGCGAGGCCCTCCGGATAGAGGCTGCTCCATTCGTCGAAGCCCTGGAGGACAGTCCTACATTGCGGCCGTTCCTGTTGCGCTATGTCCAATATTTCCATGTTCAGACAAGCTACACGGCATCGATCAACGCACGGCAGAGCCTGGAAGTCCGGCTGGCGAGATGGCTTTTGATGTGCAGCGACCGCACTGTCGGCGACAGACTTATGATAACCCATGAATTTCTGTCCATCATGCTTGGTGTCAGGCGTCCGGGGGTTACCGTCGGTCTGCAGATGATCGAGAGTTACGGCTATATCCGAGCGCGCCGCGGAGAGATCACGATCCGCGATCGAGATGGTCTCATAAAGTTGGCGCGAGACTCTTACGGTCCACCCGAAACCCAGTACCGCCGGCTGATCGGAGATTTGGGCTCGAAGCATCCTGCGAGGCAGGAGCGGCCACTCGCTTGAGGGCCGGGGCCAACAGAGGCTTCTCCGCCACTGAACCGCCAAGAAGACATTTCGAGTGGCCGACGCGATGATGCCGGTGAGACACCGTTGCCCAAACCCGCGCCGGCCACTGCGGCATGTTTTGGGGATGCCGCGTTGCCAATCTAGTTGCTGACAAGCAACTGGCAACGAAGGCTCGCGGTTTGGTAAGAACCGTACGTACATGCATGCAACCTCCCTCGGTCGCATTCAAGGCATGCCCGCGGAATCCTGGATTGAATACAGTCACCCCGATAGACTCCGGATTGACAGGCTTTGTCCGGTCAGCGCGGTGATATCCGCAGGGCGGAGTGCAGATTTGCTGGCTCGGTTCCGATATTGCCAGGAGGGCTGGCCTTCACCATCTAGCTGGGATGGCGACACCTAAATCGAAAGCACTCGGCTCCGGCTCATCCGGGCTCCAGCACGATCTCTTTGGTGCCGCCGACGACCTGCCGGAAGGTTTCCTCTACCAGCCTGATCTTATCACCGCGCAAGAAGAAACCGAACTCGCCCGGCATCTCGAAGGCCTGCCTTTCGAGGCGTTCGATTTCCATGGCCATCTGGCAAACCGGCGCGTCGTGGGTTTTGGCCTGCGCTACGACTACGATAGGCGCCAGGTGGTCGAGGCCCCGCCGATCCCTGACTTCCTGTTGGCCCTGCGCGACCAGATCGCGGCGTTGGCAGGCAAGCCCGCCGATGCCTTCGCGCAAGTGTTGATCAATGAATACCGGCCCGGCGCCGGCATCGGCTGGCATCGAGACAAACCTCATTTCGAAGACGTTGCGGGTGTTTCGTTGCTGGCGCCTTGCAGCTTCCGGCTCCGGCGGAAGAATGGCGCCAAGTGGGATCGCCGGACCATCGTCGTCGAACCAAGGTCGGCGTATCTCATGACTGGATCATCGCGCACGGAATGGGAGCACAGCATTCCGCCAGTTGACCTGCATCGATACTCGATCACCTTGCGGACATTGCGCTAACTCCGCAGGAGCATCGCGCACCTCGCCGTTCTGAGGCATCGTCAGCGCCATCACGAGTTCTTGAACGCAAACGGTTCCGGGAACCTCCCAACCACAAGTTGGTTTGGAGGACAGGTACAGCTTCAAAGGTGGAGAATGTCCATGGCCCGCGCCCGATCCGTGTTGGTGGCCGCCAGGCGTCCGTTGCATAGAACGCCGATGGCAGTCGCAAATGCATGTTTCGTCGGCACATTGCTGACCGACGTTGCCTATTGGCGAAGCGCTGAAATGATGTGGGCCGATTTTTCCGCCTGGCTGCTGCTTGCCGGCCTGCTTGTAGGCGTGCTCGCGGTTCTTGCAGCACTGGTCGATTTGTTTACCGACCGGCTTTCCGGTGAAGCCGGGCGCGTATGGCCATATCTCCTCGGCAGCCTCGTCGTGCTCGTCATATCGCTCTTCAACGCACTGGTGCACAGCCGGGATGCCTGGACCTCGGTCATGCCGACGGGGCTCATCCTGTCCGCCGCCGCCGTGATCGTTATTCTCTTGCTGAGCCTGCTGGGATGGAGTTCCGGCCGCACTCAAGTGGAGGTGGTCGAATGAATGCCTCCGCCAGACATATCCCGCGTATCGCCAGCCTCGGTCTGCTGTGCGGATGGATTTTGGTGCTGCCCGCCTGCAGCGACAACGAACCGGATCCCACCGATCAGGTCGGAGCGAACCCGATGCTGCCTGAACCGACCCAGTATCTGGTGCCGCCGATGCATGTCGCGTCCGTCACCGGTTGGAAACAGGAGGAAAGGCCGACGGTCGCCAAGGGTTTGCAAATCCAGGCCTTCGCCAAGGGCTTAAAGCATCCGCGCTCGCTTTACACATTGCCGAATGGTGACGTTCTGGTGGTCGAGTCCGTGGCGCCGCCCGGTGCGGCGATCAAGCGGCCGAAAGACCTGGTCATGGGCTGGATCGAGTCCATGGCGACGTCGGGCGGCGGCACCGAAGGAAGCAACCGTATCACTCTGCTGCGCGATACCAACGGCGATGGTGTGCCCGATGTCCAGGAGGTTTTTCTCGATCATCTCAATTCGCCCTTTGGTGTGGCGCTGGTCGGCAACGATCTCTACGTCGCCAACACCGACGCCATCGTGCGGTACCCCTACACGTCGGGCGACACCAAGATCACCGCCCCGGGCACCGTGCTGACGCCGTTGCCCGGCGGGCCTATCGATCACCACTGGACAAAGTCTCTCGTGGCCAGCCGCGACGGGTCTCTGCTTTATGTCGGCATCGGATCCAACAGCAACATCACCGAGAACGGCATCCAGGCGGAAAAGGACCGGGCTGCCATCTGGGAAATCGACAGGGCCACTGGCCGTTATCGTGTTTTCGCGAGCGGCCTGCGCAACCCCAACGGGCTGAGCTGGGAGCCGCAGAGCGGCGCGCTGTGGGCTGTTGTCAACGAGCGCGACGAGCTCGGTCCCAACCTGGTTCCCGACTACATGACCTCGGTCAAGGACGGCGCGTTCTATGGTTGGCCGTACAGCTACTATGGTCAGCATGTCGACCCGCGCGTGATGCCGCAGCGGCCGGATTTGGTCGCCAAGGCGATCCCTCCCGACTATGCCTTGAGTTCCCACGTCGCACCTCTGGGCTTAGCGTTCTACACTGGAACCAACCTGCCGGACCTGTATCGCAACGGCGCCTTTGTTGGCGAGCATGGCAGCTGGAACCGCAAGAGCTTCAACGGCTACAAGGTCGTTTTCGTGCCGTTCAAGGATGGTCATCCAGACGGCAAGCCGCAGGATGTCGTCACCGGTTTCCTCGACAAGGACAACAAGGCGCACGGGCGGCCGGTCGGTGTTGCCGTCGACAAATCGGGCGCGTTGCTGATCGCCGACGATGTCGGAAACACGGTCTGGCGCGTAACTTCCGCGAGCCAGTAGGCACCTGCATAAACGCGGATCGCTTCACCTATCTCGGTGCAAATTCCGCCAGCGCCTTGACGAATTCTGCCGGTGCCTCGATCGGCAGGAATTCGCCGCAGTTGGCGATCACGCGACCTTGCAGGTTCTTTGCTCCAGACAGCCTCAAGCCTTCCAGGTAGTCGTCGATCGATCCGAAATCCGCGTCGCCGCGGATATAGAGGATCGGAACTTCGATGCGCGCCGGTACTGCATTGACCTTGGCATCCTCCTTGAACGCGCGATACCAATCAAAGCCGGCCTTCATCAAGTGGGAGGAGGGGGGCCACTCTCTCTGCTGGCCCGCCTACGGAACAAGCATTCAATCCTGGCGTTGAAATGCCGGGCGATCCCGCATGGGCTGTCGCGACGTCGTCGGGGCGATTGCAATTAGGACAATGCAGGGAGATTCACATGCCGCTCACGGCCTTCGCACTCAATTGCTCGCTCAAAGCTTCGAACGACAGAGAAAAATCCTCCACCGATCGGTTGCTCGCCGATGTCCTGGCGGCGCTGATGCAATACGAGGTGAAGGGCGAGATCGTGCGTGCGCTCAGTCACGATATCAAGCCCGGCGTGCTCTCCGACATGGGCGAGGGCGACGATTGGCCGAAACTCAGAGAAAAAATACTGGGGGCCGACATTTTCGTACTCGGCCTCCCGATCTGGCTTGGTCAGCCCTCGAGTGTGGCCAAGCGCATCCTGGAGCGGATGGATGCGTTTCTCGAGGAGACCGATGACAAAGGGCGCATGCCGGCAGCAGGAAAGGTGGCCTTGGTGGCCATCGTCGGCAATGAGGACGGTGCGCATCACTGCCACGCGGAATGCTTTCAGGCACTGAACGATGTTGGCTTCACCATCCCGGCCAATGGCGGGGTCTACTGGGTCGGCGAGGCCATGCAGGAGGTTAACTATGTCGATCTGCCGGCGACTCCGGAAAAAGTCTCGGGTGCGATCGAAATGGCAGCATCAAACGCCGCCCATCTCGCTGGATTGCTGAAAGACCGGGGCTACTTGGGCGTCTCGGGGTGACCTTTGTTCGCCTGACATCCTTCAACCTGGCAGCGTCGATGCGGTCTCAGTCGGGAACAGGAAGGCTTGTAGCGAGTTCATAATCACATCAGCCGGCGACCGCCGCTCCGTCTAAGGCGCGAAGCCGCAAACAGGAGAGCAAGTCATGGGTCTCGGCACAATTCTTATCATCATTCTGATTATTGCATTGCTTGGCGGTTTTAGTGGGCTTGGCGGCGGGCCATTCTACGGCACCGGCTATTACGGCGGGGGCGGCCTCGGTCTTCTGCTGCTTATAGTCATTATTCTGGTCGTGCTCGGGCGTCTCTAGCCCTCGCGATGCGGTGGCAGGGTGTATCACCTGCCGCTTGCAGTCCCTTTTGCGGGTTGCTTTGAATCCATAGCAGCCCAGCAATGGCGGTCCGCCCTCTGGAGGGCGGACCACTGCTCGGACATGTCAGGTCAAAATTAGGACGATCTTGAATGTATCCGGATCAACGATCACGATCCGGCCGTCCGCAAGCACGAAATACTCGTAGCTTTCGTAAGCGGGAACGATCTTGACGATACGAGCCGGCAAACGATGCAGCCTGACCTTTTGCCGCGGAACTTCGACGCCGACGGTGATGTCAAAATCGACGTTGGACACAGGCTCGACCTTCGTCTCCCGGATGATCTGGGTGACTTCGGTTTTCTGCTCCACCGTCACGTTGTTGATGGAACCGGTCGACGTCGTATCCTGCGTCGAGGCCTTGCCCTGGGCCTGCTCGTCGGTTTGCGTCTTGGCCTTGTCCTGAGCCTGCTGGTCGGTGGTGGTGCCGGCCTTGCCTTGAGCCTGCTCGTCAGTCTTCAGCTTGGTCTTGTCCTGGGCCTGCTGATCGGTTGTGCCGGCCTTGCCCTGAGCCTGCTCGTCGGTCTTCAGCTTGGTCTTGTCCTGAGTCTGCTGGTCGGTGGTGGTGCCGGCCTTGCCCTGTGCCTGCTCGTCGGTCTGCAGCTTGGTCTTGTCCTGAGCCTGCTCGCCCATCTTGGAACCATTCTGGCAGCCAGCTTGCCCGGAAGCGCAATTGGCGTCTGCGCCAGACTGGCTTTCGGGCTGTTGTGTCTGAGCCATCGCCGTTCCACAGCCGAGCCCGATCGCCAGCATGCTGGTAATGAGAACATGTTTCATGGGGAAATCTCCCTGGGTAAGGTTCGTCCCTTCAGTGCGTAGAACCAGCACCCAAAAAAAATGTTCCGAGATAGTTGAGTTAGGGCTAAAAAACGACCTCGCTTGAGATCATACGATCGCGGGCGAAAGCCGTCGCTAAAACGACCTTTTCAACTCTGCCGATTGCCCTAGCTCTCTCCTGAGAGGAGACCGGATATGGCAATTTATAGTCTGAGAGTGGTCAGCTTCATTTTCGTTGCATTGGCTTTCGTTCCGGCCGCCGCGCATTTCTTCACGATGTTCAACAAGATGAAGCTCGACGGGCCGAACTATCTGGCTGCGCAACGCGCCTATGATGGATGGAGCCTGTTCGGCATCGTAGTGCTGGGAGCATTGCTCTCTACGGCCGCCCTGGCGATCCTGCTCTACCGAGCGAGTGCATCTTTCGGCTTGGTTGTTGTCGCCTTTCTCAGCATCGGCGCCACGCAATTTGCCTTCTGGACGCTGACCTATCCAATCAATCAGGCGACCCGGAACTGGACTGTCCTGCCTGAAAACTGGGAGCTGCTGCGGCGCCAATGGGAGTATTCGCATGCCATCGCCGCCGGCCTCAACGCCTTGGCGTTGCTTGTGCTTTTCCTATCGGCGCTTCGCGCTGCGGTGCGTTGAACGACCACGTCTTCACCAGCACGGCCGCCGAGCGGGCAGGAACCACCAATGAAGCGAAAACATTGACCCGCCAGATGTTTCCAGCGTGGCCCGAAAATGAAGCGGTACTATTTCGATCTTCAAAACGGTGACGGCGCGATACCCGATGATAACGGGCAGCTGTTCGAATCCCGGGAACAAGCCAGAGCGGAAGCAATTCGTATTTTGCAGGATGTTGCCCAAGACGAAATGCCCGCCTGCGATTTCGTCAAGGTAACCGTCAAAGTACGCGATGAGATCGGTGCGCAGATGTTTGAGGCATCGCTTGTCCTGACCTCCGGATGGAGCGTGTGATGCCGCAGTGCTAGCGGCTATACCGCACCGGGATTTGCACGACATTCTCCGATCCAGGCAGATCGAAGGCCATGGCCAGCTGACGTACGGAGGCCATCTCCACGATCAGTTCCTCGATCGAAAGATCCGGCAGACCGGTCTTCACCCTCTGCCTCACCCTGGCCGCAAGTTCATGGACCCGTACCGGGACGAAAAGCGGGCTGTCGTCCAGCAGCTTGCTGATTTCGATGACCACATCGGCGTCGATGTCTTTCGGCAATTCCCGCATGGGCGTCACCTCCAATCGAAGCAACAGCCCGCCATATCGGTGCGGCGGGCGATCAGGCATTGAGCGCCGGGCAGTGGGATCGGAGAGGGACGTGCTCGACGCTGGCCGATAGCCAGATTCATAAAGCTGCGGGCATCGGTGTGTCACGAAAAAATATCAGTACGAAAATTGCCAAGCGGTTCGTCCCACGCAATCCACAAGCGCCTTCCCGAAATCGCGGCTCCGGCAGCGGCTGTTCCCGACAGAGGAGGAACAAAAAATATGGCCCGGAATTGAGACTGACGAATTGGAGGATCTGGCCATGGACAGCAGGGAAGAAAAGATCAAACGGCGAGCCCATGAAATCTGGGAACAAGAGGGCCGGCCGGCTGGCCGCGAGCAGGAGCACTGGGACCAGGCCGTGCAGGAGATCGAGGCTGAGGGTTCGGAGACTGAACGTGGCCCGGTTTTGCCTGATCCGACAGTTGCAGCCGATTCCAATAGCTTGAAGCGTTGATCGTCAGATGCCGTGGCGTCTTGAGAGGACGATCAGGCAACCAAATTGGTGGAACCTCGTTTGCCGGACAGCAACCAGAGGAGGTTTCGATGAAGAGGTTCTTTTCACTCCTGGTCCTGGCCGCTGGCCTTACGCTCGGCGCCTGCGACAACAATATCGAGCCGATGAAAGCCAACACCGGCCCCATCAACAAGAACCCACAGGTTGACCAGGCCGCCAAGCCAGAGTCCGCGACTGGTGATGATAAGCCAGCTATTGCGCCTCAGAGCCAATGAACTCCGTCTCACATTGCGACACACCTCTGCTGCGCGTCGCCTATCTCGATGGTGGACCGCAGGACGGCGCCCCGGTTATCCTGCTGCATGGCTGGCCCGACGACGCGACGACATACGCTCGGATTTCGCCGGTCCTTCATGAAGCTGGCTTCCGGACGTTTTCGCCTTGGTTGCGGGGCTTCGGGCCGACATCGTTCCTGTCAAAAGAAATCATGCGCTCGGGCGAGATTGCCGCGATGGCGCAGGATGTGCTGGATTTTGCCGATGCGCTAGGCCTCAGCCGCTTTGCGGTCGTCGGACACGATTGGGGTGCCCGGATATCCTATCTGCTCGCGTCGGTTTTCCCGGACCGCATCAAGTGCTGTGCTGCGCTGTCGCTCGGCTGGCAACCAGGCAAACCAGCAACGCCGGCGCCCGGACAAGCGAAAGCATTTTGGTATCAATGGTTCATGGCGACGGCACGGGGCGCCGAGTTCGTACGAAACAACGGTAAGGAATTCGCCAGATACCAGTGGGACAGCTGGGGTCCATCAGGCTGGTTCGACGACGCTATTTTCGATGGTGTCGCGAGTTCGTTCGAAAATCCTGACTGGGCGGATGTGACGTTGCATTCCTATCGGGTCCGATGGGAAGAGGCCGAGCCCGATCCCCGCTATGCCGAACTCGCCCGCCGGCAAGCAGCGGTCAAGATCATCACGGTGCCGATCCTGACGCTTCATGGTGGCGCCGACCGCGTTGTGTTTGCCCAGTCCTCAGAGGGGCTCGAAGAGCATTTCACCGCGTTCTACAGGCGGGTGGTGCTGGATGGCATCGGACACTTCCCGACGCGTGAGGCTTCTGATCAGGTTTCGCGATTGTTGGCTGCGTTTCTCGACAGCCATGGCAAACGCTGAAGTGGAGTCATCATCCGACCTCATAATACAGGCCGGAACCTGACGCATCGCCGCGCATTTCGTCTCCATGCATGACGAACCGAAATGCGGCCTCGCAATCAATCGGCAGCCAGGGAGAATTTGAATGCAAGCTTCAGACGCAATCTCAGCACACCATGCTGGCCAGCTGGCCATAGTACCGTTTGTCGGCACGGTGACGGTACGATTTTCCGACGCCATAGTCGCTGCTACGGAACGGGCGAAAGTGCTTCAGGAAGAAGGACATGAGCCCGTGTTCTACATCCCTTTCGAAGACATCTATTTCGACCTTTTCGAAAAGACGAACACCACCAGCCGCTCCCCTTCGAAAGGCACCGCGAGCTACTGGCGCGTCCATGCGGTGGGCAGCTCGGCTGACGATTTCATGTGGGCATACGAGACGCCTGAAACCGCGGCGCGGCCCATTGCACGTCATGGTGCATTCGATCCGGAAAAGGCGCGCATCGATGCTGAGCCCGCGGAGGACAGACGGCACACGCCCCACGTCCCGGAGTAGATTGCCCGTTCGCAGCGGGGCGATCTGAATTCAAGGCTGGTGCTGACGGCGCGGAAACTCGTCATCAAGGATGCGTAGTGCCTCCTCATATTTGACAGTCGATGCCCCGACCTGTCGGGCCTGCCAGATATTGTCCGCCAGATCCGCGCGCTTCACCGGCAGCGCCAATGGATTCGATGCCGCCCGTCGCACAAACGCGAAGTAGTCCTCGCCATCCCTGCGCGACATGGCGTCGACGGCCGAAGCGATCGTCGGGCCAAAACCGGCCTCGTCCAACCTGGTCCGGTTCCAGCCTTCGCCCTTTTCCACAACGTCATGGAGATAGGCGACGACCTTCTGGTCCCTGGTTTCGACCGCGTCAACGACCCGGCGGCAGTGCTCGATATACGGTCGCCCGGTCTTGTCGCGCTGTGCTGCGTGGACCTCTTCGGCAATCTTGGCCGCCCGGTAAAACATGCTCATCTGGCTTACCCTTCAAACATGGTTTCACCATCGCTCCTCGGTATCGTGGTGCGGCAGGTCTATTCCGCAGCAAACCCAGCCAAGTCGCTGCCTCGATCCATAATTGTAGCGCGGCTCCAGGCGAGCCGGATCGTCGAACGTTCCGACATGCAACGCGATCTCTCCGGGCGATGCGTCATAGGCAAGGCTGAGCGGCGATCCGCAGGCGGAGCAGAAGCCCCTCCGGGCAATCGGTGAAGATCTGCGATAGGCCGGCGTCGCATTGGTCCAGGTCACGCTTTGGGAAGGCAACCAGGCCAGAACCGCGAACGCACTGCCGGTCGTTCGCCGGCACATATCACAATGGCAATAATGCACTCTCGGTTCGCTTCCAACGCGGAAGCGGATCGTGCCGCAGAGACATCCTCCGCTCAGTTCCATTTTGGCGCCCCGGCTGACTTGCGGCTCCAACGCCTCTCGCGCGGTCTCATGCGAGCACCTCCATTCATCTCAGCGGAAACGCCAGCCATTTGCGTCGGTTCCTGTGGCTATCTCAGGAACCAGTGCTTGCGCGCGGCGTTGCGTGTCTTTGCCGACAATGGGAGGAAACAGGGAAATGCATCGTCGGTCGGAGAAGCGCTGATGTCGATGCCGGGGCTGGCATACGGTCCTCTCGGCGATCGATGCATGCATGTCTGCGTGGATATGCAGCGGCTGTTTGCCGAGCCGTCTCAATGGGCAACGCCCTGGATCACCCGGGTTCTCCCGCAGATCGAGAGGCTGGTCGAAAGACGCGCGCCACAGACGGTCTTTACACGCTTCCTGCCAGCCGAAAAGCCGGGGCAGGGCGTCGGCACATGGAAGCGCTATTATGAGCGCTGGGCTTCCCTGACGATCGAGACGATCGGGCCCGAAATGACCGAACTGTTGCCGTCTTTGGCCGGCTACTGCCCGCCAGCGGCGATCATCGACAAGCACATCTATTCGCCCTGGTTCGAAGGGCGCCTCAGAGCCCTTCTGGTGGAGCGCGGCATCGATACGCTGGTCATTACCGGTGGCGAAACAGATGTTTGCGTTCTCGCCACCGTGCTCGGGGCCATCGATTTCGGCTATCGCGTGGTTCTCGTCACGGACGCGCTGTGCAGTTCTTCCGACGCAACCCATGATGCACTGCTGACCGTTTACCACCAACGTTTCGCGCAGCAGGTCGAGACGGTTGAGATGGAAACGGTTCTCTCGAACTGGACTTGACGTCCGCTAACCCGGCCCGGGTGGAAGTGTCCATGCTTCCTTGCGCGGTTGGGCTGCCTATCTGTTAAGAGAATGACGGACACCAGAACAGGTAGCAGACGTGACGCAACGATCGGGAAGTGCTGATCTTCCACTCCATGGCGGGCGCGTGCCGAAATGGCTCGGCGACCGCATGACGCGTCTTGGCGCTGTGATGTGCGAGGCGATCATTCATCACTATGGTCGAGACGAGCTGCTGCGGCGGCTGGCGCATCCATTCTGGTTCCAGTCCTTTGGTGCTGTCATGGGCATGGATTGGCACTCGTCGGGGATCACGACCAGCGTCGTGGGCGCTTTGAAGCGTGGCCTCACGCCGCTCTCCGGCGAGCTCGGCATTCATGTCTGCGGTGGTCGCGGCGCGCATTCGCGCAAAACCCCGCATGAGCTGGAGGCCATCGGCCAACGCGTCGGCTTCGACGGGGCGGGCCTGGCCACCGTCAGCCGGCTTGTCGCCAAGGTCGACAGCGCCGCGGTCCAGGACGGTTTCGATCTTTACCTGCATGGTTTCATCGTCACCGATGATGGTCGCTGGGTCGTGGTGCAGCAAGGCATGAACGGTGACAGCAAGGTGGCGCGCCGCTACCATTGGCTCTCCGAGGGCCTCAAGAGTTTTGTCGACCACCCGCATGCCGCCATAGAGGGCGCCCATCAAGGTGAGATCGTCAACCTGACCGACAGGCGCGCCGACGCGTCGCGCCAAGGGCAACTGAACCTTTTGCAAGACCTCGGACCCGATCGCATCCTGGGCGAGCTTGCAGCATTGGAGCGTTGCGCGGAGCCGACGCGCCGGCAAGAACCGGAGCAGCCGCTGCTGCCGCATTTGGTCATGCCGGCCCACCATGACGTTCGCGAAAGCGATGTCGTCATGCATCGTCTTCACGGCAATATCGCAGCCGCCGCGGACCGCGGTCCCACCGATTTCGCCGAGCTCCTTCTGGTCCCCGGCGTCGGCGCGCGTACGGTGCGCGCGCTGGCCCTCGTTGCCGAGGTGGTGCATGGCGCGCCTTGCCGGTTTTCCGATCCCGGCCGCTTCTCGCTGGCGCATGGCGGCAAGGACAGGCATCCATTTCCAGTACAGCTGAAGGTCTATGACGAGACGATCGGGGTTCTGAAGTCGGCCGTGCAGAAGGCAAAGCTCGGTCGCGATGAAGAAATCGGGGCCTTGAGGCGGCTCGACGATCAGTCGCGGCAAGTCGAGCGATACGTGACCGGCCCCAGCCTGAAGGAAATTGTCGCGGGAGAATTCGACCAGTCGCATCTGCTTGGCGGGCGCAGCGTGTTCGGGTGGGAAGCGCCGCCGGACACAGCATCAGCTGAGCGGAACGAGAAAGCGTGAGCACGGGTGGAGGGGCTGGAGATCAATCGTCAAGATCGATGAGGGCGACACCGAGCTCCGGACGCTTGCTGCGACGCAGATGACCGGGTGCTTCCACCAGGGTGATTTCGAGCGTTGGACGAACGATGCCGTCAAGCAGATGTCCACCCCGAGTGGTGCCGTCACTCAATCCAAGCACCGCATGAACGTGCAGGCTGGGCTTATCGTCGTCACCCAATGCGACATCGCCGATCGCGCTCAGAACCTCGCACTGTTCGTCGACAGGGATTTTGCGGTAGGTCTTCGAGGCCGGATCAAACCAGCCCACCGTGGCTTTCTCGAAAGCCCCTATGGCGGTCAAGGACGCGCTGCCGATCTCTTGGTCGACCGCGAAGGCGGTCAGTGCCGCGAACGCTTCTTCGCCTGGGTCGAGCACCACGACGAATGTCCGTTGTCCGCCGATCTCATTGACGAGCTGCGATTTCATCCCTGTGCTCCCGCCGCATTCAGTGCCGGCCTCATATCAATGTGCGCGGTGTTCCGCATTGCGCTTGCGGGTCGCCGCAGCTTTCCTTGCCGATTCCGATCGGCTTGCGGCAGACCGTGATGCCGATGCCTTGCCGCCGCTTTTGCCGCCTTTGTGCGCCGCTGGATGGCCCGTGTGTTTGCCGCGGCCGGAACCGCCTTCCTTCTTGCCGCCGCCATCGTCCTTGTTGACGGTAGCCCATGCGCGCCGCTCTGCCTCCTTGTCGGAAACCCCGCGCTTCTCATAGCCTTCGGCAATGTGGTCGGCTTTGCGCTCCTGCTTGTCAGTGTATTTCGATTTCTCGCCTCGTGGCACGGCCTGTTCCTCCTGTTGAATAAGGGCTGAACGTCGACTCGACGCGCTGGTTCCAACAGAAGTCGCGTAGCCAATGGCGCATCGCGATGCATGGCCAAACACCGCCGCGCCGCGCAAGCTAGCGCCTTTCGAGCCGGGGAGAGTGCAGCAGCAAGGCGAGGGGGATTGGTTCAGCCGATTGCCAACCTCACGACGATGGCCAGGATCACGACGCCGACCAAGCCGGCTATGAAGACGACCCGACGCGTGCGCGTTCGCAGGATGATCTCGCCTTGTCTCGCCTGCTCCGCAGAGAATACGGGTCCATGTCACCGTCCTTGCCATGCCGACCATCGCTCATGATCGCCTCCTTCCGGCTGTTGGCACACAACCATCGCTTGACCGGGGAGGTTCCGATTGCATCGATCCCGCCGACAGAAAAAAAGATCACAGGCTCGTGAGGAGGGAACTTTGCCCTCCGCGAGTGGTTTGGGCCGCTTGAGACCCAGCCAGCCCGGAGCCAGCCATGTCCGATGCCAAGATTTCCAGTGGCCTGAGCAGACGCATGTTCATGACGGCCTCTGTTTCGGCGGCGGCGGTGATGCCGCTTGTAAATTCCCCGACGAGAGCTGCCCAGCCCGCGTCCGCAAAACCGGCCGAACCGCGCGATTTGTCGGCGGTTTCGATGCGTATCAACAAGCAGACCTACAACCTCGCGCTCGACAATCGAACCAGCCTGCTTGACGCGCTGCGCGACCATGTCGGCCTGACCGGCACCAAGAAAGGTTGCGATCACGGTCAGTGTGGTGCCTGCACGGTGCTGATCGACGGAAAGCGGGTACTGTCCTGCCTGAGCTTTGCCGTCATGAACCAGGGCCGAGAGATCACAACGGTGGAAGGCCTGGCTTCGGCGGAAGGGGAATTGCATCCGGTCCAGAAGGCCTTCGTCGACCACGATGCCTTCCAATGCGGCTATTGCACACCGGGTCAGATCATGTCCGCCATCGGTTGCATCAACGAAGGCCATGCTGGGTCGGAAGACGATATTCGCGAATATATGAGCGGCAATCTATGTCGCTGCGCGGCCTATCCCAACATCGTTGCCGCGATCGTCCAGGCACGCGACGAGACCAGGAGGGCTTAGGATGCGCCCATTCGTATATGAAAGACCAACCAGCGTCTCCGCGGCAATCGCCATGGCGTCCCGTCCCGATACCGTGCATGTTCCGCCAACCGGTGCCGACACGCAGTTCATCGCCGGCGGCACCAATCTGGCCGACTACATGAAGCTCGGTGTCGCGCGGCCGGAGCGACTGCTCGACCTCAACACTCTTGCCGAGCCGGCCTTGCGGCAGATCAGGATAGACGATGATAAGATCCGGTTTGGTGCGCTGGTCCGTATGGGTGAAGCAGCAGACAACAATGATGTCAGGCGCCGTTGCCCGGTCCTCGCCGACAGCCTGAAATTCGCTGCCAGCGGTCAGCTTCGCAACATGGCGAGCCTGGGCGGCAATGTGCTGCAACGTACGCGCTGCGAGTATTTTCGAGAGATATCTTGGCCGTGCAACAAGCGCGAACCGGGCTCCGGCTGCGCTGCGATGGAAGGGTCCAATCGCCAGCATGCCGTGCTGGGTACGAGCGATGCCTGCATTGCCACGTATCATGGTGATTTCGCGCAGGCGCTGGTTGCGCTGGACGCCACCGTCGATGTCGAAGGTTCGCGGGGAAGGCGCACGCTCACTTTTGCCAAGCTGCATAGACGGCCGGGCGAGACGCCCGACATCGAGACGGATCTGGCCGCCGACGAGCTCATTACCGCCATCGAAGTGCCGCTCGCACGGTGGAGCAGCCGGTCGCGCTATCTGAAGATACGCGATCGCGAATCCTACGCGTTTGCGCTGGCGTCCGCGGCTGTCGCGCTCGACATGAATGGCGAGACGGTAAGGAGTGCGCGCATTGCGCTCGGCGGAGTGGCGACGGTGCCGTGGCGTGCGCGCGAAGCAGAGGACGCGCTACAGGGCAAAGTGCTTGACGAAGCCACGGCGCAGGAGGCCGCAGAGGCTGCTTTCGCCGATGCCAGACCGCGCGAGCATAACGCATTCAAGATACCGCTCGGCAAGCGCACGCTGGTGCGGGCGCTGCTCGAAACCCGGGATATGAAGGGCTGAGCCATGAACCAAGCTGCACCCGCTCCAAGGGAAAACCAGGGCGATCCCGTTGTTCGCATTGACGCCCGGCTAAAAGTTACCGGACAGGCCGGCTATCCCGCCGACATCGTCACGGCCAACGTCGCCTACGGTGCCCTTGCCACCAGCAGCATTGCCCGGGGCAAGGTTTCCGAACTTCACACGAAAGACGCCAGGGCCGGACCCGGTGTGCTGGACATCGTCACCTATGGCGATCTGGACAAGACCGACATGCCGAAATTCGGCAACACCGGCGCAAGTTCGATTGGGCCTTTGCACGACAAGACGGTTTTTCACGATGGTCAGATCATCGCTCTGGTGGTCGCCGAAACCTTCGAGGCGGCGGAGGAGGCAGCGATGTTGATCCGCGCCGACTACGAGGACGAACGGCCCAGCGCCAGCTTTGATTCCAAGGGCGTGAAGATGGAACCGGCTGCCGGCAAAAGCCCGATGTTCAAGGAGGATGCGAAGGCCGGTGACTTCGACGCCGCTTGGGCGGATGCGACGGTGAAGATCGACGAAAAATATTCGACGCCGACCCAGCATCATAATCCGATCGAGCTGTTTTCGACCACGGCCATATGGCAGGGCGACCAGTTGACGATCCACGAGCCCAGCCAGAATGTTACGGGCTGGAAGGTGGAACTGGCACGCCAACTGAAGCTCGATCCGGCCAATGTGCGGATCGTCAGTCCCTATATCGGCGGCGCCTTCGGCTCCAAGGGGCCGATGACGGCACGCACTGCGATCGTTGCCGTCGCGGCGCGGCGCATCGGCCGGCCGGTTCGCTGCGTCGTCAATCGCATGCAAGCCTTCGGTACCCAGACCTATCGAGCCGAAACGCGGCATCGGATCCGCATGGGCGCCGGCAAGGACGGCCGCATCACGGCGTTCGGACATGAGGCCTGGGAGGTGACGTCACGCCCTGACCCTTATGTCGTCGGCGGCACGTCCGCCACCGCGCGCATGTACAATTACGGCTCCGTTCTGACGCATGTTTCGCTGGTTCATGCCGACCGCAACACGCCTGGCTACATGCGATCGCCGCCGGAGACGCCTTATGTCTACGCGCTGGAAAACGCCATGGACGAAATGGCCGTGGCCCTCGGCATGGATCCTGTCGAGTTTCGTCGCATCAATGAACCGGAGAAGGAGCCGATCGGAGGCAAGCCATTTTCCAGCCGCTCGCTCATCAAGTGCTATGATCAGGCGTCGGAGGCCTTTGGCTGGTCGAAACGCGATCCCACGGTCGGCTCGATGCGCGACGGCGATTGGCTGGTCGGGATGGGCTGTGCGACGGCAATCTATCCGACAGCCGCCGCGCCTTGCGCGGCCCGGGTTCGTCTCACCGCCGATGGCGAGGTTCGGGTCCAGTGCGGCTCGCATGAAATCGGCACCGGCGTTCGCACCATCGCCGGCCAGATGGCGGCCGAAAGGCTGGGGGTTGGCATGGACAAGATCAGCGTCGAGATGGGCGACAGTGCCTTGCCGCCGGCTCCCGTGTCAGGCGGATCGATCTCGACCGCCAGCGTCTGCTCCGCAGTCATGAAAGCCTGCGACGCGATACGCGAAAAACTGTTTGCCGCCGCTGCGGGCAAGGGGGCTCCGCTGGCAGGTTCGGGCAATGCGAAGCTGGATTTGAAGGACGAAGAGGTCGTCACCGAGACCGGCAAGTCCGCCAAGCTGGCCGATGTCTTCAAGGTCATGCAGGTCGGCGCCATCGAAGAATATGCCGAGTTTGCGCCGAAGGGTTCTTCGCCTGAAGCCCTCAGCAAACTCTATGCCGGACAATCGGAGTTTCATGGTGGAGAGAACGACGAAGATTCGGTCAAATATGCCTTTGGCGCCGAGTTCGTCGAAGTGCGCATCAACAGCTATACACGCGAAATCCGGGTGCCGCGCATTGTCGGAGCCTTCGCTGCCGGGCGCATCATGAACACGCGCACCGCGCGCAGCCAGCTGATGGGTGGCATGATCTGGGGCATCGGCCAGGCGTTGCACGAGGCCACGGAAATCGATCAGCGACACGCGCGCTACGTCAATCGCGACCTGCAGGACTATCTGGTGCCGGTCAACGCCGACATCAAACAGGTCGACGTTATCCTGGTCCCCGAAATCGACCACCAGGTCAATCCTGCCGGCGTCAAGGGCTTGGGCGAACTCGGCAATGTCGGAACGGCTGCTGCCGTGGCGAGTGCCGTCTATCATGCCACCGGCAAGCGCATTCGGGATCTGCCGATCAGAATAGATGATTTGATAGGCTGACGATCGAGAGCTCTGAGAGGAGGGGCTTCACAAGCCGACATCGTCATCGAAATTGTCGCGGTGGCGGCGTTGTCCGACTGAAAAAGTTTTCGCATGCAGCGATAGCTTAATCGCCTTGGCTCTCGAGTGTCACTCCGGGGCTGTGGCCGGAGCCGTGTAACGGCGGCGTACAGCGTCAAGCACCCGCTTGCGGCTATCCTGCGCCGACAGGGTCTTGTCCTCTTCAGCCTCGGCGGTTTCGCGCGCCAGGTCCTTGTCCCTGATCTGATGTCGGAACCATTTGGAATAGTCGCCGGTGCGCAAATGAAACTCCCAGGTCTTGTCGTCTATCCCCTCGGCGATCTGAGCGAAGATCATCAGATTGTGAGCCCTGAGGTTCATCGCATTGTCAGGGCCATGGAAATAGAAGCTGCCGGCTTCGTCGAGCTGGCCTTCGGCATATTTCCGGCTGTGCCGCTTGAGTGACTGACGTGGTTCGACCACCTTGACCGTCTTGACTTTCTTGCCCGACTGCGGCCGCCAGAACAGCACGCGCGCGCCTTTGGGCGTTGGAATGTCCTTTGGCGGCTCAATGCCAGTTTCCTTGCAGAAGACCTTCACCACGTCCTTCGCCTTGGGGCCAAGCGCAATGATGGCTGTCACAAGGCGCAAGGCGTCTGTCGAGATCGCCTCGGGGTGAACGGTGATCAGGATTGTGCCCGGCAATTCCAATGACAGGACCGCCCGCGTATCGTCGCGCCGCTTGGGCAGAAGATGGTGCGCTTCATCGATGACGAGCCAGTGCGGTCTCGCGGTGCGCCGGCGGAAACTGCTCAGGCCAGGCAGCAGGTCGGCAAAGAAATCCGGCCTCTCGTCGACGCGCAGGGCCAATCCATTGACGACAATGTTGCTGTCGGCCTTGGCGATCAGATCCAGCACCTGCGCCTTTGTCGGCGCGCTTGAGCCGTCTCCCAGGCGAACGGCGCCTTCGAGGCCGTCATAGTCGCCTTCGGGATCGAAGACGCAGAACTGAAAACCACTTTCGACGAAGCGTTCCGTCAGCGCGGTGGCCAAGGTGGATTTGCCAATGCCGGAACTCCCGGCAATGAGGATCGTATCGCTCGGCGACAGGTAGACATCATCGCCGCCAGACGATCCAAGAACGATGCCGTCATGGCGCTTCGGCACTATCGCGTGATCACGCTTTATCAGTTTTGCGATGAGTTGCTCCACGCCCTTGCCGCGGGCGCCACGCATGACCAGGTTGGCTGTATCCTTGACCGCCGGAATTGCATTGTCGACGGCGGCGCTGCAGCCACAGGCCTGCAGGAACGCGTGGTCGTTCTCGGCATCGCCGACGCCGACGACGTTGTGCGGCGAAAGTCGAAGGTCCTGAAGGGCCGCAGCGAGCCCGGTGGCTTTGTTGATGCCGCTCGGCAGGATCATCACCGCGCCCTTGTTGAAGATGATTTCCAGTTCGAGACCCATCTTCTTGATGATATCGAGCACGGTCGCCTGATGGGGTTCCCAGGTCGCGACGATCGATCGCCCGACCGAAAGCGGCTTGACGCCCTGCCGCTTCAATCTGGCGACGAATTTGGGCTCGGGCGATGGGGCGATCACCCGTTCTTCCTCGCTTGCCGGCGTGTAGATCATCGCGCCATTCTCAGCGACGACCTTGTCGAAGAGGCTAAGCTCGGGAAAGACGCGCTTGAGATCGGGCAGTTCACGCCCGGTGACGAGAACCAGCTTGCGGCCGCTTTTCTTGAACCGCTCAAGCGCGGCGAGCGTCTTTTTGGCGACGATCCCATCATGAGCCAGCGTGCCGTCATAGTCTGCCGCCAATGCAATGAAATACATTCCGCCGACCCTTCTCGTTCCGGTTGCCCTGCGGCTAGAACGTGCGATCGAGACAAAGGCTCCCCACCGACCGGATCGCAGGTCTGGAGAAGGGCGGTTCGCCCTCGGAAATCAGGAACTCCTTCAGTGCCGGTACGTTGACCAGACAAGCCGGGAACCGTCCCGGTCTTTGCTGGCGGCGCGCAAACCGCGTCGCCGAAATCCACACCAAGCGCAATGAAAGGTAAGGCCATGGGCTTCTTTTCGAAGGACATCAAGACACTCGACGATCTCTTCGTGCACACGCTGCGCGACATCTATTACGCCGAAAAGCAGATCGAGAAGGCGCTGCCGAAGATGATCGACAAGGCAACCGACCCGCAATTAAAAGCCGGATTTGAAAAACACCTCGACCAGACGAGAGGCCATATCGAGCGCGTCGAACAGGTGTTTGAGTTGCATGGGGTCAAGGCCAAGGAGGTCAACTGTCCGGCAATCGACGGCATTCTCGAGGAGGCCGACGATGTGAGCGGTGACGTCGATGACAAGGAGGTTCTCGATGCGGCGCTAATTGCTTCGGCGCAGGCCGTCGAACACTATGAGATGACCCGCTACGGCACGCTCATCGCCTGGGCCAAGCAACTCGGCCGCACCGACTGCGCCAATGTGCTGACCAAGAACCTGAGGGAAGAACAGGCGACCGATCGCAAGCTCACCGAAATGGCGGAAAGCAAGATCAACCTGCAGGCAGCCGAATAAGGCTGCGATCCGGCCGGCTGGTAACTCGGCCGGCCGGATTGCCGGCAGGTTTCCACTCCGTCAGCGAGACGGGTCGACGCCCAAGGCCGCTGATTGCTGGCGCAGCGCCTCACCGTCGTCCTGCGGCGCATGCCCAGCAGATCCTGCAGTTTCCGTGTAGATGCGGTAGGCTACACAAGCGAGCGCCACCGTGAAAAGCAGACGAACCATCCATTCTACTCCTTGCTCATGGATTTCATTCCGGCCATCCTCAGTATCCTCCCACGACCGGCAGGATCTCGCCGGTGATGTAGCTCGAGCAGTGCGGCGAGGCGAGGAACACATAGGCTGGCGCGAGTTCTTCCGGTTGCGCGGGTCGTTTCATCGGCGTGTCCGCGCCGAATTTGGAGACGTCGTCGGCTTCCTTGTCCGACGGATTGAGCGGCGTCCACACCGGACCCGGTGCGACCGCATTCACCCTTATGCCCTTGCCGATGAGATTGCCCGACAGGGCCCGCGTGAAGGCATGGATGCCCCCCTTGGTCATCGAATAGTCGACCAGCTGTTTTGAACCGTCGATGCCGGTTACCGAACCGGTGTTGATGATCGCCGAACCGGGCTTCATGTGCGGCACCGCTTCCTGCGCCATATGAAAATAGCCGTAAAGATTGGTCTTCAGCGTCGTGTCGAAATGTTCTTCGGTCAGCTCGCCGAAATCGCTGGAATGGATCTGGAACGCAGCGTTGTTTACCAGCACATCGATGCGGCCGAATTTTTCAACGGTCTCCATGACCGCCTTATGGCAGTGGCTGCGTTCGCTGACATCGGCCTTGACCAGGATGCAGCGTCGTCCCTCCTTTTCCACCGCTGATTTGGTCTCTTCAGCATCCTTGTCCTCGGTCAGATAGACGATCGCGACGTCGGCGCCCTCGCGGGCGAACAACACCGCCACCGAGCGGCCGATGCCGGAATCGCCGCCCGTGATGAGCGCTACCTTTTGGTCGAGTTTTTTCGATCCGAGATAGTAGGGCGCATCGTACAGCGGCTCCGGCTCTAGCGCCCATTCGTGCCCCGGTTTGGGCTGATGTTGCTCGGGGAAGGGGGGCTCGGGATATTCACGGGCGCCAGCCTGCATGGCGCCTTGCTGCTTCCCATCGCCTTTCGACTTGTCCTTGGCATCGACGCCACGTTGGATATGGCGCTGCTTTGCCGCTTCACCGGCTATTTCCGACTTCATCTGCATGATCGTCTCCTTGGCTTGGAGAGGAAACAACGCATGTCAGGCAAAAAGGTTTGCGCAAAAGATCGAGAGATTCCGGCCAGCGTTTGGCAATGCGTAACAACGACATCGCCAGTTGCACCAATTCAGCTGCAATGCAGCCGTGCCAGCCACCGCCGCCGATGGGGTCGAGCACCCGGGCTTGCCCGTTGCCTGTGCCGCCTTGGCAGCGAGCCAAATGTGATGATGTGGATTGGGAGCTATTGCGTCAAACTGGCGTGCGCAAAGCAGCGCCATCCGGTCTGCTCCGGGCGTAGCCGCCGGAATCTATCTTGGCGAGAGGCCATCGAGCAGGAAGTCCAGGCCTTTTCGGAAAGTGCCGTCCCAATCGTTGTCCAACAGCAGACGAGAGCGTTCGATTGTCGGATAGTGTTCGCTGAGACGTGTAAGACGCTGCTGCGCGGCTGCTCTGTCTTCTTCCGAGAGGTCGAAGCTTGCCCGGGTGAGGGTGGCGCCCATCACATAGTTCCAGAGCGACCAAATCGCAGCGTTGAGATCCGCGTCCGCAACACCGGCTCTGGACAAGGTCTTGCTCAGCATTTCCAGGCGACTGAGGATGTTCGGGCCAAGCGCCCGTCGCGGCAACAGCGATGCCGACCAAGGATGGCGCAACATTCTGGCGCGCCAGTTTTCGAGCATATGAACGACGTCTCCGCGCCAGTCCGGAGACTCACCTGTTTCAGGCGATCCGCGATATTCGAGCACCGAATCGAGTGCCAGATCAAAGACATCCTCCTTGTTGTCGACGTGCCAGTACAGGCTCATCACACCCGAGCCAAGGCGATCCGCCAGCCGACGCATTGTCAATCCGTCTATGCCCTGGGCGTCCAGCAGTTCCACCGCGATCGCCACGATACGCTCTCGAGACAGCGGCGGCTCGCTGCTCGCTTCCTGCATGGGTGGAAGCTTTGTCCGTTGCGATCGTTTGCTGGCACTGCGGGGTTTGGCTGCCATCTGTCTTCCTTGCTGGCCGAACGTCGATTTTGGCAGGCACCGTCAGGAATGTCGACGCTGATCGCTTGACTAGTACGACGTACCATACGATGACTCGTACATCGCACGATTCATCGTATGAGCGATCTGGTTAAAGTTCATGCCGGCCGCGAGTGCGTTTATTCGCGGTCAGCAGAGCCAGGAGAAATCATGTCACGCGCAATCAAGCATCTGCTTACCGGAGGGCTAATCATCATGACCATGGCAGTTTCCGCTGCGGCTACAGCGACTGGGAACGACCTCAAGCTGACCATCGTCAATCCACAGACGCTCTACGACCCGTCGCCGAATGGCTACAGCACCGCCGTGATCGCACCGCGCGGAGCTCGGATTGCCTACATCTCCGGGCAGGGCGGCCAAGACAGCACAGGAGCCTTGTCACCCGATTTCGCAGTCCAGGTTAAGCAGGCCTACGCAAATTTGCATGCGGCGCTCGAGGGCGTCGGCGCCAGGCCGGATCAGGTGGCGAAGCTCACGGTCTTCGTGGTCGACCACGACATGTCCAAGCTCGATGTGTTGACCAGGAACGTCAAGGACATGTTCGGCGAGGCGCTGCCGGCGCAGACACTGGTTCCCGTTGCCAAGCTTGCAATCGACCCCATGCTTTTCGAGGTGGAAGCCGTGGTCATTCTGGAGTAGGGGCGAGATCGCCCCACAAACTGAAACGGGTCGAGCGTGCCGCCGACAGCCGCACATTCGGAGCCACCATACGGAAGTAGAGCCGGCCAACGGTCGGTTGAGCTTCGCGTCAGCTCAGGTCTGTCCTTCGGTTTCGCTCGAAGCAAAGCCGCCAATTTCGCGACGCATTACAGTAGGTAGTGGCTCAGCGCGTTTTCCCTTCCGTCTACCGCGGCGGTATTTGCTCTGATACTCGCGTCGCTGTTTCGCGATTTCGTAGAGTACGATACCCGAACTGGTTCCGAGGTTTAGGCTCTCGATCATCCCGAACATTGGAATTGCTACGCACATCTCGCTGCGCTCGACCGCGAGGGTGCTGATGCCCCGTTTCTCATTACCGAACCAGACAGCGAGTTTGGTGTGCTGGGTATAATCGCCCTCGTGCAGGAAAACGCTGGTCTTTCCCTTTATATGCGGCGAGGTGACGACGGACACAAAGCCATGTTTTTCCAGATGGCTGAGGCAGGCGTCAGTGCTGTCGAATCGTTTCACAAACGTCCATTTGACGGCTGATACAGACGTTTCCGAAAGCGATTTCCGTTGGCGCATTTGCTGCCAGTCATCAGGAAGTGCTTTGCGTGGATCGACGATATAGACTCTTTCAACGCCGAGAGCATTTGCGTTTCGAATTACCGTTCCGATGTTCCTGATATCATTCGGATCTTCGACAACGGCTACCAAGTTCTTGCAGCGAAACGATTTGACCGCAGCCGCACGCTTGCGAACCGATACTCTGGGTTTCTGAGCCTCAAGGGTTTCCATGAGAGAGGTTCTTACCAGAGGCGCATCTGAATCCAAGGCCCGTGGCGACTCTATCGCCGCCACATCAGGAAGTCGCATAAGATAGATTATGGAACTGACGCATGGGCCAGGAACTGTAAATTGCCGCTGATTCTCATAGGCTTGAGCGCTCGTGGCGTATTGCCTTGAGCGGATAGCCAACCCTAGGCTGTCGAAATGAAGATGGCAAACAGCGGGATCGAAGCGGCGATCGAAGTGTTCGTGCATGGCTTCAGTGCCGACAGAAGCCGCACCTTTCCTTACGTGGCCCGCCGTGTTGGGCCGTTGTGGCTGATGCGCGACGCCGAGCGCAAGAATCCTCGCGACTACCGCGGCGAAGAATGGGTCGTCCATGACGTCGCCGCTCAACAGGCCGATGCCATCGTGCGGCAGCATGCACGGCCGGGCTTTGCCATTTCCGTTATGATCGCGCACGAGGATCCGGACGGGCCGACACGAACTGCCTACAAAGCTCTCGGCTACCGGCTGCTTCGGACCGAAGGCTTTTTCGTCCACCGATTGCGCCGCATTCCCAGCCCGCCGGCGGTTGCTTCGATCGAACGCGTGCAGACAGCCGAACGGGCGGCGCAGTTGGGAAAGATCATCCGCAGGCAGCCGATCCCAGACGATTTGCTCGGCGACAGCGCGCCATTCCGTCAGTATGTGGCAGTCGATGGCGCCGATATCGTTGGGCGCGTACGCAGCCTTGATGCCCTGGGAGCCACATGGTGTTCGAGCATGTATGTCGAGCCGTCGCACCGGCGTCGCGGCATTGGCCAGGCTTTGATGTCGAGAATGTTGCACGACGATCGGGCGCGTGGGTCGAGGTACTCGGCGCTGGCTGCAACCCACGCCGGGGCGCTGCTTTATCCCCGGATGGGCTACGAGCGGATCGGAACGCTGCTGATATTTGCGTCAAGGAGCCGGAAGACCGTATGAGGGTTTATTCGCATCATGCTGATTTATAGTGGATTTCAGCTTGATCGGTGGTCAGAGCCCTCTCCTTTTACAACAGCTGGCCTAGCTTAACATCTTCGATGCCGATGAACTTCATCACAGCCCGCGATTTCACCAGGGAACGGTGCGGCCGAGATAGTCAAGATATTCCAGGCCGGGGTTTCCCCGTTTTGCGAGGAGCACGTTCACAAGGCTGGGAATGCTCTCTTGGATGGTGAGCCGTGCGCCCGGGCCGCCCAACTCCGTGCGAACCCAGCCCGGCGCCATCAGGACCATCGAACGGGCCTCGCCCGCGTGCCGGGCTGCGTAGCAGCGCATATACTGGTTCAAGGCGGCCTTGCTGCCGCGGTAGACCTCGCGCATGCCGGTCGTGTTGTTGCAGACGCTGCCCTGTCCAGACGACATCACGCCAATCAACCCGGACGCCTCGACAAAGTCATCGAGGCTCTCGATCACGCGCAGCGGGCTCAGCGCGTTCGTGAGCATGACCCGGATGAATTCGTCGGTCGTCACCTGCCCGACCGTATCCGTCTCGTTGTTCGTCGTTCCGGCGTTAACGAACAGCATGTCGAACATCTTGCCGGTCAGGCGTTGGCGCAGGCCCGCAACCTGGTCGGGCTCGCAGATGTCCAGGGTCTCTATCTCGACCCGGCCAGCATGCTCGTCTGCCAGATCGTGCAGCAAGGTCCGGGTTCCGCCGCCGCGAACTGTGCCGACGACATTCCATCCCTTTTTCAGGAACTCGGCCGCCATGGCATGGCCGAGGCCCCGCGATGCGCCAATGAGGAGGATTGTGCGAGCTGGGTCGCTCGGAATGTGTTTGGGCATGAGAGTTGGTAGCTTTCGATGTTGGTCCGACAGCCGATATAAGCGGCCGTGCGCAGGGCGCCAGACGCATCAAAGTCAAAGTATGGTTGCATCAAACGCTATGTCTGGCGACGCGGCTGGGATAGGCTCAGGTCATGACCAATGTTGATGTGGACCTGAACCTTCTCGTCGCACTGGATGTGCTGCTCGCCGAGGGCAGCGTGACAGGGGCAGCCCGTCGCCTCGGCTTGAGCGCATCGGCCATGAGCCGGACGCTCACGCGACTTCGGGCAGCAACAGGCGACCCGCTGCTCGTTCGCGCCGGGCGAGGCCTGGTGCCGACACCGCGCGCTGCCGAACTGCGCGAGCGCGTCCATGAGCTTGCGCGGGACGTGCAAGCAGTGCTCCGGCCGCAGATCACGCATATGGACGTCGCGTCGCTCGAACTGACATTTACCGTCCGAGTGAGCGAGGCATTTCTGGAATTTCTGTCTGGCCCCGTCGTGGCCGCGGTCACTCGGGCAGCCCCACGGATCTGCCTTCGCTTTGTCCCCAAACCTGACAAAGACGCGCGGCCGCTAAGGGAGGGGCTCATTGATCTGGAGATCGGCCTGCTTGGAACGTCCGCGCCGGAGATACGCACCCAGTTCCTGTTCCATGACAAGCTTGTCGGCGTGGCCCGAATTGGACATCCTCTTCTCGAGCGCGCGGCGGTGACCGCAGAAAGATATGCCGCCTGCGACCATGTCTTGGCGTCCAAGGATGGGGAGAGAATCGAGCCCGTCGATGCCGCCCTGGAGAAGCTGGGGTTTAAACGGGCGATAAGGGTCGTCGTGCCTGGATATCCGGATGCAATGCGGATTGCACGCCAATCGGATCTGGTCGCGCTGGTGCCGCATTCATGCCTGGGCAACAGCTTGACGAGCGATCTCCCTGTCACATCGGGTCTTGCGACCTTCGAAGTCCCGGTCCCCACGCCGGAGTTCAAGATATCGGCGATGTGGCATCCGCGAATGGACGCCGACCCGGCCCATCGCTGGTTTCGCGATACTGTGATGGCCGTGTGCCGGGCAGCGTATCCGAGACGGTGAGGTCACGTCGTCATGCATACCGGCATCGGCAGCGCTTTGGGTACGCGAGCCCTGGAGCCGGTCATGAAGTTCTGTTTCTTTCACGCTGATTCGTAAGGGATTTCAATCATCATCCCATCATAGGCTGGTTCGACATTGGCTGGTGTCTCGGCCACCACCGTTGCGTAGTCGAGCGGCACGTGCATATGCGTCAGCACCGCATGTATCGGCGCCAGCCGCTCGATCCAATCAAGCGCTTCGCCAAGGGACAGGTGACTAGGATGCGGCCGGTATTGCAGCGCATCGATGATCAGCACGTCGAGGGCGCGCAGCCGTTCGGCGGTGGGCTCCGGAAAGTCGCTGATGTCGGGGCAATAGGCGAGACCGCCGATGCGGAAACCGAGCGATACGATGTCGCCGTGGATCTGCGGCAGCGGCTCGAGGGTGAGGGTACCCCCCTCTCCTTCGATGACCACCGGCCTGGTGTGGTCGATGAGATGCGGCCTGACGATCGGCGGATAGGAACTGCCTTGCGGCGTCTCGAAACAGTATCCGAACGCTTCCCGCAGCCGAAGCATCGTCGCCCTGTCGGCATGAACGTCGATCAGCTGGCGCTGATCGAGAACGAAGCCGCGCAGATCGTCGATGCCATGGATATGGTCGGCATGCGGGTGGGTATAGACGACCGAATCGATACGTTTAACGCCGGCCAGCAGCATCTGCTGCCGAAAATCCGGCCCCGTGTCGATGACCACAGTCGTGCGGCCGCCATTCGACGCGATCCGCTCGACGAGTGCGGCGGCACGCGTGCGCCGGTTCTTCGGGTTGTCGGGGTCGCAATTGCCCCAGTCGCCGGTGATGCGCGGCGTACCTGGCGACGAGCCGCAGCCGAGAATGGTGAGGCGCAGCCGGTCGGTCATCGTTCAGGCGCTTTGCTCTACAGGCCGCGGCATCTTGCCGAACAGCCGGAAGAAATTATCCGTCGTCAGATCAGCGATTTCAGCTTCGCTGACGCCGATGGTTTCGGCCAGCACCTTGGCGGTATGGGCGACATAGGCCGGCTCGTTGCGTTTGCCGCGAAACGGCACGGGCGCCAGGTAGGGCGCGTCGGTTTCGACCAGCAGCCGGTCATGCGGCACATCGGCGGCAATGGCGCGCAACTCAGCCGAATTCTTGAAGGTGAGGATACCCGAGAACGACACGTAGCCGCCGAGAGCGACGCCAATTTCGGCAAGCCGACGCCCGGAAGAAAAGCAGTGCAGCATGAAGGGGAAGGTGCCCTTCCCCGTTTCGGCCTCAAGAATATCAGCCATATCTGCATCGGCATCGCGCGAATGGATGACCAGCGGCAGCCCCGTTTCGCGTGCGGTGGCGATGTGATTGCGAAAGCCTTGCGCCTGCGCATCGCGTGGCGCCTTGTCGTAGAAATAGTCGAGACCGGCCTCGCCGATCGCCACCACTTTCGGGTGGGCGGCCAGCCGCACGAGATCGGCAGATGTTACGTCGAGCTCTTCCGCGGCATTGTGCGGATGGGTGCCGACCGAACAGTATACTTCTTCGAAAGTCTCTGCGATTTCAAGGATTTGCTGAAATCTCTTCACGCGAGTTGAGATCGTCACCATGCGGCCTATACCGGCCGCCTTGGCGCGAGCGACAATGGAAGCCCGCTCCTCGGCGAAATCTGGAAAATCCAGATGGCAGTGGCTGTCGACGAGCATCAGACGTTCGCGTCCGGCTGTTCGACGTAACGTGGAAAAACCCCTTCCGGCACGGGTAACGCGGTGCCCGGCACCAGCGCATGGTCCGCGTGGACATGCACGAAGTCGCGGCTGTCCGCCGGCACCGCCAGCAGATCGAGCAGTTTCGCGGCTGATCCCGGAGTAAAGGGCTGACACAGCACCGCCACGCGGCGCACGACCTCGGCGGTCGTCCACAGCACGGTTTCCATGCGCTCCGGATTGGTCTTCTTCAACGCCCATGGCGCCTCTCCGGCAAAGTAGCGATCGGCTTCCGCCACCACGCCGAAGATCGACGCCAGCGCCAGATGGATGCCCTGCTCGGCCATCGCCTTGCGCGCGGTGTCGAGAGCGGCGACGGCCTGGTCCAGGATCGCGCTGTCGGCATCCGTCAGGTCGCCGCGCTGTGGCACCACGCCGCCGCAGATCTTGGCGATCATCGACAGCGAGCGCTGCGCCAGGTTGCCGAGACCATTGGCAAGGTCGGCATTGGTGCGGTTGACGATCGCGTCATGGCTGTAGCTGCCGTCGTTGCCGAAGGGCACCTCGCGCAGGAAGAAGTAGCGCACCTGATCGAGACCGTAGTGCTCGACCATCGCGAATGGATCCACGACGTTGCCAACCGATTTCGACATCTTCTCGCCGCGGTTGAACAGGAAGCCATGCGCGAAAACGCGCTTTGGCAACTCGATGCCCGCCGACATCAGAAAGGCCGGCCAATAGACCGCGTGGAAGCGGACAATGTCCTTGCCGATGATGTGCGTAGCCGGCCAATAGCGCCATTGCTCGGCCTTTGTGTCGGGATAGCCGGCGGCGGTGATGTAGTTGGTCAAGGCATCGACCCAGACATACATCACATGCTTGTCGTCGCCCGGCACCGGCACGCCCCATTTGAAGGTCGTGCGCGAGATCGACAGATCCTTCAGCCCGGACTTGACGAAGCTGAGCACCTCGTTGCGGCGCTCGGTCGGACCGACAAAGTCGGGCTGGCTCTCATAAAGCGCCAGCAATTTGTCCTGATAGGCGGAAAGCCTGAAGAAGTAGCTTTCTTCCTCGTTCCATTCGACGGGCGATCCAAGCGGTTCGCGACGCACGCCGTCGTCGCCGACGATCGTCTCACCTTCGTCGAAATAGGCTTCCTGGCGCACCGAGTACCAGCCGCTATAGCGGTCGAGATAGATGTCGCCATTGGCGGCCATCGCCTTCCAGATTGCCTGGCAGGATTCATAGTGGCGCGGTTCCGTCGTGCGGATGTAGTCGTCGTTCGAGCCACCCATCGCCTCGGTCATGGCGCGGAAAATCGCCGAATTGCGGTCGGCCAGCGCCAGCGGCGTTATGCCTTCCTTCTCGGCCGTTTGCTGCATCTTCAGACCGTGTTCGTCGGTACCGGTCAGGAAGAATACGTCCTTGCCATCCAGGCGCTGGAAGCGCGCCAGGGCGTCGGTTGCAATGACCGTATAGGCGTGGCCGATATGCGGCTTGCCGTTCGGATAAAAGATCGGGGTGGTGATGTAGAACTTGTCGCGTGACATGAATGAACCGTCATGAATGTCTGAATGGAAAGGCGTGGCGGTGGATATCGTATCGAGGCAGCATTTGCCATCCCGATGCCAATGCATGCCGCCCAAAAGTGGCCCCGGTTTTGGGGACAACGGCATGCATCGGGAAAACCGTCACATTCGCATTGCAGAATTCAGGCGGTCGATCATGATCAGGGCGTGCTGCTTCTTGTCGAGATTGTAGGTATCGGTCTCAGATATAGCGTCCAGCGCCTCATGCCAAGTGTCCGACAATTTTTTGGCCCGTGCGAGATCGCCCGCCAGTGCTGCCTGACTTGCCGCGTCCGACAACAGGTCCAGCGCCCGGCGGTTGAAGATATCGAACTGGATCGCCTGATCGCGGCCGGCCACGGCTTCGGCGAGGCGAAACGCGCCGCCGACATCGCTCTTTCTGCCGGTGACCAGAGCGTCGAGCGTGGAGGCGATCTCCAGCCCGCCATACTGCGTCAACAGGATCGCGTTGCGGGCGCTGCCCCCTGCCCGCCCGACCAGTGCCGCGCGAGCCGCCGGATCGCCAGGCGGCGCCGGCTCGGTCGTTTCCAGCACCGTCATCAGGTCGTCGGCGTCGAGCGGGTTCAATCGCACCACCTGACAGCGCGACCGGATCGTCGGCAGCAGGCTGCCCGGCGCGTGGACAATCAGGATGAACAGCGTCCGTGCCGGCGGCTCTTCAAGATTTTTCAGCAACGCATTGGCGGCATTGGTGTTCATGTCGTCGGCGGGATCGACGATGACCACCCGATAGCTGCCGTCGTGCGAGGTCAGCGACAGGAAGCGGCTGACCTTGCGGATCTCATCGACGGTGACGACTGTCTTGAAACTCTTGGTCTTGTCGTTCAACGGCCGGGTCAGATGCAGCACGGAAGGATGCGCCCCGGTGGCGATCTGGCGGAACAGCGACGACGCCGGATCGGGAGCGGCAAGGCTTTCCGGCGCGTTCGCAAAATCCGGGTGCTTCAACAGATGATGCGCAAGGTGGAAGGCGAGCGTCGCCTTGCCGATGCCGACCGGTCCGGAGAAGATCAGTGCATGAGGCAGCTTGCCCGCCCGATAGGCAGCGGTGAGCACGCCCGCAGCCTGGCCGTGCCCGACCAGAAGGGGCGTTTCGGAGGGCTCCGGCACGCCGTCGAGCGTGTCGTGCTGCTCGGGTGCAATGCGCTCGAAGATCATGCCGGCGTTGCCTGCCTGTCGCGTGCCGGCGTTCTCGCCGCCAGTGCCGCGAACACCGCCGCGGTGACGACGTTCTCGACCGCGTCGGGCTCGGCGGCTGCGTCGATGACGATGCAGCGCTCCGGCTCGGCCTTGGCGATCGCCAGAAACGCCTCGCGGCGGGCCTGATGGATCGCCAGCGTCTCCTTTTCGAAGCGGTCGGCGACTGCCTCGGTGCCGCGCCGCAGCGTTGCGCGCCTCAGGCCTTCCGCCGGATCGATGTCGAAGATCAGCGTCATGTCCGGCATCATGCCGTTGATGGCGACCTGCTCCAGCGCATCCATGAACGCCGGATCGATGCCGCCTGTGACGCCCTGGTAGACGCGTGAGGAATCGAGGAAGCGGTCGCAAAGCACGATGGAGCCACGCTCGACCGCCGGCCGGATGAGCTGCTCGACATGATCGGACCGCGCGGCGGCGAAAAGCAGCGCTTCCATCTTCGGTCCGAACGGTTCGGCCGCGCCCGAAAGCAGCACATGCCTGACGGCTTCGGCGCCCGGCGAGCCGCCAGGTTCGCGGGTAAGCAGCACATCGTATTTCTTGGCGCGCATCTTCCTGGCCAGCCGCTCGATCTGCGTCGACTTGCCTGCCCCCTCGCCGCCTTCGAAGGTGATGAAAAAACCGCGTGCCAACCGAGAGGCCTTCTTGTCCATGGCTGAATGGGATTGTAGCGCTCTAGATAGTCCGCGTTCGGCCAAACGTCCATGCCGTCATTTTTTGCTTTCATGTCATGTCGTTCGCCAAAACCATGGCCAGATTTGAGCGACGTGCCTTAGCGCAGCCAGCCGACCGCCAGTTCCTTGACTGCATCGAGGGCGCGCTGCGGCAGCGTGCCGACGCCGATCGATTCGGCGGCGAAAAGCGGCGTCTCCTGGCTCAGCGTATCGCCGATCCAGACGCGCAGCGCACCCACCGGCTGCCCCTCCTCCACCGGTGCTGCAATCGGGCCGTCATAGACGATCCTGGCCGTCAGCTTGTCGCGGTTGGTGATCGGCAGGAAGATGTCGATCGGACCCTTGGCCTTCAGCATCACCCTGGGCTTGGCGCCGCCAAAAACCTGGGCTTCTCCAACCACCTCGTCCCTGGCGAAGATTTCGGTCTTCTCGAACGAGCGGACACCCCAGTCGAGCAGCTTTCGCGCCTCTTCGGCACGCTCCTTGTCCGAGGCCAGCCCGCTCATCGCCGCGATCACCCGTGTGCCGTTGTGACTGACCGTACCGACGATGCCGAAGCCGGCTGCCTCGCTCGCACCGACCGCCAGGCCGTCGGCGCCGATGTCCATCGCCAGCAGCGGATTGCGGTTCCTCTGCGAGATCTTGTTCCAGGTAAAATCCTTCTGGCCGTAGTAGCGGTAGAAATCCGGATAATCACGCCACAGGTGCAGGGCGAGCTGCGCCAGCTCGCGCACGGTCGTCTGTTGGCCATCCGCCGGCAGGCCGGTCGAATTGACGAAAGTCGACGTCTTGAGGCCGATCTGGCGGGCCCGTTCGGTCATCTGCGCGGCAAAATTGTCCTCGGATCCCGACATGCCTTCGGCGATGATGATGCAGCCGTCATTGGCCGCCTGCACGGTCACGCCCTGAATCAGGTCTTCGAGCCGGATCGACGACTTGAGCTTGGCGAACATCGTCGATGTTCCCGAAGGCGCGCCACCCTTGCGCCAGGCGTTTTCGCTGACGACGAACGTATCGTCGAGCTTCAGGCGACCAGACTTGATGGCGTTGAAAACCACTTCCATGGTCATCAGCTTGGCCATTGAGGCCGGCGGTATCGGCTTGTCGGCATCCTTGGAAAACAGCACCGTCCCGGTCTCGGCGTCGATCATGAAGGCCTGTGCGGCCTTGGTCTCGAACAGCTGCGCGCCGGCCGGAGCCTGGAAAAACAGCAGCAGGCCAAAAACCAGAAGCCCGGCGAGCGGGAGCAAGCGAAATTGCATGATGTTCGACCCGTTGGCCGGCACCGCCGGCAAGCCCGCAAAAAGTATCGGGCTTTTTGCACGGCGGATCAACCGCGTAGCGGAAATCCAGCCTGGCTTGTACTCAGTTGCGCACAGCCAGCGCATCGGGAGCGCCATGCGACCAGGCAGCCTGCAACATCTCGTCCAGATTGCGGTGGCCATCGGGATAGAGATTGACCGAATACCAATCCTCGCCGTCGAGTTCCGAACGCTGGATCTCGATCTTGCCGAAGGCGGCAAGCTGAGCGGCAATACGCTTGGCTTCTCCGGCATCCTCGAACGAACCGGCAGCGACATAGGCGGTGGACGGACCGCCCGGTGGCGGCTGCCGCTTCCACGATTGAAGCACGTCGGCCGGCGACATGCCGTCGCCACCCAGCGCGGCGAAGGCATTTGAGGCGCGTTCGACCCGTTCGTCGGCGTAGGACAGCGAGGCCACGGCAAACGGCGATTGCGGCGGCAGATTGATCTGCGGGCGTTCCGGCACGATGGGCCCGAAATCGGGAAGCGCCAGATCGCCATAAGCCGACGGCTGCGCCGACATGGCCGGCTGGACAGAACCGGAATCGGTCAACTGGCCCGGAAACGGCACGGCGGCGCTGCCCGCAGGCAGGCTTGGCGACGGCCCGTTCATGGCGACCATGACGCCGGTCGGCAGTCCGTCCGACGGGTCGGGCACTCTGTTGCCGGGATGGTAGGAAGCCATCAGATATTGGTCGTCATCACCGTCAAGCGGCGCGCGGCCGACATATTCGACCTTCACCTGAGCGGTGCCGGTGTTGGCATAGTCAAGCATCTGGGCAGCGCGCTCCGACACATCGATGATGCGGCCTTCGTGATATGGGCCGCGATCGTTGACGCGAACGATGACCGAACTGCCGGTCTTGAGATTGGTGACACGGGCATAGCTTGGCAGCGGCATGGTCGGGTGCGCTGCGGTCAGGTGGGTCATGTCGTAGACTTCGCCATTGGCGGTAAGCCGGCCATGGAAGGCGTCGCCATACCAGGAGGCCAGGCCGACCTTGGCGTAGCGCTTGTCTTCCTTCGGGTAATACCACTTGCCGCGGACCTGATAGGGTTTGCCGAGCTGATCCCTGCCGCCGCCACGTTGGATGCGCCCATTCTGCGAGATCACACGCGGGCTTGCCTTCACGCCATATTCGGATTCGGCGAAATATTCCTTGGAGCGGGTCTTCTTGTAGACCATCGCTTTCGGCTCGGGCTGCGACGCACAAGCCGCCAGCAAGGCGGCCGACATGGCGAACAACGCGACTGTAGCAGCGCGACGAAGACGCGGTTGCGTCACAGCCTGCATTTTCCTGATGTCCCCTTCAGTCTTGACCTAGACGTCGTATCCAACCGTCGAAGAAGCCGAAACACTCACCCGACCAATACCAACGACGCCTTTGAACCCCGATCCTTTGTGCGCAGGAATTGCTTATCACGGTATTAACCGATTGTGGCTGCAACCGGGCAAGATTGTGGCGTCTCCACCACGAGAGCCCTCTGAAAAGTAACGATTTTCGCGCTTCCACGCGAGAGATGTGATGCCCTCTGCCACAGAGAGCCTGGCTTCGCTCCTGCCGGCGATACCTGCCCGTTGACAGGCTTTGTCGGGCAGCGGACCGACAGTCCGGAACAAAGAAATGCGCCGCTAGTTTCATCCGCAGGGCACTCGAACAGAAGGATGAGCATGATGAAAATGGCTTCATTGACAATCGCGATCGCAATGTCACTTTCTGCCGGGTCTGCGATCGCCGCATGCCCGGACAAGTCGGCTTCCAATGCCGGGACGGATGCCGAGCAGACCGCCGGCATTTCGAAAGATGGAACTCACGCGCCCTTAGAGGCCCCGAAAGCCACGGACAGCGCGGGCAAGCCAACCGCCAAGGATGGCGCCACAATGCCATTGGCGGGCGCTGAAGGCGGCGGCGACAAGAATCTCGCAACCTCGCAGCAGGACATTGAGGCGCAGCAGCATGGTGATAAGGCCGCGGCGGCAAAGGCCGATGAAAGCTGCAAAGACTGAGGACAGCTCAGGCCGGAGCCAAATTGCAGCTTCGGCCTTCCTCACCAGCAGCTGTTCCCTTGGCGAACTAAATTTTTGGGGGAATACCGCAGCCGTCCCAAGAGGTTGGCCCTGTGGGGATTAACCCGTCCGCCCGGTTGCTTGATGGGTTCCGGTCGATAGCCGGATTGCGCCCTTGCCTGGCCCCCTGCATGCAAGCACTGCAGCGCCTCACATCTCGGGCAACGCCCGCGGCGGGCTCTCTTCTTCATGCACCATTGGACCGCGCTAGTCCCGGTGCTCGATCCCGACACGCTCAGAGTCTGCCCAGGAAAGCAGGAACCGACGCAGCGGTGGTTGACGCAGCCCTCAATGCCGCTTTACAGGAATGAGGCGTGAACCAGCCGGGAGCGCCTTCGGTGCCAATCCGGTGCCAACAGGCCAAACGAGCTGGCCTCGCGCTACCCAAGTGGTTGAAGAATTACGATGGAGGAATGGCCGAGCGGTTTAAGGCACCGGTCTTGAAAACCGGCGTGGGTGCAAGCTCACCGTGGGTTCGAATCCCACTTCCTCCGCCAGACGTCGAAGGTCCGTTCCGGAGACATGGGTAGCAGTTTGTACCTAAGACATGATGACAACCGCGTGCTTGACGGGTTGTCGATTGGTTGCAAGGTCCTCTGTTCCAGTCGATATATCCGAACTGCGAGTCATCGTCTCGATCAGAGCGCCCGGTTGCGTCAGGCTCACTTTGAAGTTCGGATGGATGACTGTTATTTCCTCTCGGGAGCGCTCCGCCGAACATCTCCATGGTCCTTTGAATGAGGCGATAGATAGTCAGGCTGCGCCGGCTGCAGTTGCGGTCAATGGCTGGAGGAAGTGATCGTTGATGACACCGGCCGCCCCTGCATTCGGGCATGGGCGGCCGTCTTGTGGAGTGGGATGACGCGGCTCGATAAGCAGCCAGCCTGTTGGCGCTGGATCGCTCCAGCTTTCGTCACCTCCGCCCAGATCAGCCCGCGGCGCTCGGCACCGGCGTGTTGAGCAGCTGCTGTTCCCAGAGGTACGCGATGCCGCTGCCGCCGAAGTGCTGAATGAGAATCTCGGTCAGCTCCTCGACATGCTCGGTGCGCGCCCAATCGCGTTGCCATTCGCCAGTGAGCGCCATCACGGTCATCACGTTCGCGCCGGCCGCGATCATTCGCTGGATGGCAACTTCGTGAGACTCCCTCGAAATCCCGCCCGACGCGTCGGTGATCACGGTCACGTCCCAGCCTTCGCCGGCGGCCTGGATCACAGGCATTGCGACGCAGACCTCGGTCCACAGGCCGGCGATGATCAGCTGCTTGCGGCCGGTCGCCTTGACGACGTTCACCACATTCTCGTCCTGCCAGGTGTTCACCCAGGTGCGATCGATGACTTCCTGGTCCGGAAATACGTCGGTGATCTGCTTGAAGAGAAGTCCTCCGCGCGCCGCAATCACGCTGGTGAGAATGGTCGGAACACCGAAGGCTTTTGCTAGCTTCGCCAGCGCGGTCGTGTTGTTGACCACCATGTGTGGGTCGTGGCTGTTCAGATTGGCCAGCTGATAGGGCTGGTGGTCGATCAGGACGAGGACCGAATCTGCGGGACGAAGAAGCGAAGCAAGGCCGTTACGAGGGGTCATCAAGACTTCCTTTCTCTGCCGTCTGGACGGCATGGGTTTTCGGGAGACATGCGCCAGCGGGCGACGTTGCCGAAACGCAATTTGCTGTTCCTTTTAATGATGCGATAGTGCCATATTCAGGCAAGCTGTGTCGCGAAACGAGGAACGCCGATTGGACATCGAAGATCTGCAGACATTCGTCGTAGTGGCCGATGCCGGGGGCGTATCGGCCGCCGCCCGCCGACTCGGCGTCTCCAAGTCGATCGTCAGTCGGCGGCTCTTTCGGGTTGAGGCGGAGCTTGGCGTCCAGCTTCTTGCACGAACGACCCGCGGCGCCTCGCTCACGGAGGCGGGAATTACTTTCAGAGATCATGCGGCCCGAGCCAGCGCCGAGATTGATACGGCCAGGGAAGCGATCTTCCCCACCGGTGAGCTACGCGGCCGCCTGAGGGTTGCCATGCCGCTTACTTTCGGCGCGACCCATTTTGCCCCCGTGCTCGCGGAAATGGCGCGTCTGCACCCGAATCTTCACATCCATACTTCATACAGCGATCGCTTCGTCGATCTCATCGCAGAGGGTTTCGATTGCGCGATCCGGGGCGCCTACCTTCAGGACTCCAACCTGATCGCGAAGCGCGTCGGGCCTATCCATGGAAAGCTTGTCGCGAGCCCGGACTACATCAAAGCGCACGCGTCACCCGAGACTCCGGACGAACTCGTCACCCATCAGGCCCTCATGCAGGGAACGGAAGCCTGGCAGTTCATGGATGGCGGCAAGATTGTTACGGTCCAGCCGCAGGGAAGATTCAAGGCCGACAGCGCCACGGCGCTTGCCGCGGCGGCGGCGGCGGGTCTCGGCATCGCCTGGCTCCCCGATTGCATTACACATGAACATGTGGCCTCCGGCGCGCTGGTCCCGATCATGACACGCTATCCGGTACCTCCGGGAGCTGCGTATGTCGTACGCCCGCCGGGGCAGCATCCTACGCGGAAAGTGCGCGTCCTCACCGAGATGCTGATTGAGTATTTCAAACGCAACCCGGATCTTTGGGGTCTTGACGGCTAGGACACGAACGGTTCGAGCCGTGTCAAAGAACCGCGTTCGACGGTCCCATTGCTCCGAGCCGTTGCGTTCGGCGACATTGCTTGCACGTTCCGTGCGTCAGCGCCCTTACAGAGCCTTTAGCCTTTGGAAAGGGAGATGTGTTTCTTCTCGAGGGAGCAGGCGGCGCGCCGGCAGCAGAGGCGAATCGATGGATATCTTTGGCATCAAGGCACTGTTGATCTGCGCGCTGATCTTCATTCCGTTCGAACATCTGTTTGCCGAGCGGCCGCAGAAGATTTTCCGCAAGGGGTTTGCTGTCGATCTGATTTATCTGCTGTTCAACGGCTTCATCATAAAGCTGGCCATCGTCATGATGGCGGCAGGCGCGCTCGGTGCCGCTGCGCTCCTTGTCCCGCCGGCGATAACGCAGGCCGTCAGCGGCCAGCCCGTCTGGCTGCAGGTTGCCGAAATCATCGTGATTACCGATATCGGCGTCTACTGGACACATCGGGCCTTCCACAAAATCCCCGCGCTTTGGAAGTTCCATGCCGTTCACCACGGCATTGAGGAACTCGACTGGCTCGGGGCCTTCCACAATCACCCCGTCGACGCCATCGTCACAAAGGCGATATCGCTGACGCCGATCTTTTTCCTCGGCTTCTCGGAAGCCTCGATCGCCGTCTTTTCGACCATCTACCTTGGACACACGCTGCTTGTGCATTCAAACGTGCGGATTCCGTTCGGCCCTTTGAAGTGGCTGATCGCCAGCCCGCAGTTCCATCGCTGGCACCATGCCAACCAGCGCGAAGCCTATGACAAGAACTTCGCCGGGCAGTTGCCTTTCCTCGACATGCTGTTCGGCACCTACAATCCCACCGGCGACAAGGTGCCGGAAAAGTACGGCGTCGACGATCCGATCCCCTCCACCTATTTCGGTCAGATCGGCTATCCCCTCCTGCGCCGCAGGAAGCTGCCGAACCGGGCAGTGCCGAACACCGAAGCCTGACTGATGGCCCGACGGTGCGGTATCCACCCCGATCCGCTTTCGGGCCGTGGAACGCCGAACCCCGGGAAGGCTTTTCGCGTCGAATCGGCTAAACCTTGAGCATGAACGAAACCTCACTCTATGCGCCGGTGAAGCGGTTCCTCGAAAGCCTCGACTTCGTCGTCAAAGGCGAGATCGGCGGCTGCGATGTCGTTGCGTTGCGCGAGGGGGAGCCGCCGGTTGTCGTCATCTGCGAGTTGAAGCTGCAGTTCAATCTCGAACTGGTGCTGCAAGGTGTCGATCGCGCGGCGGCCTGCGACGAGGTGTGGCTGGCCGCGCGCATGTCGGCCCGCGGCAAGGGCCGCGAAAGCGACGCCAGGTTCCGCAATCTCTGCCGCCGTCTTGGCTTCGGCCTGCTCGGTGTGACCGCGACGGACCGGGTCGAGGTGCTTCTCAGCCCGATCGCGCTGGCGCCGCGCAAGAATGCCCGCCGGCGCTCTCGTCTGGTCGACGAGCACCAGCGCCGCCGCGGCGATCCGGTTGCCGGAGGAGGATCGCGCAATCCGATCATGACGGCCTATCGCCAAAGCGCCCTCGCCTGCGCTGCCGCCATGGTGGACGGACCCAGGCGGCCGCGAGATCTGAAGGCGGTGACGCCGATCGCGCCGAAAATCCTGCAGCACAATGTCTATGGCTGGTTCGCGCGCGTCGACCGCGGCCTTTACGGTCTCACCGATGCCGGCCGTGCGTCTTTGGTCCGTTGGCCGCAGGCATCGCACGACGAATCCCGACACGCAATTTTGAACGCACCGGCCATATGATTGAAGATTCCCGCGGCGTCCGAGGCGGTTCGCTCGGTTGATTTCTCCGACAAAATATGTTGGTTGTCCCGCCCATGAAGAAGCTCTGCATGACCGCCTTGGCGTCAGTGACACTGAGTTTTCCAGCCAGCGCAATGGACAGTGCATTGCGCGCCGGTCTGATGAAACTCGATCCCCAAACCCGTCTTGAACAGCGTTGCGACGCCGAAGTGCTCGACCGCATCACCCATGACGATCGCAAATTCAAAGCCGATCGCGTCGTCGCCTACGCCTTCGCCACGCCCGAGATGGGCGCCGATGCAATCAAGAGCTCGGGTGCTGCGTTTCGCAGCAAGGGGCAGTGGTACCGGCTGAAATTCAAGTGCCAGACCGCGCCGGACCATATGGAAGTTCTGCAGCTCCGTTACCGGATCGGGGACGAGATTCCAGAAGCCGACTGGGCAAAGTACAATCTCTACGATTGATTTGCGATCGGCCGTGGTTTTGCCCGGCTGTCGGTGAGTGCCGCAAAGCCTGATCCGGTTTGACGCAACGCTGCTTCGGTGATGCAGCCACGCGTGATCCCTTGACGCCAGGGGACCACCAAGTTAGGGCCTCTGGATAATCGACGAACACTCGGCAAAATCAGCAAGGGCTTCCTGTCGATGGACATTTTTTTCAGCGCTGCCAGTCTGACCGCCCTGCTCCAGGTCATCGCCATCGACCTCGTGCTGGCTGGCGACAATGCGATCGTCATCGGCCTCGCCGCGGCCGGCCTGCCAGCCGAACAACGCAAGAAGGCGATTCTTCTCGGCGTGGTGGCGGCAACGGTGCTGCGCATCGGGTTTGCCGCAATTACCGTCAAGCTGCTGGCGATCGTCGGCCTGCTGCTCGCCGGCGGCATCCTGCTGCTGTGGGTCTGCTGGAAGATGTATCGCGAGTTGCGTACGTCGCATGCCGATGAACTGGAAGCGACCGAGGCACTGTCGAATTCGGACCTCAACAACGACCAGGCGGTCGCCGGCAAGACGAAGCGCAAGACGCTTGGCCAGGCTGCCTTGCAGATTGTCGTCGCCGATGTGTCGATGTCGCTCGACAACGTGTTGGCGGTGGCTGGAGCGGCGCGTGATCATTTTCCGGTGCTGATCATCGGCCTGGTGCTGTCGATCGCCCTAATGGGGCTGGCCGCGACTTTCATTGCCAAGCTGCTGCATCGCCACCGCTGGATTGCCTATGTCGGCCTGCTGATCATTTTCTATGTGGCTGTGGACATGATCTATCGTGGCGCGGTGGAGGTTTGGCCGCATGTAAACGGTGCGGTCGGCTGAGGCTGGCGGACATCGGCATCTTCACGCCGTGGAAGCAAGACCGCCGTGCGTTTTGCCGCATCGCGGGCGTGCCCATACCAATGCCGCAATAAGTGTGGTACTGCGCCGGCAATCCTGAAAAGCCCGGAAACGCTCTATGTCCGCTCCACGCGTGAGTTTTGTCAGTCTTGGATGCCCGAAGGCCCTTGTGGATTCGGAGCGCATCATCACGCGCCTGCGCGCCGAAGGTTACGAAATCGCCCGCAAGCATGACGGCGCCGACCTTGTCGTCGTCAACACTTGCGGCTTTCTCGATTCCGCTCGCGACGAGTCGCTCAACGCCATCGGCTCCGCGCTTTCGGAAAACGGCCGGGTGATCGTCACCGGTTGCCTGGGCGCAGAGCCGGACGTCATTCGCGAAAAGCACCCCAATGTGCTGGCGATCACCGGGCCGCAGGCCTATGAGAGCGTGATGGCTGCCGTGCATGAGGCCGCGCCGCCTTCGCACGACCCTTATGTCGATCTTTTGCCGCCGCAGGGTGTCAAGCTGACGCCGCGCCACTACGCCTATCTGAAAATTTCCGAAGGCTGCAACAACCGCTGTACCTTTTGCATCATTCCGGCACTGCGTGGCGACCTCGTCTCGCGGCCGGCGGCCGATGTGCTGCGCGAGGCCGAGAAACTGGCCAAGGCTGGGGTCAAGGAACTTCTGGTGATCTCACAGGACACCAGCGCCTACGGCATCGACATCAAGTATCAGACGTCGATGTTCGGCGACCGTGAGGTGCGCGCAAAATTCCTCGATCTGTCCGAGGAACTGGGCAAGCTGGGCATCTGGGTGCGCATGCACTATGTCTACCCCTACCCGCATGTCGCCGACGTCATCCCGCTGATGGCAGAGGGCAAGATCCTTCCTTACCTGGATATCCCCTTCCAGCACGCTTCGCCGCAGGTATTGAAGAACATGCGCCGGCCGGCACACGGCGAAAAGACGCTCGAGCGCATTCGCGGCTGGCGTGAGGTCTGCCCGGATCTGGCCATTCGCTCCACCTTCATCGTCGGCTTCCCCGGCGAGACGGACGACGATTTCGAGATGCTGCTAGACTGGCTCGACGAGGCCAAGATCGATCGCGCCGGCTGCTTCAAATACGAGCCGGTCCGCGGCGCCCGCTCCAACGATCTCGGTCTCGAACAGGTTCCCCAAGAGATCAAGGAGGCGCGTTGGCACCGTTTCATGCAGCGCCAGCAGAAGATTTCGGCAACGCAGCTGGCCAAGAAGGTCGGCAAGCGCCTGCCGGTGCTGATCGACGAGGCGCATGGCACGTCGGCAAAGGGCCGCACCAAATACGACGCGCCCGAGATCGATGGCTCGGTGCATATCCAGTCGCGCCGCCCTTTGCGCCAGGGCGATATCGTCACCGTCAAGATCGACCGCGCCGACGCCTATGACCTTTATGGTTCGGCGGTCTGAGGGCCGTATTTACTACATCTGGCGATAGTTCAGCCTTTTAACCCGCTCAGCCGCGATCCGCTCTATGGTTTGCGGACCGGAGATGCGGGGGAATGCGGATGAACACCAGATCTGCGGAACAAAATTACATCGCGACGCTGGATTTGCTCAGGCTGGCGGCAGCACTTGCTGTCGTGTTCTTTCACTATTTCTTTCGCGGCGCGGCCGCCGAAGGCTACCTCGCGCAGGGCTATCCGCTTGCCGCACCGTTCGCCCTCTACGGCTATCTCGGCGTCAATCTGTTCTTCCTGATCAGCGGTTTCGTCATTGCCTGGTCGGCGGAAAACCGGAGCTGGGATCAGTTTGCGATCGCGCGGTTCGTTCGCCTCTATCCGGGTTTTCTGTTCTGCATGACGATCACCTTCGCAGTTCTCACCCTTGCCGGCACACCGTTGCTTCCAGCCTCTTTCAGCCAGTATGTCGCCAACCTGTCGATGTTCGCGCCGGCCTTCGGCCAACCCTTCATGGACGGCGTCTACTGGTCGATCGTGCTTGAACTGGTGTTCTACGGATGGATCACGCTGGCCCTGTTCACCGGGCTCTTCCAGAAACGCAAGCTGGAGCTGATCTTCATCTGGCTGGCAATCTCGGCCTTGAACGAGTTCTTCATCGGCAGCGGCGGAGCCAGGCTGCTGTTCCTCACCGAGTTCGGCCCGTTCTTCGCCGCCGGCGTGCTGGTCCACCACATCCATTCGCATGGCCGTTCTGTGCCGGCCCTGCTGCTGCTCGCCGCCGCGTTCCTGATCTCCTGCGGAACGCTGTCGGTGACGCAGCGCTGGATGCTTGGCCACTACGGCATCGCCGTCTCCTCGGCCAATCTTGTCCTCGCCAACGCCGTCATGCACGCGGCTCTGATCGGCGCGGTGCTGCTGCGCCACCGTGTGAGGGCATCGGCGCTCACCCTGGCGCTGGGCGGGCTGACCTATCCGCTCTATCTGCTGCATCAGGAGATCGGCTATCTCGCCATCAATGCGGCAACGCCCCTTGTCGGCAAATGGATTGCCGCCCTTGGTTGCATCGTGCTCATGCTTTTCATTTCGTGGGCGATCTGGCGCACCTGCGAACGACCGGTACAGCGGTTGCTCAGGTTCTGGCTCGGCCGTGTGGTCGATGCCGGACGAACGCGGTTTCATCGCCCCTCTGCCGGCGCACAGCCCGCCGAATGAAGAAGGGCGCCTTGCGGCGCCCCTCCGTCTCATGTCTCGCGCTGGTTATTTCGGCAGCTTGTCGTCGACGCCCTTCACATAAAAATTCATGCCGAGCAGCGTGCCGTCGTCGGCGACTTCGCCATCCTTCAGCCATGGCGTGCCGTCCTGCTTGGCGATCGGCCCGGTGAAGGGATTCCAGCCGTCGGAGATCTTCTTTTCGGTGGCTTCGGCCATCGCCTTCACGTCGTCGGGCATGTTGGTATAAGGGGCGAGCTTGACGGCGCCGTCCTTGATGCCGAGCCAGACATTGCCCGGCTTCCAGGTACCGTCGAGGGCTGCCTGGACCCGGCTGATGTAATAGGGACCCCAATCATCGGTGAGCGAAGTCAGCTGCGCCTTGGGCGCGAACTTGATCATGTCCGATGACTGCCCAAAGCCCTTCAGGCCCCGCTCCTCGGCCACTTGCAGGGCAGCGGTCGAATCGGTGTGCTGGACGATGATGTCGGCACCCTGGTCGAACAGCGCCTTGGCGGCGTCGGCTTCCTTGCCCGGATCGAACCAGGAATTCACCCAGACGATCTTGGCTTTGAAGTTCGGGTTAATCGACTGTGCGCCGAGCATGAAGGAGTTGATGCCCATCACCACTTCGGGAATCGGGAAGGAAACGATGTAGCCGGCAACGCCGGCCTTCGATTCCTTGGCGGCGATCTGGCCGAGCACGTAGCGGCCTTCGTAGAAACGCGCATTGTAGATGCCGAGATTGTCAGCGGTCTTGTAGCCGGTGGCGTGCTCGAACATCACCTTGGGGAATTTCTTGGCGACCTTCACTTCCGGGTCCATGAAGCCGAAGGAGGTGCCGAAGATGAGCTTGCAGCCTTCGCGCGCCAGGCGCTCGAAAGCGCGGTCGGCGTCGGGACCTTCCGAGACGTTTTCGAGATAGGCTGTTTCGACCTTGTCACCGAGCGCCTTCTTCACATCGAGACGGCCCTGGTCGTGCTGGTAGGAGTAGCCGAAGTCGCCGATCGGGCCGGTGTAGACCCAGCATGCCTTCAGCTTGTCCGCAGCTTCCGCCGTCACTGCCAGCGACATGGCGGCGGTCGTGGTCATCAGGGCAATAAGCAGTTTTTTCATTGTGTTACCTCTCTGAGTTAAGCCTTGGAGCTTCCCGTTTGTTTTTATTGTCAACGATCCGGAACGAATGGCTGCCCCAAGGAAGCCGGCGTGTTCATCATCGTCAGACGCTTGTTGCGCGAGATTAGAACGAGAACCACGATGGTTGCCAGATAGGGCAGCGAAGAAAGGAACTGTGAAGGCACTGGAATACCAAAAGCCTGTGCATGAAGCTGGCCGATCCACACCGCGCCGAAGATGTAGGCGCCGGCCAGCACCCGCCATGGCCGCCAGGAGGCGAACACCACCAGCGCCAGCGCGATCCAGCCGCGGCCGGCGCTCATGTTCTCGACCCATTGCGGCGTGTAGACCAGCGACAGATGGCCGCCGGCAAGCCCGGCACAGGCGCCGCCGAAGATCACCGCGAGATAGCGATAGCGGATGACCTGGATGCCAAGCGCATGGGCCGAGGTGTGGCTGTCGCCGATCGAGCGCAGCGTCAGTCCGGTCCTTGTCTTGAACAGGAACCACATGACGGCCGCGGTGAGCGCGATCGAAATGTAGAAGATCGGGTCCTGACCGAACAGCAGCCTGCCGACGACAGGCATTTCCGTCAGACCGGGAATGTAGAGGTTGGGCAGCCTTTCGCCGGGTTGGCCGACAAAGCTGGTGCCCATCATGCCGGACAGGCCAAGGCCGAGCAGCGTCAGCGACAGGCCGGTCGCCACCTGGTTGGTGGCCAGCGACAGCGTCATGACGGCAAACAGCAGCGAGAACACCGCGCCCATGGCGATTGCCGCCAAAAGGCCGATCCAGGGCGAGCCGGTGAGATAGGTCGCGCCGAATCCGCCGACAGCGCCCATGATCATCATGCCCTCGACGCCGAGATTGAGCACGCCGGAGCGCTCGACCACCAGTTCGCCGATTGCCGCGATCAACAGGGGCGTTGCCGCCGTGGCGATGGTCAGAAGGATGTTTACGGTGATGTCCATCAACGGGCTTCCTTCAACTTTGGCGCGGCTTCGAGTTTCGCGGCACCTTCCGGCTTGGTCAGCGCCAGGCCGACCAGGCGAATGCGGTAGTGGATGAGCGTGTCGCAGCCGAGCACGAAGAACAGCAGCATGCCCTGGAACACCCGCGCCACCTTGTCGGAGATGCCGAGCGCGCTCTGCACCGCTTCGCCGCCGAGATAGGTCAGCGCCAGCACCAGACCGGCGGCAACGATGCCGAGCGGGTTGAGGCGGCCAAGGAAAGCCACGATGATGGCGGTGAAGCCATAGCCGGGCGAAATGACAGGCTGCAGTTGCCCGATGGCGCCCGAGACCTCGGAGATGCCGGCGAGACCCGCCAGAGCGCCTGACAGCAGGAAAGCAAAAAAGACCATGCGGTTGAGGCCGAAGCCGGCGAAGCGCCCTGCCCGCGGGCTTGAGCCCAGCACGCGCACCTCAAAACCTTTCAGCATGCGGCTCATCAGGATCCAGACCAGCACCGCGGCGACCAATGCGAAGACAAAACCCCAGTTTGCTCGCCCGGCATCCGGCATCAGCTCCGGCAACACGGCCGAATCGTTGAACTGGATGGTCTGCGGGAAACCATGGCCCTGCGGATCGCGCCAGGGTCCGCGCACCAGCCAATCAAGGAAGAGCTGCGCGACGTAGACCAGCATCAGGCTGGTCAGGATTTCGTTGGTGCCGAAGCGAGTCTTGAGCAGAGCCGGGATCGCGGCATAGGCCGCGCCGCCGACCATGCCGAGCAACAGCATCAGCGGCAGCACCAGCGGACCTTCGAACTGCGGAAACAGCACGGGAATCATCGAACCGGCAATGCCGCCGAGGATGAACTGGCCTTCGGCGCCGATGTTCCAGATGTTGGCCTTGTAGCAGACCGACAGGCCGACGGCGATCAGGATGAGCGGCGCTGCCTTGATCGCCAGCTCATGTAGCTGCCAGACCTGGCTGATCGGCTCGATAAAATAGATATTGAACGCGGTCAGCGGATTGACGCCGAGCAGCGCGAACATGACGGCGCCGGCAATGATGGTCAGCGCGAAGGCGATGAACGGCGACAGGGCCGAAAACAGCATGGAACGCTGCGGGCGTTTGACGAGTTCGAGGCGCATCATGCCGTCTCCAGCGAGTGTTCGGCGTGGCCTGGTTCGGCGCCGCCCATCAGCAAACCTACCTTTTCGAAGGTTGCCTCGGCGATCGGCATAGGTTTCGACAGCTCGCCATTGTGCATGACCGCGATCGCATCCGATATCTCGAACAGCTCGTCGAGATCCTGGCTGATCACCAGCACCGCCGATCCGCTGCGCGACAACTCGATCAAGGCCTGGCGGATATGAGCGGCAGCGCCCGCATCCACGCCCCAGGTCGGCTGGTTCACCACCATGACGCTTGGCCGGCGGTCGAGTTCACGGCCGACGATGAATTTCTGCAGATTGCCGCCCGAAAGGGCCGCGGCCTCCGGATCCGGCGCACTCTTGCGTACATCCATCGCCTCGATGATGCGTTGGGACGCGGCTTGGATGGCACCGCTCTTCACCATCCCGCCGGAACCGACGAACGCCTTGCCGTCGGTGGCATGGCGCGACAGCAGCAGGTTTTCGGAAAGCTTCATGCGCGGTGCCGCACCGTGGCCGAGGCGCTCCTCCGGCACGAAGGCAGCGCCCAGCAGTCGGCGCCCGGTGATGGTGAGGCCGCCTGCGTCCTTACCGCGAATGCGCACCGAGGATGCATCCTGCTGCGGCACTTCGCCTGAGACGGATTCGAAGAACTCGCCCTGGCCGTTGCCGGCGACGCCGGCGATGCCGATCACCTCGCCCGCCCGGACGTTCAGGTTGATGCCCTTGAGCGGGATCGAGAACGGTGTTGCCGGCTTGCGGCTGAGGTTGCGAATCTCGAGCAGCGGCTGCGCCGTGGCGATCCCCTCGACCGGCGCGCGCACCACCGCCTGCACCTCGTTGCCGACCATCATGCGAGCCAGCGAAGACGCGGTTTCCTCGCGCGGATTGCAGTGGCCGACGACCTTGCCGTGGCGCAACACGGTGGCGCGGTCGCAGATGCGTTTGACCTCTTCGAGCCGGTGCGAAATGTAGAGGATGGATTTGCCTTCCGAACGCAGGCGCTCCAGCGTCTCGAACAGCTTGTCGGCTTCCTGCGGCGTCAGCACCGAGGTCGGCTCGTCCAGGATGATGAGCTGAGGCGTTTGCAACAGGCAACGGATGATTTCGATGCGTTGGCGTTCGCCTACCGACAGGTCGCCGACCAGCGATTCAGGATCGAGCGGCAGGCCGTAGCTGAAGGAAAGCGCCCTCGCCTTCGCAGCGATGCTGTTGATCGGCGAGCCGTCGTCCAGCGACAGGGCAATGTTTTCGGCCGCGGTCAGCGCCTCGAACAGCGAGAAGTGCTGGAACACCATACCGATACCGAGTTTTTTCGCGACGCCGGGGCTGGAAATCCTGACGGCCTGCCCGTTCCAGAAGATCTCGCCGGCATTGGGCTCCAGCGAACCGAACAGCATCTTCACCAGCGTCGACTTGCCGGCGCCGTTTTCGCCAAGCAGGGCGTGGATCTCACCCCTGGCGATGTCGAGATCGATATGATCGCACGCCGTCAGCGTGCCGAATATCTTGGTGAGGCCACGAACCTCAAGCAGGTTCGTGCCGTCGTGATTTGCACTCACAGTGCCTCCCATCTGGTTAGCCAGACATGTTCTGTGTTCCCGCAGGCATGGTAGGCGCGGCCGGCTCTCATCGGAAAGCGGCACACGTCTTGAAAGAGCTTCAAGAATTTCAGCGGAAATTCAAGGGATAGCAAGGCAGAACGAACTAAGGGATGAGAATGGTCGTCCCTGTGGTCCTGCGGCCCTCGAGGTCGGAATGCGCCTTGCCGGCGTCCTTGAGCGCGTAGCGCTGGTTGATCTTGATCTCGACCGCGCCGCTGAGCACGACCTCGAACAGGGCGGCGGCAGAAGCGTCGAGGTCCTCGCGTTTTGCGTTGTAGACGAACAGTGTCGGCCTTGTTGCGAACAGCGAGCCCTTCTGGGCCAGCAATGACATGCTGAATGGCGGTATGGGTCCCGAGGACTGGCCAAAGCTGACGAACATGCCAAGCGGCCGCAGGCAGTCGAGCGAAGCCGGAAATGTGTCGTTGCCGACCGAATCATAGACGACATCACATTTTTTGCCGCCGGTGATGGCGGCGACGCCGGCGACGAAATCCTGTTCCTTGTAGTTGATGACATGATCGAAACCATGCGCCCTGGCGAGCTCGATCTTGTCGGACGAGCTGGCGGTGCCGATGACGGTGGCGCCGAGATGTTTTGCCCATTGGCCGAGGATCAGCCCGACGCCGCCTGCCGCGGCGTGGAACAGGATCGTGTCGCCGGCCTTCACCTTGAACGTCCGGCGCAGCAGATATTCCGCGGTCATGCCCTTCAGCATCATCGCCGCGGCCTGTTCGTCGCTGATGCCATCCGGAACCTTGACGACGCGGCTGGCATCGATGACGCGCTGTTGCGCGTAAGCGCCCGTCGTCACGGCATAGGCGATGCGATCGCCCGGATTCAGCCAGTCGACGCCCTGGCCGACCTCCAGCACCACGCCGGCAGCTTCGCTGCCTGGCACGAGCGGGAAGCCGCCAGGCGGCGGGTAGAGGCCAGAGCGATGGTAGACATCGATGAAATTGAGGCCGATCGCGGTGTGCCGGACCAGGATCTGCCCGGATCCCGGCTGGCCGGGGTCAGCGTCCTCATAGGTCAGAACTTCCGGGCCGCCATTGGCGTGAATGCGGATCGCTTTCGACATTGCTGGGCTTCCTGTGGGCTAGGCTTCCTGTGGGAGCGGCTGATCAAGCCTTTTTGGCACCGAGATTGGGAAAGAACTGCATGATGCCACCGATGCAGGCAAGGTAAAGCCCGGTGATGGTAATGCCGATCTTGGTGAAGGTGCTGACCTGTTCGCCCAGCACGCCGATCTGATCGTAGAAGGCAGCGAGTGCCGCCTGGGCCAGGGCGAGCGCGCCGAAAGCGCACCATAAGAGGGTCATCCCAAGGTTGATGCGCCGCAGCCGCACCACCCGCACCGGGTGGATGAAGTTGATCGGCACGAAAGTCAGGACGCCGGCCACCACCACCACCGCGAACGAAACCCATTGTCCGGGCTCGATGACGAACAGGGTGAACACCACCATGTTCCAGACCACGGGGAATCCCTTGAAGAAATTCTCCTTCGTCTTCATGCCGGTGTCGGCATAGTAGATGGCGCTGGAAACGACGATGATCGCCGCCGACAGGAATGACAGGCCCTCGCCCATGAAGCCGCGCTGATAGAGGGCGAAGGCCGGGATCAGCACGTAGGTCACGTAGTCGATGATGTTGTCGAGCAGTTCGCCCGACCAAGTCGGCAGGATCTCCTTGACCTCGAGCTTGCGCGCGATCGGTCCATCGATGCCGTCGACGAACAATGCCAGCCCGAGCCACCAGAACATTGCGGTCCAGCGCTCTTCGCTCGCCGCCACAAGCGACAGGAAGGCCAGGAATGACCCTGAGGCGGTCAAGAGGTGGACGGAGAACGCCCTCGCCTGTGGCCAGGTGACCTTCTTCTTCGGCCTGGGAATCCGGTCCGTTATCTTTTTGGCGGCTTTTCGGGCCGTTGTGTTCTTGCTCACGGGCCCCGCCAATCCAGCTTGCAGATTTCGGCCGAACGGCCGGCGAAATTCCAGTTGCGGCCGAAAGCCCGCATCTTGCTCTTATCGGACCTGGCCACGATGATCTCGGGAGCGATCCAGTATTCCGAATTGCTGATCACCGTGTCCTTGTCGCGGTCCTTGCCGGGGATGGGTGTCACCGCCCCGTCGATGATCTTCGGAATCTGGAAGATACGCGTCTTGTCACGCGTCTCATAGGTGATTGGCACCTGCTCGACGCCAAGGAATTTGCCGACGAGGATGGAGAGCAGCGATGTGGTTCCGCCTGCCTTGCCGGTGAAGATCTTGGTCAGCGCCTTGACTGCGTAGACCGAGGCTCGGCTGTCGATGAACAGGCCGGCGGTCCAGTTGCCGCGGCTCATGTAGCCGGGGATTTCCATAATCAGCCCGAGATTGAGGCCGGACAGATCGACCTCACCGAAATGGCCTGCATCGATACGAAACCCCGCCCAGGTCTGGCAATAGCCTTCGGTCGGCGGATGATTGCCAAGCGATAGCACGCAGGGGCAAAAAACCGTGCAATTGCAGGAGAGTACGAGCTCTCCCTTCATCGCCCAGCTCTGGTCTGCCATCGATTTTCCCCCACTCACAGCGAGATTACTAGCAGCGCGGCTGCCCAGACAAGCAGTATCGCACCGCCCAGCCGGGTTGGAACCCTGCTGGCTGTTTGTTTTTCGATCAGGGTGAACAGCCCGATCAACGCCATCCAGAAAATGTTCATGACGCCAACGGCGAACATCACCAGCATCAAGGCCCAACAGCAGCCGAGACACCACAGACCTTGCGCGACACCGAGCCGAAAGATGTTAAGGGGCCTTGCGCTCCAGTTCGAAAACAGGACCGAGAACGGGTTCTTGCATTTCTTCAGGCAAGCTTCCTTGAGGCCGCTGAACTGGTAGAGGCCGGCAATCACGAGAGCGAGCGCACCGGCAAGGCCGACGACCGGATCGAGCATCCCGGCTGATGAGGCGAATGCATGGACGGCCAAGGTCAGCGCCGCGAACATCATTGAAGCGGCGAGCCAGACGCTGAGGTAACCGGTGACCAGCACCAGCGGGTGAACGACCGGTTCGCCCTTGATGCGAGCCGTGTCAGTGATCTCGCAATAGGTGCGGATCATCGGCGCCGCCGAAGGCAGCATCATCGCGACCGCCATCAGGAGCCACATGAAAACGAGCGCGCCGACCTGCAAGCCGAGACTTGCGTCCAAAGGCACCGGTGAGAGGCACAGCACAAAGAACCGTTCCAGGAAATCGGGCAGCGGCAGTTGCGGCAGCCTGCGCAGGATCGTGTCGCCAGGGGCGCCGACGCCCGCAATCCCTGTTTCAGCCCCGCGGATTGCCATCGCCGCAAGAGACAGCCAGGCAAGCAGGATGCAAGCGCCGACAACGACGTTTACCGTGACGCGAGGATTGCGCGCGATGCCGGCCATGGCGCGGCCGGCGCGGTCGAGATGGCTGAAGTCGTCCTGCTGGCCGGTCATGACATCCGAATGGGCCGAATCGCCGCGTTGATCAAGCGACATGATCTGACCTATATGCTCATCGAACGGCAGGTCGGGTGGACCCGCCTCGCATTGCAAGCCGGAAGCCGATCTTGGAGCATCAGCAAACTGCGCGGATACTGGTTGCCGGCACGGGGCCGGCAGGGCTGATCGCGGCGCTCGGTTTTGCCGCCGAAGGTTTCCCGGTGACGCTGGTCGGGCCGGAGCCCACTGCCCCCGACGGCCGCACGACGGCCCTGATGAACCCTGCCTTGAAAGTGCTCGACCGGCTTGGCGTGCTCGAAGCCGTCAAATCCAAGGCGGCGCCCCTGAAAGTGATGCGCATCGTCGACGCCACCAGCCGGCTGATCCGCAGCCCGGTCGTCACCTTCCGTGCCAGCGAAATCGACGAGGACCAATTCGGGCTGAACCTTCCCAACAGCGTCCTCAACCCGGCACTCGCCAGCGCCGTTGCCGCGCATGCCGGCATCGACCGGCTGATGTCGATAGTGGCGAACTGGCATCTCGATGCCGAGCACGCCCGTGCCGTCCTGGCCGACGGCAGCACGGTCGACGCATCGCTTGCGGTCGCCGCCGATGGGCGGTTGTCACCGGCGCGCCAGGCGGCCGGCATCTCGACCTCGGCCCGGTCCTACCCGCAGGCAGCTCTCGTCCTCAATTTCGGCCATAGCGGCGACCACGCTTTCACCTCGACGGAATTCCACACCGAGACCGGTCCGTTCACGCAGGTCCCATTGCCCGGCAATCGCTCCAGCCTGGTCTGGGTGGTCAAGCCCGAGACCGCGACCGACCTCGCCGCACTGGACGATACGACGCTTTCTCAGCGGGTCGAACAGCAGATGCAGTCGATGCTGGGCCGGGTGACGGTCGAGCCGGGCCGGCAGATCTATCCCCTTTCGGCGGTGACACCGCTGCGTTTCGCCCGAGATCGGGTGGCGCTGGTCGGCGAAGCCGCCCATGTGTTTCCGCCGATTGGTGCGCAAGGCCTCAATCTCGGCATCAGGGACGTCGACGATCTGGTTGGAATCGCTTGTGAAAATCGATCCGACCCGGGTGCAGCCAAGGCGCTTGCGGCTTACGATTTCAAGCGCCGCCCCGATATTCTGGCGCGTAGCGGTGCGGTCAACCTGCTCAACATGTCGCTGCTTTCCGACATGCTGCCGGCCCAGATGGCCCGCGTGGCCGGGCTCGGCGTGCTCGGTGGCTTCGCGCCGCTTCGGGCTTTTTTCATGCGCGAGGGGCTTCGTCCCGGCAGCGGTTTTGCCGCGCTAGCCGGCGGGTTAGGGAAACAGGTCCGGCGCTAGGATATCGTGCCGGATCAGGTAGAGCAGCCCGGTGACAGTCACGACCGATAGACAGGTTGTGATCAGCACACTGGCCGACGCGCGCTGTACCCAGACGCCATACTGCTGGGCGATGACGAAGACGTTGGTGGCGGTCGGCAATGCCGCCAGAAGCACCGCCGAGAAGACCCATGTCTTCGAGAAATTGCCGATCCAGCTCAGCACGACATAGCAGAGCAACGGGTGCAGGATCAGTTTCAGCGCCGCAATCGGAACCATCTCGTGCGGGACGCGATTGAGCGGCCTGAGCGCCAGCGTGACGCCCATGGCAAACAGCGCGCAAGGTGCGGCCGCCCGGGAAAGATATTCCAGAAATCGCTCCACCGGCACGGGCGGTCGAAAGCCGATATAGGCGGCGCCGACGCCCAGGGCGGTTGCGATGATGAACGGGTGCAGCACGATCTTGCGCACGACACCCAGCGCAAGCCGGAGAGGCGTGGTCTTGTCGTCGCCCGACAGCGCCATCATCATGGGCGCGATGGCGAAATGCATGATGTTCTCGAAACAGAAGATCAAGGCGACCGGCACAGCCGCCTCCTCGCCGAAGGCCAGCAATGCCAGCCCCGGTCCCATATAGCCGATATTGCCATAGGCGGCCGCGAGCGCCTTGATGGTCGATTGCGCTATCTCGCCGCGCGAGGTCAGGACCGACCCCATGAACATCAAGGAAAATATCATGAAGGTCGAGACGACCGAACCGAAGATGAAGCGCCATTCCGTCAGGTCTTCGAACGGCGTCTTGGCAAGCAGTTGGAAGAAAAGTGCCGGCAGCGCGACATAGACGATGAACGTGTTCATCCAGCCGAGCGCCTCCAGCGGCTGCCTGGTGATGCGCGCCACCAGGAACCCGACAAAAATCAAGCCGAAGAACGGAAGAACAAGACCGATGACGTCAGACATTTTTATGCTGGTCCGAAACCCTGGCGCCGGGCTAGCCCGTTGCTTAATAGGGCGTCAAGCGCCTCGGGATTGAATTGATGCGCGGTCTGCGCCAAATAAGCCCAAGGAATTCAGTGGTGAGTACGATGAAAACAGCCAAATTCGCGATCGGACAGGTGGTTCGCCACCGGCTGTTTCCATTCAGGGGCATTATTTTCGATGTCGATCCGCAATTCGCCAACACCGACGAATGGTACGAAGCCATCCCCGCCGACGTGCGGCCGCACAAGGATCAGCCTTTCTATCATCTGCTCGCCGAAAATTCGGAGACCGAGTACATCGCCTATGTCTCCGAGCAGAATCTGCTCGAGGATCAGTCGGGGGAGCCGGTCCGGCATCCGCAGATCAAGGAGATGTTCGACAAGAAGCCGGACGGCGGCTACCAGCCGAAGCGGCAGTCCAGGCATTAGCCCACTGGAAGACAATCACAAAAAAAGCGGGGCATGACCCCGCTTTCTTGTTGGCTCGGCGATATCGGCCGATCAGTTGGCGGTCTTCGCCTTGTCCTGCTCTTCCTTGAGCTTCTTGGCGAAATCCTGGTTGTTCTTGGCGACGAAGTCCTGAAGCTTCTTTTGCCGGTCCTCGATGTCCGACTGCTGCAGCGCCGGTCCGTCATAGGCGCCGCTGAAGCCCTGCAGGGCGACCTTGATCGGATTGGGCTGGTTCTGGAAATTGACGGAGGTCAGGGTAATCGCCTGGCCCTTCTTGAAGGCGGCGACGAGCTGATCGGTCAGCGGCACTTCCGCCACGCAACGATCCGGGAAGCAGATCACATAGTCGAGCTTCTGCGCCTTGCCGGTGTCGATCTGCAGGCCGATGCCGGGAGGCACCAGACGGCCGGTCGGGACCGTCACCTGGAACACCTTGCGGTTCACCTTGCCCTTCAGCTCGATCAGGCTGACGCCGGTGACCAGCTGGCCGTTGCCGGCGGTGGTGATGTTCTGGACGTTGCAGATGTCGACGTCTTCCTGCTTGGTGCAGGCCTTGAACCAGCCTTGCGGAATCTGCTGTTGCTGCTGTGCGGAAGCAGCGGGAAGTCCTGCGCCGAGAAAGCCGACCACGCCAGCGGCCATGACCGACAGGCGGTACGCGTTGCTGTTCAGGCTCGTCATGTCGTGCACTTCCTCTCAAATGATCCCGGGACCGGCTTCTTCGTGCCGTGTGGTCCAGCTACCTGTTGCCGAAATGAGGCAACAGAATGACTTCGGAGGGCGTGTTACACTGCAAGCGATGCCGAATCCAGCCCGGCGTCAGCAATTGTTGAACGCGCGGTTGGCCGGCGCGCAGCCGCCTCATGCTAGGGTGCACACCGAATCATCAAGCCGACCCAGTAAGGAGACGGTCATGGGCCGCGTTGTTGTTTGGCTGATCACCGGGATATCGTTTCTCGCCCTTTCGCATCAGCCGGCCGCATCGGAGCCGAAGCACGCTATCGCCATGCAGGGCGAGCCGGCGCTACCGCCCGGCTATACGCATTTCGACTACGTCAATCCCGACGCGACGAAGGGTGGCTCGATCACCTATTGCGTCGTCGGCAGCTTCGACAATCTGAACCCTTTCATCCTCAAGAGCCTGCGCACGACGGCGCGCGGCATGATGGATACGATCTTCGGCAATCTGGTCTTCGAGCCGTTGATGCAGCGCAATGCCGACGAGGCTTTCACGCTCTACGGTTTGTTGGCCGACAGCGCCGACATGGACCCGGAGCGCAAGAGCATCGAATTCCATCTCAATCCGAAGGCCAAATGGTCGGACGGTCAGCCGGTGACGCCGGAGGACGTGCTGTTCAGCTATGACGTCTACACCGAGAAAGGCCGCCCGCCTTACAGCGATCGCATGGCCAGGGTCGCCAAGCTCGAAAAGACCGGCGATCACAGCGTGCGCTTCACCTTCAACGACAAGGCCGATCGCGAATTCCCGCTGATCATCGCGCTGACCCCGATCATCCCGAAGCACGCCTTCGACAAGGAGACTTTCGACAGGACGACGCTCAAGCCGGTGATCGGCAGCGGCCCTTATAGGATCGCGCAGGTGCAGCCCGGCCAGCGCATCGTGTTCAAGCGCAACCCGGACTACTGGGGCAAGGACGTCCCGGCCAAGCGCGGTTTCGACAATTACGACCAGATCACCATCGAGTATTTCCTCAACGCCAACGCCAAGCTCGAAGCGTTCAAGAAAGGCCTTTGCGCCATCGACGACGACAGTGATCCGGTGAAGCGCGAGCGCGATCTCGATTTTCCGGCCTTCCACAAGGGCGACGTCGTCGCCGAAACCTTCGACACCGGCATTCCGCCCGTGGTGACCGGTTTCCTGTTCAACACGCGGTTGCCGAAATTCGCCAACCCTGTCGTGCGGCGCGCGCTCGGCATGCTCTACGACTTTGAATGGGCCAACAAGAACCTGTTCGGCGGCAAATACACGCGCACGATGAGTTACTGGCAGAATTCCGAGCTTTCCGCGATCGGCCATCCGGCCGACGACAGGGAGAAAGCGCTTCTGGCGCCCTACCCCGGCCGCGTCCCGGCCGATGTCATGGACGGTACATGGCGGCCGCCGGTGACCGACGGATCGGGCCAGGACCGCCGCGTGCTGAAGGCAGCCTTCGATCTTTTGAAAAGTGTCGGCTACCACGTGCAGAATGGAACGATGCTTGATCCCGAAGGCAAACCCTTCAGCTTCGAAATCCTGACCGCGTCGCAGGACGAGGAGCGCCTTGCCGGCATCTACCAGCGCACGCTGGAGAAGATCGGCATCGATCTCACCATTCGCAGCCTCGACGGCGACCAGATCCAGTCGCGCAAGCAGCGCTTCGACTTCGAGGTCCTGATCGGATCGAGCGGCTTCAACAATTCGTTGTCGCCCGGCATCGAGCAGAGCGGGCGCTGGAGTTCCGCCGCGGCCAGGACGGAAGGCTCGTTCAATCTCGCAGGCGTCGCCGATCCGGCTGTGGACGCGGCGATCGAGGCGATGCTGCGCGCCCGCTCCAAGGAGGATTATGTTGCCGCCGTTCGCGTTCTCGACCGGCTGCTGATCTCCGGCAACTACATGGTGCCGATGCAGCACAACACGCAGCAATGGATTGCCTACTGGAACTACCTGGAACATCCGCAAAAGACGCCCATATTCGGGTATCAGCTCCCAACATGGTGGCGCAAACCCAACTGAGGATCAGGAGATCGAGATGAGCGAATTGAACGCCATCACCGTCGATGTGGTGTCCGATGTCGTCTGCCCCTGGTGCTTCATCGGCCAGAAGCGGCTCGACAGGGCGATTGCCGCCGTCGGCGATGTCGACGTGCATGTCCGCTGGCGGCCGTTCCAGCTCGATCCGACCATTCCGCCTGAAGGCAAGGACCGCCGCGAATACATGCTGGCAAAATTCGGCAGTGATCAGCGCATCCGCGAGATTCACGCCCGCATCGAGCCGCTGGGCGAAATCGAAGGCATCTCGTTCGCCTTTGACGCCATCAAGGTGGCGCCGAACACGCTGGATGCGCATCGGCTGATCCGCTGGGCAGGTGCCGCCGGCGAAGCCATTCAGAACAGGCTTGTGCGCCGGCTGTTCCAGCTGAATTTCGAGGAAGGCGCCAACATTGGCGATCATGCCGTGCTGGTCGAGGCGGCGCGCGAGGCCGGCATGGATGCGTCCGTGGTCGCCACGCTTTTGCCGACCGAGGCCGATGTCGAGGCGGTGCGCACCGAGATCGCCACCGCGTCGCGCATGGGCATTTCTGGCGTGCCGTGCTTCCTGCTCGAGGACAAATACGCGGTCATGGGCGCACAGGATGCCGACACGCTGGCCGATGCCATTCGCCAGGTGGCGGCCGCCAAGGCGCGCGGCGAACTGGACAAGGCCGGCTGAGCCGACCGCCCTCTCCTCTCCGCGACAGCAGCAAACGTTACTTCACCGTCGCTTTGGCCTTGCTGATGAAAAATCCATGGCCGTTCGTGGCGGTGCAGGTCAGTCCCTTGGTTGACGACTGGCACGAGAACGGCCCGGCGCTCCAGCTGTTGCCGTAGCCAAGCTTGTCGACATCGCTGCAGCAGCCCTGCTCGCCCGGGTTCTTGATCAGCGTGGCTGGCCCCTTCGGACCCAGGATAATCGTGACGTAGCTCGGCTCGACGCGCGAGCAACTCAGCTCCGGGCCGCCATCCTTTGGCTCATAGGTGCCGGTGCCGCCTTTGGCCGTGTAGATGCAGCCGATGTTGCCGGACGGCGTGTTGAACTCGATCTGGCCTTCGGCGCTGGCCGGGATGCTCTGCGCGCCGGCATGCGCCAAAGGTACGAGGGGCAGCCAGGCGAAGAGGGACAGGATTGCGGCCGCGCGTGCAAGCATTGGGAGCTTCCTTGTTGGAGAACCGGACATGCATGAGTGTCGACGATGGCGGGCAAGGTTCAACCCCAAGCGGATGAATTGTCAAACGCAGTCCCTCAGCTGACCGGACAAGACGGAACGCGCCGCTCGATCGATTCTCCCGTCACTTCCTGCCCCTGGCAAGGACGACCACGGCATTCCTGGCGAGTCACGAACCGCAAATTTTCGAGCTCTCTGGGCCGTCCGCAGTGAGAAAACCGATCGCTCGACACGATTTCGAGTTCACGAAACCGTGTGAAAGCCTTCCCCAGGGGAAGCTCCATCGACGGCATTTTATTGAAGATCAAGTATCTGAAATCAATATCGATATTTTGATTATTGCCGACCGTTGTCGCTATATTTCAGCGTGTAATCTGTTGCCTCACGGCAACGGCTGCCGGGGCAATCCGGTCGGGCCGGTTTTAAATTAATGGAAAATGATCAATTGGTGTTACCATCCGTAACAAAAGAAAAAAGGTTTGGGCGGGATCGTGATTCGGGTCGGTAGACCATCGCAAGAGTCAGTACCGGAAAAAACACCTCGCGATGCCGCAGGGCGATCGCTTCTGACGCCGGTGTCGTCGATGCGCAGCTTCTGGGGCCTGATGCGGGCCTACTGGGTTTCCGACCGCTGGAAGGAAGCCTGGACGCTGACGCTGGTGATCGCGGTGCTCACCGCGCTGTCTAGCAAGGCCGGTGTCTGGTTCGCCGAAGCCTCCGGCGAACTGGTCAATTCGATCGCCTTCTTCCATGACGCCGCCAACACCACGCCGCTTCGCTCGCTGCTGGTCAATGCCGGCGTCCTCGTGCTGCTGGTCGTACTCAAGGACGCTGGCTTCACCGGCATCCGCAATCTTGTCTCGGCGACATTGCACCGCAAATGGCGCGGTTGGCTGGACAGCCGCTTCAATGAAGCGCTGCTGGATGGCAACCATACGCATTTCCATGCCCAGCATGCATCGACCGGCAGCGGCGCACCGGCCCCCGACAACATCGACCAGCGTGTCCAGGAATCCATCAAGGACATGACCGGGGGCGCCATCGGGCTCGCCATGGGCGTACTGGCCGTCGCCACCTCGCTCTTTTTCGTCGGCCAGAAGCTGCTCGAAAACTCCGTCGAGGTGAAGGGGCTGGAGTTCCTCGGCAGCTATGGCAGCGCCATCCTCGCCTTCCTGGCCGTCGCCACCTATGTGCCGCTGAACACATGGATCGCCGTCAAGCTCGGCGGCCTGCTCGAGCGCCTCAACGTCAGGATGCAGAAGGCCGAAGGCAGCTATCGCGGCGAGCTGACGACGTTCCTGCGCCGCTCCTTCCATGTCGCGGCGTCTCAGGGCGAAGGCGTGCAAAGGACCATGCACGGCCGGCTCTATGTCGATATCGACGGCACCTGGACGCGGCTGAACATCGTCAACACCGTCTATATGTCGTTCGAACTGATCTACAATTTCATCGGCGCCCGCATTGTCGCCTATGGACCCGGCCTCGTGCCGTTCATCCACAACCGCCTCGATCTGAAGGGCTATATAACCGGCTCCGAGCTGGTCAATTCTCTGATCGGCCAGTGTTCGTGGTTCATCCACGTCATGCCCGCCATCGCCACGCTGCGCGCCAACAGCCAGCGTGTCACCGAACTGGCCAACGCGATCGAGAATGTCCAGCATCCCCAGGAATTCTACAGCCAGACCGGCCGCTCCGATTTCCACTACACCAGCCAGAACCCGGTTTTCGGCCTGACCATCCAGAAGCTCGAACTGGCGCATCAAGGCGAGGATGCGACGCCCTTCCTCAGCGCCGCCAATTTGCGCTTCCGGCGCGGCGAATGGACTTTCCTGAAGGGCGAGTCCGGCTGCGGCAAGACCTCGCTGATCAAGGCGATCAACGGCCTGTGGCCCTATGGCCGCGGCACCATCGTCTTCCCCGAAGGCGTGAAGAGTTTCTATGCCGCCCAGGAGGTCAAGCTGCAGCCTGTGTCGCTGAAGCAACTGGTCTGCCTGCCGGGCTCCGAGCACGACCATGGCGACGCGCAGGTGGCGTCGGCGCTGCACAAGGCCGGGCTTGGCGACTTCATCGAGCACATGGCCGACGAAAGCCGCGAAGGCAAAAGCTGGGACCATGTGCTGTCGGGCGGCCAGAAGCAGAAGCTGGTGGTGGCTCGCATCGTGCTGCAGCAGCCGGGGCTGCTGTTCCTTGACGAGGCGACCGGCGCGCTCGACCCCGACGGCAAGGTCGCCTTCCACCAGGCCATCAAGGACAACTGCCCCGATGTCACGGTGATCAGCGTCATGCACGAAGCGGTTGCGCCGAGATCGATGAGCGGCAGCGAATTCTATCACAGCATCGTCGCGATCGCCGACGGCGTCGCCACCAAGAAGCCGCTGGTTCCGACCCTGCCCGCCGAGCTCACCACCATTCTCGTGCAGCCCAGGCCGGTCCCAAGGCCGGTCGAAGACAAGTGGCTGCGTTTCTCGCGCCGGCTGAAGCAGAAATAACGGTTATTCCACCCCGGTCTGCCGAGGCGAACGGCAGCCGGCGATCACAGTCTCGCGATCTTGGCCGCTCGTCGGCATTTTCCCTCCTCACCGCGATTGACACGGCAAGGCGCGCTCCTATGTTGCGCCCGCTTGCAGATAGTAAAAACGCGAACCCGCAAGCGGAAAGGTCACCGCGCCATGCCTGGCGACAGTCACAGTCGAACGCAACAGCCGTCCGCCCTGACGTGACCTCACATGGTTCATGTCCTGCCGGACGGCAAGGAGTGAGCCATGAACGAAATTACCACAGTGGCAAGCGACGAAGCCGTCGCGATTGCCCGTATCCTAGCCAACGATCACGTCGCCGACATTGTCGAGGCCCTCAACAGGGAGCCTCGAGAGAACGCGACGGAACTGCTCTGTGAAGTGACGTTCGAACGTCTGGTCGAGATATTCGATCAGCCGGAACTCGACGGCGCGTCCGAACTCATGGAGGCGCTGCCGCGCGCCAAGGCGGGCAAGCTGCTCACCGCCATGTCGGTCGACCGTGCCGCCGACATCCTGCGCGAGCTGGAAGAGCCGGCCCGTTCCGAGCTGCTTGGCGGGCTTGCGCCGCCGCTGCGCGCAACGCTGCTGTCCATCCTCGGCTATCCCGAAGGCAGTGCCGCATCGATCATGACGACGGAGTTCGTCAGCGTGCCCTCGGACTGGACCGTCGGGCAGACGCTCGACTACATCCGCAAGGTCGAGCGGACGCGCGAGACCGTCTACGCGATCTATATCGTCGATCCGCAGACGCACCTGCTTGTGCGCTCGACGGGCCTGCGCCGGCTGATCACCGGTGAGCCTGACGATCCGATCATGACGGTGGCGCCGGATCACCTTCCGGTGACGGTCGGCCCGCTGACCGATCGCGAAACCCTGGCGCAGACGATTTCCAAATACGATCTGCTCGCCCTTCCGGTCGTCGACCATGGCAAGATCCTAGGCATCGTCACCATCGACGACATCATCGACACGATGGTCGCGGAGACGACCGAGGACGCGCACCGTTTCGGCGGCATGGAGGCGCTGGACGAGCCGTACATGAAGATGAGCTTCCTCGCCATGATCAGGAAACGCGGCGGCTGGCTGTGCGCGCTGTTCATCTCGGAGATGCTGACGGCCAACGCCATGCAGAGCTATGAGGGCGAGCTGGAGAAGGCGATCGTGCTGACGCTGTTCATCCCGCTGATCATGAGCTCCGGCGGCAATTCAGGCTCGCAGGCGACCTCGCTGGTCATCCGCGCGCTGGCGCTGCGCGAGATCGGTCTTGGCGACTGGTGGCGGGTGGCGCTGCGTGAGCTGCCCACCGGTTTGGTGCTGGGCGCCATGCTCGGCGTGGTCGGCGTCTGCCGCATCGCGCTCTGGCAGTATATGGGCTTCTACGATTATGGCCCGCACTGGCCGCTGATCGCCACCACGGTGGGGGCTGCACTGGTCGGCATCGTCACCTTCGGTTCGCTGTCGGGGTCGATGCTGCCGTTCGCCTTGAAACGTATCGGCTTCGACCCTGCCAGCGCATCGGCGCCGTTCGTCGCTACGCTGGTCGATGTCACCGGGCTGGTGATCTACTTTTCGGTGGCGCTGGTGATCCTGCGCGGCACGCTGCTGTAGCGACTATCTCCGCCGTGGCATGACCTTGCCGCGGCGGAGTTCCTCAACCCGGATTTGCCGTCAATCGACGCGCTCGCCGTCCTTCACGCGATAGGTCGGCTTGTACATGGTGACCAGTTCTTCCGCCGCTGTCGGATGCACGGCCATCGTACGGTCGAAATCGTCCTTGGTCAGGCTGGCCTTCAGCGGGATGCCGAGCAGCTGCGCCATCTCGCCTGCATCCGGCCCCAATATGTGGGCGCCAAGCACTTTTTTCGACGCGCCATCGACCACCAGCTTTATCAGCATCTTCTCGTCGCGCCCGGACAGCGTGTGCCGCATCGGCCGGAATGTCGCGCGGTAGATCTCGATGTCGGGGAAGCGCTTGACGGCGTCGTCCTCCGACAATCCGACAGTGCCGATCTCCGGCTGTGAAAAGACAGCGGTCGCGATCGTCTCGTGATCGGGCGCGGTCGGATTTCCCTTGAAGGCGGTTTCGATGAAACACATCGCCTCATGGATCGCCACCGGCGTCAGCTGCACGCGGTTGGTGACGTCGCCGATCGCCCAGACGTTGTCGATGTTGGTGCGGGAATATTGGTCGACGGCGATGGCGCCAGTCTTGGTCATCTCCAGTCCGATGCCTTCCAGGCCCATATTCTCGGTGTTGGGAATGCGGCCGATGGCCAGCATCACCTGGTCGACGGTCAGCACCTCGCCGCCGCTGACGAGCGCGTCGAGCCGGCCGTCCGGCCGCTTGCGGATCCATTCGGACACGGAATGGCAGAGGATCCTTATCCCCTTTTTTTCCATCGTCTCGTGCAGCATGCGCCGCAGGTCCATGTCGAACCGGCTGAGGATCTCCTTGCCGCGATAGACCAGCGTGGTGTCGACGCCGAGACCGTGAAAGATGTTGGCGAACTCGACGGCGATATAACCGCCGCCCTCGATCATGATCGCCTTGGGCAATTCCTTGAGGTCGAAAGCCTCGTTGGAAAAGATGCAATGTTCATGGCCGGGCAGCGCCGGATGCGCCGCCGGGCGGCCGCCGGTGGCGATCAGGATCTGGTCTGCTGTGACGGTGCGATCCTCGCCCAGAAGATGCACGACATGCGGATCGACGATCATGGCGCGCGAATGGAAGGTCTCGCCGCCGGCGCCCTCGACGTTCCTGACGTAGATGGCCTCCAGCCGGCTGATCTCGTGATCCTTGTTGGCGACCAGCGTCTGCCAGTCGAAACTGGCTTCCGGCACCGTCCAGCCATAGCCGGCGGCGTCGGCGAAATGCTCGGGAAATTGCGAGGCATAGACATAGAGCTTTTTCGGCACGCAGCCGCGGATGACGCAGGTGCCGCCATAGCGATATTCCTCGGCGATGCCGACTCGCTTGCCGAGAGCCGCGGCGACACGCGCCGCCCTCACCCCGCCCGAACCGCCGCCGATGACGAAAAGATCGTAGTCGTAACCAGCCATGACGCGGCTCCCAGGCTTCAGAAATGTGTCAGACAGGTAGGCCGCAAACCGTCAAAAGAAAAGCCCGGACAGGCCGGGCTTTCGCGGGAGGCCGCAAGGCCATTTGAAAATGCGGGGTCAGTTGTTGTCCGCAGGGGCCGCGCCATCGGCGGGCGCTGCGCCATCGGCCGGAGCGGCGGCTCCGGCGGCGGGCGCGGCAGGTGCAGCCTGCGCCTTTGCCTTGGCGGCTGCGGCCAGCGTTTCGCCGACCTGCTGGGCGAGATCGCGGCCCAGGCCGTTCTGCCAGATGTCGGCTGCCTTGACCAGTTCGCGGGTCACCGTCGGGCCGCTATCGAGCAGCTTCTTGCCCGAATCGGAATTGTAGAAGGCGGCGATGTCGGTCAGTTCCTTTTCGGAGAACACTTTTGCGTAGGCAAGTGCGGCTTCCTTCTCGAGGTCGGCGCGGCGCGAGGCCAGCGCCAGCGCCTTCTCGCTGATCGTCTTGCCGATCAGTTCCTGCATGTCCGGGTTCTTCTGGATCAGCTGCGATTCGAGCGCTGCGGCTGCCTGCGGCAGGATGTTGTCGAACGGGTCGGTCGCGTGGATCGCAGCGACCGCCGCGCGGGCGGCCTTCAGGTGCGATTCCGTGACATCCTGCGAAAACGCCGGCGAAGAGAAGGCGAAAACGGCCGACGCCGCCAGAAGGACGGAAAGGCTGCGAACCCGGTTATGCAACGTCATGATCGGTAGAACTCCCTGGTTTTCGGGCGGCATGGACGGTTTGGATACCGTCGCCGCCGGCGATGATGGCCGCTGAAGCCAGCCCGATGAAAAGACCATGCTCGACAACGCCCGGAATGGCGTGCAGAGCATTCGAAAGCGCTCTTGTATCCGGAATGCGGCCAAAAGATGCATCGAGGATAAAATGGCCGCCGTCTGTAACAAAAGCCTGGCCGCCCGTCATCCTCAATGTGACCGGCCCGGAAAGACCGAGCTTTTCAGCCGCCGCGGCAACCGCGATTTCAGTGGCGCGCAGGCCGAATGGATTGACCTCGATCGGCAGCGGAAAACGGCCGAGCGTCTCGACCATCTTGGAGCGGTCGGCGATGACGATCATGCGCTGGGACGCCGCGGCGACGATCTTCTCGCGCAGCAGCGCGCCGCCGCCGCCCTTGACCAGGGTCAGTTCCGGGTCGACTTCGTCGGCGCCGTCGACGGTGAGGTCGAGCTCTGGCGTTTCCTCCAGCGTCGACAGCGGTACGCCAAGCTCACGGCAGAGCAACGCGGTGCGCTCCGAAGTCGGCACGCCGATGACGGTCATGCCGGTGGCGACCTTTTCGGCAAGCAGCCGCACGAACTCTTCGGCCGTGGTGCCGGTGCCGATGCCGAGCCGCATGCCTTCGCTCACATGGGCGAGTGCTGCCCGCGCGGCCTCGACCTTCAACTGCCTTGCATCCATGTGGGTTCTGCCCCGGAAATTCGCTGCCGGGCTCGTAGCATTTTTGCCGGTCCGGTCAAAGCCCCAGGCGGCGGGTCCCCAGGTGATCCTGCGTAGGAATTATTTCCTTGACCGGTGAGGGCAGCTATGCTACATTTTTGGTTATGGTGCTGATTTGCGCCAACGACCCGCCGCTGTGGCGGGTTTTTCATTTCTGGAAGCTCGCCGCGAAATGTCCGGTCCGATGGGGCCTGCTTGCCCGGCGCGCTCGCCCAGGACAATCGGTTCAGGTTTTGGAATTCGCCCCGTCACCCTTTTCCTGACGCTGGCGCCGCCCCTCACCTGCCTACCGGCATCCTCTCCCCGTATAGTGACGGGGAGAGGGACGCTCTCATCGGTGGTTTCGCCAATCACCAGCGTTGCAAGAAGGGCGCCGTCATTGCGGCCAGCCACTTCTCCCCGTCACTATACGGGGAGAAGTGCCCGGCAGGGCGATGAGGGGCAGCGCCGGCTTCCACAATTGGTGGTCCCGCCACACGTTGAAACTGTCACCGGTCTGAAGCGATTGCCAAGCCGGCTTGCCCCCAGTCAGCTTGCCTTGACGCGCCGCAGCCGCTATCGCCTGCCCATTGCACACCTGCCCAGGACAGACCATGACCCGACCGATCATCGTGTTCGACCTCGACGGTACGCTGATCGACACAGCGCCGGACCTGCTCGACAGCCTGAACCACAGCCTTGCCGCCAGCGAGATCGCCGCGGTCGACGAAGCCGGCTTCAGGCGTTTTGTCGGTCACGGCGGCCGGGTGATGATCGAGCGGGCGCACGCCGCCCATCAGCGATCGCTTGCCGTCGAGGAGCACGACCGGCTGCTGAAACTTTTCCTCGACCACTACACACTCAACATCCCCGGCAAGTCGCGCCCCTACCCCGGTGTCGTCGAGGCGATCGCGCGCTTCGAGAAGGCCGGCTATATCCTCGCCATCTGCACCAACAAATACGAAGCCAACTCGCTGGCGCTGATCGAGGCGCTCGGCCTGACCAAACATTTCGCCGCGATCGCCGGCCAGGACACGTTCGCCTTCCGCAAGCCCGACCCGCGCCATCTGATCGAGACCATCAAGCTGGCCGGCGGCGACCCGCACCGCGCGCTGATGGTCGGCGATTCGCAAACCGACATCGACACGGCAAAAGCCGCCGGCATTCCCGTGGTGGCGGTCGATTTCGGCTACACCGACCGCCATGTCCGCGAATTCGAACCCTCGGCTGTGATTTCGCATTTCGACGCGCTGACGCTCGATCTGGCGCAAAGGCTGATCGCCGCTGCCGGAAACTGACGGAATGCGGCCAGCGTCGGTCGGAGACAGGGCGCAAAGCACAGCAAAACCGATCCCTGTCAGAACGCCGGACAGCGCCTTGACTTACCGCACCCGCCTCCCTTATATCGCGGCTCGCTTGGCCTTCGGGCTACGAGCGGGCGATTAGCTCAGCGGGAGAGCACACCCTTCACACGGGTGGGGTCGCAGGTTCAATCCCTGCATCGCCCACCAAATCCTTACGGAAGTCGGCGATGTCTGGAGATGCGCCGGTCGAGCCGCGATCAGCGCTTCATCGATTGCAGGATGGCCTGCATGTGCTCTTCCAGGTCGAGTTCACCCCGAGCCTCAGCGGTCAACAGGTAATCGGCCTTGGCCTGGCGGTCGCCTCGGCTGATCGCCGGATAGGAGCAGATGGCCAGCAAGGCTTCCTGTTCGATCCGGTCTGCCCTCTTGCGTTCGTGGCTGCTGCTGCCCGCTTGATGAACAACCCTGTGAAGCCCGACATAGCTGGCTTCATGGGCTCCGATCAGCGCCCGCAATTCGGGCGAAGCCCCTTCCGCTTCGGCAAACGTCGGTTCAATGGCCGAGGCCACGGCGGTGAACGCAAGAAGTGTACGGCGGGTGATTTCGGGCATGCCTCGTATCCTGCTGTCTGATCATGCAGGCACACCATAGCACCGGCGCAACGGTTCGAAGAGATGCTCAGGAACGCGACCGCACTGTCTGCTGACAAAATGTATTCGCTTCCGTAGCCCGCCCGCCCAGCAGCCGGTGTGGCCTTAAGTCGCAATGATTGGCTTGCGAAAGCAGGGTTTCGGGCTTCAATGACGCTGCGATCATCACCACATGGTGATCCACAGCCCTCCAAAACGAGAGAAGCTCGCTTTGACGCGGTCGCACAGCGGCCGTCAGCCGGCAATGGCTATGAACCAGGAACCTGAAAAACCATGCCAGAAAATGTCAGACCGATTTCGAAAGACGTCCCCCTCATTCAGCTAGGCGTCTATCAGTGCCGCTTCCCGGTGAGCGAAGACCGGTCGGTACCCGGCGGTTATCGTTTCTGTGCTGGGCCAACTTCGGCGGATCGCGTCTATTGCGATCACCACCACAGCATCGTGACCGCCGTCGACCCTCGTCGAACCCGTTCAGGTCTCCACCCCGCTCAACGACGCGCCGCGTAAGTCAAGCGGGCGGCGGCCCTCATTCGGGCAGCTGCAAACCGGTGGACTGAATCGGCACGCATTCCGGCTGCGGAACAAACCGGCACGCCAGCGAGTTTCTGTCCGACGGAAACTTGAGGGAAAGCCATGTCCAGATTGCTGCTGGCGACCAGCGTCGCCGTTCTTCTCGCCGGCGGGCCAGCTTTGGCGGCGGACGACAAGCCGCTGCCGCCGCCCAATGCCAAGAAGCTGTCGGAGATCATCGCCAAGGTCGAGCAGCGCGACGGCTTTCGCTATGTGGACGAGGTCGACTGGGACAGCGGCGCCTACACCGTCACCTATTACACGGCGGACAAGGCAAAGGTTGAAATCACCTACGATCCTGTGACGGCGGAGCCGAAATAGGGTTCGCCGCATCAAATTAGCCAGCCTTCCCGGCGCCGGCGCCGCCCCTCACCTGCCTGCCGGCATCCTCTCCCCGTATAGTAACGGGGAGAGGGACGCTGTCATCGCGCATTTCGCCAATCGCCAGCGTTGCGAGGTTGGCGCCGGCGTTGCGGCCAGCCCCTTTCTCCCCGTCACTATACGGGGAGAAATGTCCGGCAGGACAATGAGGGGCAGCGCCGATTTTGGCGATTGGCGTTCTCCGCTGCAAGTCGGACTTGTCGTTGGCCTAAAGCGATTGCCCTTGCCAACCGTCGCCCCCCTTGCGTCAGTCTCGCTTTGATGGCTGACTGTGCGCGCCGCATTGGGGGATGGGGATGGCGACGGCGAAGCACGTAATGAAGCGCATATTGATGATGTTGGCCGGCTACTTCGTGTCGGTGCTGGTCGGCCTGATCGCCATCGCGGTGATCTATGGCGTGCTCAGTTCCTTGCCCAACGCGCCCAGCTATTTCGACGTCATGGGCGTTTCGCCGATCGCGGTGCTGCTGGTGCCGCCGCTCGGCATGTTCGTCTATTTCCTGACCATCGTGGTGACCGCGCTGCAGACGCTGATCTTCGCGCTGATCGCCGAGTTCTTCTCGCTGCGCAATGTCCTGCTGCACATGGTTTTCGGCGCCGGCGCCGCGGTCGGCGGCTTCGCCTTGATCTGGCCGAGCGCGCCGGAGGATATGGACCCGGAGCGTTGGGTCGACATCGGCATCATCGCCGCTGCCGGCCTTGTCGCCGGGTTGCTCTATTGGCTGATCGCCGGGCGCGACGCCGGCTTCCGGCGGCCACTGTTCGAGCGCTACTAGCTTGCAGACTCATAATCGCGGAGCCACGCCGATCGGCTCATGCGGAACCTTGAAACAGATTCCGCCGCAATATGAAGGCAGTAGAAAAACGACCTCAAATCGGTCGCTTCTTGCTGCGCCCGAGAGCAGGCATGGCTCGTCATCGTCATGGCGCTGCTGTTCCGAGCGCAGCGGCCAGTACGTCGGCGAGGCCGCGTCCGGCGCTGCCGTCCTCATCAAGGCGCGGATTGTAGATGGTGATCTCGAGGCCGACTGCCTTGCCGCTCGCCAAGGCAAGCCGGAGCGCGGCCGTTAACTCGTCCCACGACAACCCGCCTGGCACGCGAAAATCGACAGCCGGCATGATGACATCGTCGAGACAGTCGGCGTCGAGATGGATGAAGAAGCCGTCCAATTCCGCTCTCGTCAGGTGATCGACCGCTTCGCGTGCGGCGGCCTCGATGCCCGTGGCGCGCACAGCGGGAAGGTCAAGCACCTTGAGCTCCTCGGGGAGCGGCTGGCTTCCGTACTCCTCCTGATCCTTGTGATCGCGATACGCGAAGGCGACAGCGTCTTCAGGGCGGACCAGAGGACCGCGACCTTCGATGTCGGTCAGCAGCGACGGACCGTAGCCGGTGACGAAGGCGAGGTCCATCGAGGCACCCTCACCATTGGGTTCCGCCTCTGGCTGGAAGAAATCGGCGTTGCCGTCAATGAAGAGCAAGCCGTAGCGGCCGCGCCGTCGAAACGCGAGCGCCGAGCCCAGCACGATCGTGCAATCCCCGCCCAGCACCACTGGAAACCCGCCTGCGTCAAGCACCGCTTCCACGGCGTCGGCGAGCTTGGGCGACCACTGCGCAATTGCCCTGGCGTTCAGGGTGCCGGTCTCGGGATCGGGCGTCGGGTCCTTCGGAGGCACAGCCAGCCGCCCGGCGCGGCGCGCCTGGATGCGCTCCGCAAGGCCAAGGTCCAGGAGCCGGCCAGGCAAGCGCTCCACACCGTCGGTCGCCAGGCCCAGCGTGGAGGGGGCTTCGAGAATCGCATAGCGGCTCGACACAGGCGCCTCCGCTTCGAGCGCTCAACATCGTTCGTCCCTGCCGAAACACAGTTGCGTTTTGAGCTTGTTCGATAACGATAGCCGCCGCTCCTCGTTCCCTCTCGGCCGCCTTTCCGCTTTCGGTCATGCCGTATTTATGAGTTAACGGCCTACCGAAAGCCCTGGATCAACTCGAAGGCGAGCGAACCGCCTCCGTTGCGTCCAGAGCCTGCTTCAGGCGCGAGTCGCGGTCGTAGACGTCGCCGAAATATTCGACCTTCCCGGACAGATCAGGCCAGGCGGTGAAATAGGCGACATAGACCGGGATCGTGCGTGTCACATTCTCGGTCGAGTGGCCGTGCTTCAGCTTCTCGGCGATATAGTCCACGGAGGTGCCAAGCACCGCCGCCGCCATGCCGCGCGGGTCCTGCAGCCGCACGCAGCCATGGCTGAGCGCGCGCATATCTCGCTGGAAGAATGATTTCTGCGGCGTGTCGTGCATGTAGATCGCGTGCTTGTTGGGGAACAGGATCTTCAACTCGCCCAGCGCGTTGGCCTCGCTCGGCTGCTGGCGCACGCTGTAGGGGATGTTCGCGCCATAGGCGCCCCAGTTGACCGCCGACGAAGGAATGCGCTTGCCGCGCGAATCCGTCACCTCATAGCCGGACCGGTCGAGATAGCCCGGATCGTTGCGCAATCTCGGCAGCATCTCGTTGACGATGATCGATTGCGGCACGCCCCAATAGGGATGGAAATCGACCTGCTTGATCTGGTCGTAGAAGAAGGAGGTCTGGTTGGTGGTCCGGCCAACGACGACACGCGTCTTGAGCTTTTCCTCGCCATTGTCGATGTAGCTCGCGGTGAAGGCCGGCTGGTTGATGAAGACGCGCGGGCTGCCAAGATCGGAGGGCAGCCAGCGCAGTTCCTCGAGCGCCACTTCCACCTTCAGCAGCTTGTCGGCCTTGGATGTTCCGGCCAGCGTCGCGACGGTGCGCGGGCCGATGACGCCGTCGCCCTTCATGCCTGCCTTTTGCTGCACGGCCTTGATGACCGGGACTAGTTCCGGATCATAGACTTCGCTGGTGGCCAGCCTGGACAGGATCTCGCCATAGGCGCCGCCCATCTCGTCATCGAGATTGCGCGCGATCAAGGTCAGCAGCTTCGGCAGTTCGGGGCTGGTTTCGCCCGGCTTCAGCAACAGTTTGGGGTCGACGACGATTTCGTTTTCCGCACTGGCCTGCAGAGATTCGAGTTCGACGCGCAGCGCCTGGTATTCCGCATTCTGCGGATGCCGCGATTCGAGATAGGTGCGCACTTGCTGGGTATGCGCCAGCGTCCTCAGCACGCCTTGCAAGTCGAGCGGCTTGGCCGGGAAATCATAGTAGCCGGTCATGCGGTTGGGATCGACGCGGCCGTTCTGGGCGTCATGGGCATAGCGCAGCACACGCGCGGAAAGCGCCATCTCGAAACGGACGAGTTCTTTCAGTTGCGCATTGGCGTCAGTCGTCGATGCGCCGGCAGCGGGCACTTCGACCGTATAGTCGGCGGGCGTGAGACCATAGCTTGAAGCCTCGCCAAGCACCCGCACCGCATCCTGGGCACGGCTGTTGAGGCTGGTTCCGCTTATCCAGATGAAATCCGGATTGGCCGAGTAATACGCGATCAGCGCCTTGGCGATATCGGGCTCGGCTAAGAGTTCGTAGTCACCCAGGCTGGCAACCGCTTCACGAAACGCAGCGCCCGTTGCCGACGGCACGAAAGCCGCATCCTGTGGCGTCGCCGGCTCTGGCGTCGGGGCCAGCGCCGAGAAGTCGACGCGAACCAGCCGGTCCGCCTTGTAGGTGTAATAGGATGGGCTGCTGATTCTCGCGCCGCCACCGCCACCGCTGGCCGGAGCCTTCGGTTTTGGTTTGTGCTTCGGTGGCGGGGGCGGAAACTCGCCTTTCGGCGCATGCTTTACGCCGCCGCCGAAAAGCATGTCGAACAGCCCCTGCGCGCCTGCCTGGGGTACACCGAAAGCCAGCGTTGCCGTGACTGCCAGCAGCGGCATCACGGTTGCTTTGTTTCCGAGGAATCTCATGAATCACCCGCTCCGGCCGCAACCGGTTCCCGTTCCGCACGCTAGATCGTCCCGCTCACCGCATGGCGGATGTAAGGCGCGACTATACTGATTCATACCGATTTCGTTAAGCTTTCATAAATTTTGGAAAGCCTGTTGCAGAACGGTTTCACAAGATCGTGACGGCTGGAGCGGAGGGTTGTTCCGCCCCAGCCGGAAATCTCTCGGGATCAGGCGTTGGCGCCGCCATCGATGGTCAGGGCAGCGCCGGTTACGAAGCGGCCTTCAGGGCCTGCAAGCCAGGCGACCATGCCGGCAATGTCATCGGCCTTGCCGAAACGCGGTGTTGCCATTTTCCGGCGCTGATGCTCGGCATGCGGGCCGTCGGCCGGGTTCATGTCGGTGTCGGTCGAACCGGGATGGACGACGTTGGCGGTGATGCCGCGCGGGCCGAGGTCGCGCGCCAGCGCCTTGGTCAGGCCGACCAGCGCCGCCTTGCTGGCCGAATAGGCCGTGAGGCTGCCGTCGGTCGCCCTCTCGGCAAGGTTGCTGCCGATCGAGATGATGCTGCCGCCCTCACCCATATGCACGGCCGCCGCCTTCGAGGCGATGAATGGAGCCCGGAGATTGACCTCCATAGTCTCGTCGAAATCGGCGAGCGACAGCGTGTCGATGGGGGCGGCCCGCCAGATCCCTGCGCTGTTGACCAGGATGTCGAGCCGGCCGAAGGCGGTCACTGCGTCATCGACGGCCTTGTCTATGGCCACCGCATCGCGGTTGTCGGCCTTGACCGCGATGGCGCGGCCGCCCTTGGCCTCGATTTCGGCGACAACCGAGCGGGCCTGCTCCTCGCCATGCACATAAGTCAGCGCGACGCTGGCGCCATCGGCCGCCAGCCTCCGCGCAATCGCCGCGCCGATGCCGCGACTGCCGCCGGTGACGAGCGCGGCCTTGCCGCCCAGTTGGTTGGATGACATCGATTTCTCCTTTTGTAACGATCGATACATAAATATCTGTCAGCCTTGCCCGTCGGCGTCAACTTAATTATGTATCGATCAACACAGAAAAGAGCATCATGCCGGAACGAGGCCGCCCCCGCACTTTCGATCGAACCGCAGCCCTGCGCCGCGCGATGGAGGTGTTCTGGGCCCGTGGTTACGAAGGCGCATCGATGAGCGAGCTGACCGCCGCCATGGGCATCAACTCGCCCAGCCTCTACGCTGCCTTCGGCAGCAAGGAGGCGCTGTTCCTGGAGGCGACGGATTTTTACTCGCACACCGAGGGTGCCGACATCTGGCTGGCGCTGGAGGAAGCTCCGACCGCGCGGCAGGCGATCGAACAATTCCTGAGCCTGACGGCGAGGGCCTATGCGCAGAGCGATCGTCCGCAGGGCTGCCTGATCACGCTGGGCGCACTGCATCAGGATTCGAGCCGCGGCGCCATCTGCGACGACCTGCGCCGTCGTCGCGCCGAAAACCACACCGCACTGCAGAAGCGTCTGGAGCGCGGCGTTGCCGAAGGCGAATTGCCGGCGGATTTCGACTCTAGTGCTGCCGCGACTTTCTTCGCCACGGTCCAGCACGGCATGTCGATCCAGGCGCGCGACGGCGCCTCGCATAATGCCCTGCTGGCGACGGTAGCCGGGGCCATGGCGGCCTGGAGGACGCTGGCCGGCGGCAGCGCGGCGTGACAAACGCCGGCTGGTGTGCTCGAAATCCGCCAGCAAGGCCGGGAGGGATGAGAGCGTGAAAAAGGGTTATCGCGAGCTGCTGGACGAGGCGAACGCCGTGATCGAGGTGGTTTCGCCGGAGGAGGCGGCCGGGCTGATCGACGATGAAGACACCATCTTCGTCGATCTGCGCGATCCACGCGAAGTGGAACGCGACGGCAAGATTCCCGGCGCCAAGCATGTCACGCGCGGCATGCTGGAGTTCTGGATCGACCCCGAAAGCCCTTACCACAAGCCCTTCTTCGCCTCGGGCAAGAACTTCGTGTTCTTCTGCGCCGGCGGCTGGCGCTCGGCGCTGGCCACAAAGACGGCGCAGGACATGGGGCTTTCGCCGGTCAAGCACATCCTTGGCGGCTACACCGCCTGGAAGGCCGCCGGACTGCCGGTCGAACCCGGCGAGAAGAAGAAATAATCTCGACCGCCGCTCAGTGCAGCAGCAATGGCTCGCGATTCGCCACGAAGCCAACCGCGCGTTCGACCACGCCCTTGTCGGCGAGAATGCGGCGGTGGCCGAGCCCGTCGGCCCAGTAGAGCCGCACATGGCCGCCGGCGCCGGCATAGCGCCTTGCATGATCGGCCGAGACTTCGCGGTCGTCCTGCGCATGGATGACCAGGGTCGGCACCGGCGCCTGGGCGAGCTGACGGTCGCCGGTGAATTCGTGCAGGGGTCGGCCGGAAAGATGCTCGACCCGGTCCGCCATGGCGGCTTGCGAGCGCGGGCCGACATTGAGCATGCGGCTGAAGTCGGCAAAGATCGCCGGCAAGGAACTTGGCGCCGCGATCAGCACCAGGCGTCCGGCCGCCAGTGGCGGGATGTTCTTGACCGAACCGGCGATGGCGTTGGCGGCGACGGCGCCGCCGAAGGAATGGCCGACCGCTGCCACGAAGGGGCCGAACCATTCGCCGGCAACCCGCACCGCATCCACCGCATTGACCATGTTCAGGCGCCGGCCCTGCGACTGGCCGTGGCCGGGCAGGTCAAGCGAAACGACCCGGTGGCCGGCGGCGCGATAACCTTCGATCAAGGCGCGCATATATTCGGTGCGCGAGCGCCAGCCATGGACGACGAGCACCGTGCCGGCGGCCGCCCTGCCCGGCTCCGGGCGGAACTCGTGCACCATGACGCAGCCGGTCGCGGTCTTCAGCCGGTGATGACGCGCCTCGGTCATGAACCCGGCCGCACGGTCGACAGCACGGCGCTCGCCATCGCTGAGCGCCTTGACATTCGGGGTGCGGCAGAACAATTCGAACGCCGCGCGTCCGCTAAGCCGCGGCGCGACACGCTCTGCCGCACCGAACACGCTCCGGATGACCTTCAGCCCGAATGATGCCATAGTGAAAATCCATCCATACGTTCAAGCATGAACATAATAGTTCAAAGATGAACAATAAACAAGAGCTGCCTTGGGATAACCCGCGTTTCCGCAACTGGGTCGCGGTGGCGCGCGCCTGCCATGTGCTGGAGCGCACGCTGGCGGTGAAGCTTGCGCCGCTCGATTTGAAACCGGCGCAGCTCGACGTGCTGATGAACCTCTATCGCCACCCCGGCATGTCGCAGCACGATCTTGCCCGCAAGCTGCTCGTCGGCCGTTCCAACATCACCATGCTTTTGCCGCAGCTGGAAGCGCGTGGCCTGCTGCGCCGCGAAGGCGACGAGAAGGACAAGCGCATCCTGCGGCTCGCGCTCACCGAGGCCGGCGAGGCGCTGTTGATGCAGGCGCTGAAAGTGCACATGGCGCTGATAGAGAAGGCGATGAGCCAGTCTACGCCGGAACAATGTGACATGATCGGCGAGCAGATGCGCAAGATCTATGATGTGCTGAAAGAGGCGTGAGGGCTTTTCAGCCCAACCTACCACATCGTCTTCTTCGCCCGCTCCGGCCATTCCTTGTCGTAGGTTTCGCCGTCGATGTTCCTGCGGCTGGTGATCTCCAGGATCTGTCCGGGCGTCGGCAGCAACTTCGGGTCGACATGCCTTGCTGCGTTCCAGAGCTCGGAGCGGACGATGGCCCGGGCGCATTGGAAATAGACCGAATCGATGTCGATGACGGTCACCGATCGCGCCGCCTTGCCATCCACCGTGAATGATGCGCACAGCGCTGTATCCGTCGTGATATGAGCGCGGCCATTGACACGCAACGTCGTGCCGGAGCCCGGCACCAGGAACAGCAGGCCGACGCGTGGGTCGCGGATGATGTTTTTCAGCGAATCGGCGCGGTTGTTGCCGCGACGGTCCGGCATCATCAGGGTTTTCGGATCATGGATGCGCACAAAGCCGGCGAGATCGCCGCGCGGCGAGCAATCAAGCCCCTCCGGCCCGCTGGTCGCCAGCGCGACAAAGGGCGAGGCTTCGATAAAGGCGGCATATTCGGGAATGATTTGGTCGAGTTCCTTGACCAGCGAGGCCTCGCCTGGAACCCCATAGAGCGCCTCGAGCTGTTCGACCGTGGTGATGACGGACATTTTTCTCGCCTCCAAACCTTTGCCGGCGCTACGCCATCTCGATGACGTTTTGACGACAGCGAGCGGAATCAATCTAGTGATCCCGGCTCAGGCCCTTTTCCGCAAGCTCCGCGAGATAGGCCTCCCAGCGCGCATCCTTCTCGTGGCCGAGCGTGTGCAGGTAATTCCAGGTGAAGATGCCGGTGTCGTGGAAATCGTCGAAGGTGATGCGCACAGCATAGTTTCCGACCGGCTCGATCTTGAGGATTGCCACATTGCGCTTGCCGGGGACCGTCACCCGCTGCTCCGGCGAATGGCCTTGCACTTCGGCTGATGGCGAGGCGACGCGCAGCAGTTCCGCCGGCAGTTCGAACGGCCGATGGTCGGGAAAGGTGACGGACAGAAGTTTGCGGTCCTTGGAGACCCTGAGCTCTTTCGGTGCGGTCATGCTGTTCGATCCCGTCTCATCCACCCTTCCCTACGCCGCTTCGCCAAACGGGAAAAGGCCTGATGAGACCGACCGACATGCGATGTCGGCTGAGAGATGTTACCAAAGATCGAGAGGCGCTATCTTGAACAGCAGGCCGGATCGTATCACATAGCGGTATATAACGAAGCCGTTCACGGTCACGGGAAGCGCTTGAAGCATGGACATGATTGATCCTTTCGGCCGCACGATCAGCTATCTCCGCGTGTCGGTCACCGACCGCTGCGATTTCCGCTGCACCTATTGCATGGCCGAGGACATGGCCTTTCTGCCGAAGAAGGACCTGCTGTCGCTGGAAGAGCTCGACCGGCTGTGCACGGTTTTCATCGAAAAGGGCGTCAGGCGATTGCGCCTGACCGGCGGTGAGCCGCTGGTGCGCAAGAACATCATGCATCTGGTGCGCCAGCTCTCGCGGCATCTCGCCAGCGGCGCGCTGGAAGAGCTGACGCTGACCACCAACGGCTCGCAGCTGTCGCGCTTTGCCGCCGAACTCGCCGATTGCGGCGTCAAGCGCATCAACGTGTCGCTCGATACGCTCGATGCCGACAAGTTCCACAAGATCACCCGCTGGGGCCATCTCGACAAGGTCATGCAAGGCATCGATGCCGCGCAGGCCGCGGGGCTGAAGGTCAAGCTCAACGCGGTGGCATTGAAGGATTTCAACGACGCCGAGCTGCCCGATATGATGCGCTGGGCGCATGGCCGCGGCATGGACCTGACGGTCATCGAAACCATGCCGATGGGCGAGATCGATGCCGACCGCACCGACCAGTATCTGCCGCTGTCGCTGCTGCGCGCGTCGCTGGAACGCCAGTTCACGCTGACCGACATTCCCTTCAAGACCGGCGGCCCGGCCCGCTATGTCCAGGTCGCCGAGACTGGCGGACGGCTCGGCTTCATCACGCCGATGACGCATAATTTCTGCGAAAGCTGCAACCGCGTCCGGCTGACCTGCACCGGCACCCTCTATATGTGCCTGGGCCAGGAAGATGCCGCCGACCTGCGCGCGCCCTTGCGCGCCTCCGAAGGCAACGAGCTGGTCGCCGATGCAATAGACGAAGCCATCGGCCGCAAGCCCAAGGGCCACGACTTCATCATCGACCGCCGCACCAGCCGCCCATCGGTGTCACGCCATATGAGCGTCACCGGCGGCTGATCTTTTCGTGAAATTCATGCAAGATCGCTTCGGATCATGACTCGAGGCGAGCATGCGGCTGCACTCTTCATTCCTGGCGATTGCGACAATGGCAGCAAGCAGTGCGGTCGCCGCGCCGTTCACTTATGTGAACGAGCGCTTCGGCACCGTCTGCACCTTTCCCGACGAGATCTTCACCGATCGCCAGCCGGAGCCCGATAATGGCGACGGACAGCAATGGCTGAGCGCCGATGGCGCCAGCCTGATCTGCTCCGGCATCCTCAACATAGACAACGATACGCCGAAGGGCTTTGTGGCGGCCGAGAAGGCCAGCGATGAAGCCGGCTACAAGGTGACCTATGGCAAGGCCGGCAGCGATTGGGCGGTGCTGTCGGGCGTTAAGGATGGAAAGATGTTTTACGAGCGACGTCTGTTTGGGAGAGACGGTATCATCCGCACGGTCTGGGTCGACTACCCTCCGGCCCTGAAGTCGAAATACGACCCGCTGGTCGGCGCCATTGCCGGCAGTCTCAAGGGGTCGTGAAAGTTTCGGACCACACCCCAGAAAAAGTCTTGTTCGCGAACCACAGCCGGATTTACGGCCAGTCTGTTCCAACCTACCCTTTCCCTGGAAGCGGATCTTCGCTCACAGGGGGAATACACCATGCGCAAACTCGTTCTTTCTCTAGCCTTGCTTGGTCTCGCGGCCGTGCCCGCTGCGGCCCAGTCGATCGGCGGCACTTATACGGTCGCCGGCACCAACTTCGACGGCTCTGCCTATGGCGGCGAGGCAACCATCACGCTGACCAGCGGGACGACCTGCGCGATCCATTGGGAAACCGGTGGCTCATCTTCCGACGGCATCTGCATGCGCAACGATGATGCCTTCTCGGCCGGCTATGTCATGGGCAAGGATATCGGCCTCGTCGTCTACAAGATGACGGACGACGGCTCGTTGCATGGTCTGTGGACCATCGCCGGCAAGGAAGGCAATGGCACCGAGGTGCTGACGCCGAAGAAGTAAGTTCTGCCGCCATTGCAGGTGATCTTCTGAGCCACAAACAAGGCTGTGGCCCAGCCCTTTGCTGTTGCTGTTTCACGCCCGGCTGTTACAGGCTTGCTGCCTAAAGCGCGTCGCGTTTGAACGGATTCAGGCGACGCGCTTTAGGTCTTTGTTTCTTATGCGTGTCGTTTCCCCAAAACCGAGGTCACTTTTGGGCGACATGCATTAGCAGAACCGGTACCCGTCTTGCCCCTGTCACCAAATATTCGCGGCGCGTTGTTCATGATGGTGGCGATGGCCGGCTTCTGCCTCAACGATGCCATCACCAAATACTCGTCACAATCGATGAACATGGCGCAGGTCATGTTGATCCGTGGGGCTTTCGCTTCGCTTTTCGTTGGCTTGCTCGCCTGGCAGCGCGGCGCGCTCGCCCGCCCGGGCTCGATGCTGCAGCCTCTGGTGGCCCTGCGCGTGATCAGCGAGGCCGGTGCCACGGTGAGTTTTCTCGTCGCCCTCGCCCATTTGCCGATCGCCAATGTTTCGGCGGTGCTGCAGGCGCTGCCACTGGCGGTGACGATGGGGGCCGCACTCGTCTTTGGCGAGGCTGTCGGCTGGCGGCGCTGGCTGGCCATCGCCATCGGATTTGCCGGCGTGCTGATTATCGTTCGGCCTGGCTTCGAAGGGTTCAGCATCTACTCGCTGGCGGCGCTGGCCAGCGTTGCCTGTTGTGCGGTGCGCGATCTCGCCACCAAGCGAATCCCGGAGGCCATTCCGACATTGCTGGTGTCGACGGCAACCGCGCTTGCCATGACCATCGTTGGTGCGGCGCTGTTGCCGGCAATGGGCGGCTGGACGCCGATGACGGGGGACAGCACAGCCCTGCTGGCCCTGGCCGCGGTGCTGGTGGTGATCGGCTACCAGTTCATCATCATGGCGATGCGGGCGGGCGACATCTCCTTCATCGCGCCGTTCCGCTATACGGCCCTGATCTGGTCGATCCTGCTTGGCCTGTTCATCTTTGCCGATATCCCCGATCCGCCGATGATCGTCGGCGCCACCATCATCATCGGCTCCGGCCTTTATGCGCTCTATCGCGAGCGTGTGGTCGGCCGGCGAAAGATCGTCGCCGAAAGCACGGGGCCGACCATGGTGCCTGACGGAATCTAGCCAGATCATTGAAGGTTCTTGTGATTTCCGACGGCTGGCGTACAGGCTTCGTGGCATGAAGCGAGACATTGCGGGGATCATCCTGGCCGGTGGCCAGTCGAGACGGATGGGCGGTGGCGACAAGAGCCTGTTGCCGCTTGGCGATGGCTGCCTGCTTGACCAGGTCGTGTCGCGCTTCACCCCGCAAATAGAATCGCTGGCGCTCAGCGCCAATGGCGACCCTGCGCGATTCCTGCGCTTTGGACTGCCGGTGCTTGCCGACAGCGTGCCCGGCTTTGCCGGGCCGCTCGCCGGAATCCTGACCGGCCTCGAATGGGCCGCGGCCAATACGTCTTGCAAAGCGATCGTCAGCGCTGCCGGCGACACACCTTTCCTGCCGTTGGACCTTGTCGAGCGTCTGGCAGGGGCCGCCGATCAAAGTCCCGGTTCGATTGCCGTAGCCTGCTCGGCCGGCAAGCGGCACCCGACCTTCGCGCTCTGGCCGATCGGCTGCCGCGATGCCTTGCGGCACTTTCTGGTCGATGAGGATATCAGGCGGGTTTCGGCTTTCATCGACCGGCACGGTTTTGTCGAGGTAGAGTTCACGGTTCCGCCGTCGGCGGGGGGCGACCCTTTCTTCAACATCAACGAACCAGACGATCTTGTGTCTGCCGAGCGTCTGTTGCAGAGCATCAAGCCATGAACAGACGCATCTTCGGCATCACCGGCTGGAAGAATTCCGGCAAGACGACTTTGACCGAAAGGCTGGTCACCGAACTTGTCCGGCGCGGCTGGAAGGTGTCGACGGTGAAACACGCCCATCATGATTTCGACATCGACAAACCGGGTGCCGACAGTTTCCGCCACCGGCAGGCCGGCGCCACCGAAGTCGCGATCGTCTCCGGCGTTCGCTGGGCACTGATGCACGAGCTGCGCGGCGAAGACGAGCCGGCATTGGAGACTGTCCTGTCGCGGCTTGCCCCTTGCGACCTGGTGCTGGTCGAGGGCTACAAGCGCGAAGCCCACAGCAAGATCGAAACCCGCCGGCTGGATGCGAAGGACCGCACGCCGCTTTCAGCGGAGGATCCCAACATCGTCGCTGTCGCCGCCGATTTTGCGATTGAAGGCGCGCAGCTGCCGGTGTTCGATCTCGACGATGCAAAATCGATAGCCGACTTCATTGAGCGCACCACCGGGCTCGTTGCTTGAGCGCTGACGCAACGGCAGAATAGCCTTGCCCATTTTTACGGTTTTGCAGTTGCTTTTTTCTTGGAAAGAGTGGGAGTATCGCGCCAGCGGGCGGTCAAAAGCACCGCCCCACAGAGCCGTTCGGAACGACGGCCGGGACCATAAAGAGAGGACCATCATGCGTATTTCACTGCGTATCGCGCTTGCCGCATCGGCCGCGCTGCTGACGCTCGGCGTCGCCCAGGCCCAGGAAAAGACCCTAAGGATCGGCACCGAAGGCGCCTACCCGCCCTTCAACAACCTTACCGCCGATGGCCAACTCGTAGGCTTCGACATCGACATCGCCAAGGCGCTTTGTGATGAGATGAAGGTAAAGTGCACCTTCGTCGCGCAGGATTGGGACGGCATCATTCCCGCCCTTCAGGCCGGCAAGTTCGACGCCATCGTCGCCTCGATGTCGATCACGCCGGAGCGGATGGAAAAGGTCGATTTTTCGCACAAATACTACAACACGCCGTCGGCGCTCGCCGTGCCGAAGGACAGCACGCTGAAAGGCGTGACCAAGGAAGATCTCGCCGGCAAGACCATCGGCGTCGCCACCACCACGACGCATTTCAACTATGCCTCGAAGACCTACACTGACAGCACCGTGAAGGGCTATCCGAGCAGCCCCGAGGAGCAGGCAGATCTTGCCAATGGCCGTCTCGACGCCATCGAGGACGATATCGTCGTGCTGCAGCAGTTTCTGGATTCGCCTGATGGCGCCTGCTGCAAGATCCTCGGCCAGCCGTCGCCGCAGCCGGTCGAGATCTTCGGGCCTGGCGCCGGCATTGCCGTGCGCAAGGGCGAAACCGACCTGGTCAACAAGCTCAACTCGGCCATCGACGCCATTCGCGCCAATGGAAAATACAAGGAAATCAACGACAAGTACTTCAAGTTCGACGTCTACGGCGCCGAGTCCTGATAAAGGTCAAGACGGCGGGGAATTTCCCCGCCGTCTTTCTATTCATCTCAGGAATGCCGTGGAGATAAGACCGGTCGATGCCAGCCCAGAGCATATGGACACTTCTCAGTTGGGGACCCGAAGGCTGGCTTGACGATATTGCCTATGGCACACTGATCACCATTGCGCTTGCGCTTGCCACGCTGCCCATCGGATTGACGATCGGCTTTTTCATCGCCCTCGCCAAGCAGTCCGAAGAACCCTCGCTGCGCCTTGCCGCCAACATCTACACCACGGTCTTTCGCGGCCTGCCGGAACTGGTGACGCTTTTCCTGTTCTTCTTCGGCATGCCGATCCTGCTGCAGCATCTCGTCAGGTATTTCCGGCCGGACATCACTATCGACGTCAACAGCTTCGTCGCCGGCATGATCGTGCTTGCGCTGATCTTCTCGTCCTATGCCAGCGAGGTTTTTCTTTCCGCCTTCCGCGCCATTCCCAAAGGCCAGTATGAAGGCGGCTATGCCATTGGTCTTTCGAACTGGCTGACCATGCGCAAGGTGATCGTGCCGCAGCTGCTGCGCATCGCGTTCCCCGGCCTGGAGAACTGCTGGCTCAGCCTGCTCAAGGACACATCGCTGGTGTCGGTCGTCGGCCTGGCCGAGACGCTGCGTAACGCTAGCATTGCCGCCCGCGTCACCAAGCATGCTTTCCTGTTCTTCGGTGTCGCCTCGCTGGTCTTTCTTGGCCTGGCCGTCCTGTCGTCCTTCGCCACCAGCGCTATTCTGCGCTCGCTTGGCCGGCAGGAGGCGCAGCGTTGAGCGCCACGGCCGCAATGGTCGAACGTCCGCCGCCACGGGCTCGCGGCTGGCCGCGCAGGCGTATCGCCGGTTACGCGCTGGTCTGCCTGTGGATTTTGTTCGGCATTGGCATCGTCAGCTATCTGGTTCTTGCCTGGAACCCTGAGTTCTTCGCCAAATATGCGCCCGCCTATTTGAGCGGGCTTGGGGTTACGCTCGCGCTGGTTTCCATATCGATGGTGCTCGGTGCGATCCTGTCGGTGCCCGTCGCCTATGGGCGCATGTCCAGGAGCCGGATCCTGTCCGGCCTCGCCTATTGCTACGTCTATTTCTTCCGCGGTACGCCGCTGCTGGTCCAGACCTATCTGGTCTACTACGGATTGGGCTCGTTCAGGGTCGAGCTCCAGTCGATCGGCCTCTGGGACTTTTTCAAGGACGCGTTCAATTGCGGCGTCTTTGCCTTTGCGCTCAACACCGCCGCCTATCAGGCCGAGATTCTGCGCGGCGCCATCGAGAGCGTGCCAAGAGGGCAATGGGAAGGGGCGGCATCGCTTGGCCTGCACAAACTGCAAACCTTGCGCAAGATCATCCTGCCGCAAGCCTTGATCGTCGCCTTGCGGCCCTATGGCAACGAACTGATCCTGATGGTCAAGGCTTCCGCCATCGTCGCCATCATCACGGTCTATGATCTGATGGGCAATGCCAAGCTCGCCTTCGCCAACTCGTTCGACATCCAGGCCTATATCTGGGTCGCGCTCGTCTATCTGGTGATGGTCGAGATATTGCGTCATGGCGTCGAATGGATCGAGCGCCGGATCACCGTTCACCTGAAACGCTGACTATTTTCAAATTCAGCTGCACCAGTCGATCCTGCCCTGCGCATCTTGACGAATTGCGCGCAGAGCCTAGACGTCTCGCAGCAAATTCCGTTTCTGAAGGGCAAGCTCATGGCATCTGTTGCATTTCTCGGTCTTGGCGTGATGGGCTATCCGATGGCCGGGCACTTGAAGAACAAGGGCGGCCATGACGTGACCGTCTACAACCGCACCAAGGCCAAGGCCGAGCAATGGGTTGGCCAGCATGGCGGTAGCCTTGCGGCGACGCCAGCACAGGCCGCCGAAGGCAAGGATTTTGTCTTCTCCTGTGTCGGCAATGACGACGATTTGCGTTCGGTGACGACCGGTCCGGAAGGCGCCTTCAAATCGATGAAGAAGGGTTCGGTCTTCATCGACAACACCACGGCCTCGGCCGAGGTCGCTCGCGAGCTGGCGGCGGCGGCGCAAGTCGGTGGTTTTTCGTTTCTCGACGCGCCTGTCTCGGGCGGCCAGGCCGGCGCCGAGAACGGCGTGCTGACCGTCATGGTCGGCGGCGAGCAGGACGCTTTCGACAGAGCGAAGCCTGTCATCGACGCTTTTGCCCGCATGGTCGGCTTGATGGGGTCGGCCGGTGCCGGCCAGCTCACCAAGATGATCAACCAGATCACCATAGCCGGCCTCGTCCAGGGCCTGGCCGAAGGCATCCATTTCGGCAAGAAGGCCGGGCTCGACATCGAGAAGGTGATCGAGGTGATTTCCAAGGGTGCCGCCGGCTCCTGGCAGATGGAGAACCGCCACAAGACGATGAACGCCGGCAAATATGATTTCGGCTTCGCCGTCGACTGGATGCGCAAGGATCTCGGCATCTGCCTGGCCGAGGCCGACCGCAATGGCGCCAGATTGCCGGTCACCGCACTCGTCGACCAGTTCTACAAGGATGTGCAGGCGATGGGCGGCAAGCGCTGGGACACGTCCTCGCTGCTCGCCCGTCTCGAAAAATAGGTTCCGCGGTGCCAGAGCTCTCGCCTCAATCCAGTGCTGCAGAAATCGTCGCCCATCTGCGCGCTATCGGATCGGAGGAGAACCGCCTCGGCATGTTGCGCTACGGCATCAAGATCGACCGTGCACTTGGTATCACGCACGGCATGCAGCGGCAGATCGCCAGGAAGATCAAACGCAACCACGAGCGCGCCTTCGAGCTATGGGACACCGGCATCATGGAGGCGCAGTTCATCGCCTCCGTCACGGCTGACTCGAAACGGTTTTCTGCTGAAGATGCAAGACGATGGGCGGCTAGTTTCGACTCCTGGGACATCGTCGACGGCGTCTCGGATATCTTTGTCGATACGGACGCCTGGAAAGAACTGATCGCCGAGTTTGCGGCCGATGAGCGGGAGTTCGTTCGGCGCACGGCCTTCGCCATGATGGCCTGGTCCGTCGTCCACCGGAAGAAGGAGCCAGGGGCGACCTTCCTCTCCTTCCTGCCGATCATCGAAACGCATGCGAACGACAGCCGCAATTTCGTGAAGAAGGCCGTGAACTGGGCGCTTCGGTCGATCGGCAAACGATCGATGGACATGCACGGAGCTGCCCTGGCTGTCGCCGAACGGCTGGCGCAGTCGACCGACAGGACGGCGCGCTGGATCGGCAAGGACGCGGTAAGGGAGCTGTCCAATGCCAAGACGCTAGCGCGGGTCGCCGCAAGGAAAGGCTGACGGCGCGGAAACCCGCTTTCCGGCATGTCTGGATCTCGCCGACATGTGATGCGGTTGCCGACATGTGATGGCGGGAGCGTTGACGTCGCTGACAGCGGCGTCTTTACTTGAGCTTCAAAGGGACGCGGCCAATGAGCAATCCTCTGAAATCAACCATAATGCTCGCAGCGGCATTGTTTGTGTCCGCGGCCACAGATGCCTCGGCCGAGACCGCGCACATATTCTGGAAGGATCTGCGTCCGGCTACGCAATCCGCCGCCGAAAACGTCGGGCTACCGATGATCGCGGCAAAATTGCCCGACCACGGCGAGACGCTGTCCCTCAACCTGCAGGACAAAAGCATTCAGCTAGCCGGCTATGCATTGCCGGTCGATCGCGATGGCGATCTTGTCTATCAGTTCCTGCTGGTGCCCTGGACGGGTGCGTGCAGCCACATGCCGACGCCCCCGCCCAACCAGATTGTCTTGGTCACGCCGGCTCGTCCCTACAAGATGTCCGAGGCGTATCAGCCTGTCGCGGTCACCGGCGCGCTGAAGCCGGACATGGAGAAGAGCCAGCTGTTCATCCTCGACGGCGTCAGTGTCATCCAGTCTGGCTACAGCGTCCGCAAGGCAGATGTGGTCGCTGTCGGCAGCGTGCCGGACACCGTCACCCTGCCGGTCAATTCTCCCTGGAGTTTCCTCAACAAAAAGAAGAACTAAGCAGGACAACCTGCTGCAGCTCAGGCGGCGTTGGCACCCGATTCCTTGTCCAGCACCATGTAGTCGAGCGGGATTTCGGTCGTGTACTTGATCTGCTCCATGGCGAAGGATGACGAAACGTCACGGATTTCGATCTTGGCGATCAGCCGCTTGTAGAAGGCGTCATAGGCCGCGATGTCGGGCACCACGACGCGCAGGAGATAGTCGACGTCGCCGCTCATGCGGTAGAACTCGACCACCTCGGGAAACTCCTGGATGACTTCCGAGAAACGCCGCAGCCATTCATGGCTGTGCGAATTGGTGCGGATCGACACGAAGACGGTAACGCGCACATTGACCTTTTCATGGTCGAGAATGGCAACGCGCCGCTTGATGACGCCCTCCTCCTCGAGCTTCTGGATGCGCCTCCAGCAAGGCGTCGTCGACAGCCCGACTTTCTTGGCGACGTCGGCGACCGCGAGTGTCGCGTCCTCCTGCAAGAGGCGGAGGATTTTTCTATCGAGGCGATCCATATCGTGCTCCCAAAGGAATAGAATGCCTATACTCTGCCTTATCCAGGCCTTTCACAAGAAAGGAATTCTGCTGATCGGGCAAAAAGCGAGTGATTTCTTGCTGAAAGGTCAGCCGAGGCGATAGCGGATTTCCGAACGCAGAAAAGGCAGCAAATCCATTTCAAACCATGGATTCTTCTTCAGCCAGCCGGTGTTGCGCCACGAGGGATGCGGCAGCGGCAACACTTTCGGACCGACGGAATTCTCCCAGATGGAGCGCCAGTCCATGACTGTTTCCGTCAGGGAGGGCCGGCGCGCCGCACCCATATGCCAGGACTGCGCATAGATGCCGATTGTCAGCACCAGATCGATCCGTGGCATCGAGGCCATCAAGGGTGCGCGCCAGGCCGCCGCGCATTCGCGCCTCGGCGGCAGGTCTCCCCCCTTGGCATCCTGGCCGGGAAAGCAGAAACCCATCGGCACGATGGCGAATTTTTCGATGTCGTAGAACTCGTCGCTCGTAACACCAAGCCAACTGCGCAAGCGATCGCCGGAGGCGTCGGTGAACGGCATGCCCGACAGATGCACCTTGGTGCCGGGCGCCTGGCTGGCGATCAGGATACGGGCGCTGGACGATGGGCGCAGCACAGGTCGTGGCTCATGCGGTAACGGCTTGCCGGCCGGATTTTCCACGCAGATGCGACAGGCGCGGACCTTGGCGACGAGGTTTTCGAGTTCGGCAGTCATTCTCAGGCTGATGCGCTCGGCCGGCTGGAGACGGCCTGATGCCAACGCAACACATTCGAGCAATCATCCGGCACCTTGATGCGTGCCGGCTTCATGAAGTCGACAGCGATCAGGCCGGTGATGTCGGCGATCGAATAGCTGTCACCGGCGATGAACTCCCGGCTGCCCAGTTCGCCATCCAGCAGCCTGAGGAACGCCACGGCCTTCGGCTTGTTGGCCTCGCCCCATTCGGAGACCTGCGGGATTTCCCATTCCTTCATGGCCGGATGGGTGTGCCGGAAGGCCTGCGTGACGCAGCTGAGCAAATTGAATTCCATCCGTCGCTGCCACATCTCGACCTGCGCCTTGCCGAGTGCGCCACGCCCGAACAGGGCCGGTTCGGGATGCAGTTCCTCGAAATAACGGCAGATGGCGACGGATTCCGTGATGACGGTGCCGTCGTCGAGTTCCAGCACCGGCAGGCGCAGCAAGGGATTGCGCGAGCTGACCGCCTGTTGCCTGTGTTCCAGCGCCCCCATGTCGATGGGCACCTGTGGAACTTCGATGCCTTTCTCGGCCAGGAAAACGCGGACCCGCCTTGGGTTGGGCGCCCGGCCACCGTCGAAGAGTTTCATTCCATCCTCCTGTTCGTTCTCGGTTCGGCTTCCAGGACGCGCATCACCAGAAGCGAAAAATCTCGCGCACGGCATCGCCGATCGACGCCAGCGTGCCGTGCTTCTTCTCGACGACTTCGCCGTGATGGCTGTCTCGCCAGTCTTGCGGCTGATCGAACGTTCCCGCCCAGATGCCGGCCTTTCCCGCGCGGGCGATGGCTTCCTCGCTCTCGAAATCACCATAGGCAACCGCCCAGCCCGCCTCGACCTGCGCGCGGTTGAGATCCTTGCCACCGGCGGTGCAGTCGCCGAGCAGCCGGCCATAACGATCACGCTGCCAGCCGGTACAAGAGACGGGCTTGCCGGCAATCAGGCGAACGAGCGACTGACGCGCAAGCGTGCCGCAGGAATAGTCGGCGCCGTTCTTGCGGCAGGTTTGCGTATATTCTGGAGCATCGATGCCGCGCATGCGGATACGCTCGGTGCCAAGCGTGATCGAATCGCCGTCGTTGATGATTGCCACGCCTTGCGTCTTGCGTGTCTCCACCCGGTCGAGGCGGGCCGCCAGCAGGATCAACAGTCCGAGGATGACGACGGCAAGCCCGTAATCCACCAGCCGGCGCCACAGGCTTCTGGGGCGCGCAACGTATCGCCGGCGCGGCCTCGGCGACCATGAACGGCTCATATGGCAAACGGTTGGTTAATCATTCGAACGTAGCTTAACACTTGGAAACCGCTGCTCGCATAAATTGAAGTTTTGATGCCCTTGCAACGCTCGAACACAGCGGACAAGTTCATTGTGGACCGCAGGAAACCTCATCGCAACAGCGATGTGGCGCGCGCGGTGCGCAAGACGCGTGACCGTCTTTCGCAGCAGGCCGGCAATCTCGACTTCGATCGCGAATTGCTGAAGCTGCATGCCCGCGCGATGACAAGCGGCGCCATCGCCATCCCGCTTCTCGTGCTGGCGATGGCTGCGGGTGGCCGGCTGGCCGGAATCGGCAACGAGATCGGGCTTTGGGCGCTGTTCACCCTGACCTGCTACACGATCGTTGCCTTCATGGCGCGGCGCATCGAGCGCACTGAAGCTTCCGAGCTCAACCCTTTGCAAGCACGACGGGAATTCCTGATCGGTCATTTCCTGTGCGGTCTCGGCTGGGCATGGTTCGTGTGGCTTGGCTGCAGCGTCTGCGAGGTCGATCCATTCCACATCGTCAAGGCCGTGGTGCTGTTGTTCGCCATGGCGGCGACCGCGGTGATGACCTCGTCTCTGCGCGGGGCGCTGCTGGCGACCTTTGCCGTTCCCGTGGCGCTCTACGCCTATGCCGGCGTCAAGCTATGGATGCCGGTCGAGGCGATCATGGCCGCGCTGCTGGTCGTGTCGCTGCCGTTCTTGGACTATGTGGCCCGTCATCTCAACCACTCGTCCCTCATGATGTTGTCGTTCCGCTCCGAAAAGGATGCGCTCATCGCCGAACTGGAGACGGCGAAATCGATGTCGGACGAGGCGCGGCGGCGGGCCGAGGACGCCAATCTGGCGAAATCGCGGTTCCTCGCTTCGATGAGCCACGAATTGCGTACGCCGCTCAACGCCATTCTCGGTTTTTCCGAGGTGATGTCGAACGAAGTGCTGGGGCCGATGAGCAATCCCACCTATCGCGACTACGCCCATGACGTGCACGAATCCGGCCAGCATCTGCTCGACCTGATCAACGAGATTCTCGACCTGTCGCGCATCGAAGCCGGCCGCTACCAGCTCAACGAAGAGCCGGTGATGCTGCTTGGTATCGTCGAGGACTGCTGTCACATGATGGAGTTGAGGGCGCGCAACAAGGATATCCGGGTCGTCCAGGATTTCGAGCACGAGCTACCGCGCCTTTTCGCCGATGAGCGTGCGGTGCGGCAGATCACGCTCAACCTTCTGTCGAATGCGATAAAATTCACCGCCACCGGCGGCGAAATCCGTGTTCGTGTCGGCTGGACGGCGGGTGGCGGACAGTACATTTCGATCAAGGACAATGGCCCGGGCATACCGGAAGACGAGATCCCGATCGTGCTTTCCGCCTTCGGCCAGGGCTCCATTGCCATCAAGAGCGCCGAGCAAGGCACCGGGCTTGGCCTGCCGATCGTGCAAGGGCTGCTCGCCATGCATGGCGGCGAGTTCGAACTTCATTCCAAGCTGCGCGAAGGGACCGAGGCGATCGCCATCTTCCCGCTCAGCCGGGTGATGGAGGAGCTGCCAGCACTGCCGACCGCGGCGGTCGCAGCTCGGCGTCGGTAGGCGTCGCGGCGAACTGTGTCGATGGCCAGTTAGAAGGACGGCATCCCACGATGGCGGAAGGTGACTGGCATGTCGGTGGCACAGAGATCAACTCGGACCGCCTTCGCTTGAGGCCGTTTACAGCCGACGACGCTGAAGACCTCTTTGTCGCCATCACTCCCGCCATCACCCGTTTCATGCAGTGGGAACCACCTCGATCACTGGCGGCCTTTGCCGAAGTATGGCGATCCTGGCTGTCGCCAATCCAGGATGGATCGGATTTGCACTTTGTTGTGCGTGCATTGGTGGACGATCGCTGTCTGGGACTTGTCGGCCTTCATGCAGCGAAGACCGTGTGTCCCGAACTCGGGATCTGGATCAGGGAAGACGCTCAAGGAAACGGCATTGGCCAAGAGGCGATTGCTGCTGTCGCGCAGTGGGCCTCCGAGGCACTCGAACCGGACTGCTTCGAATATCCGGTAGCCGAAAGGAACGTGGCCAGCAGAAGAATAGCGGAACGCCTTGGAGGCGTAATAGTCGGCAGCCGCTCCAACCCAAAATACAACGCTGTCGTCTATCGCATTCGCAATCTCCGGCGCTAGCAGGTCAAGACTCTAGCCACGTACCGCAGCTGCCATGCCCGAACTGGTCAGCGCGGCGGCCTTGACCAGCCCCGCAGCAACGGCGGCCCCTGCCCCTTCGCCATGGCTGATACCCAAATCAAGCAACGGGCGCAGCCCTAGCCGTTGGGCGGCGCGTGCATGCGCGGGTTCCGGCGACAGGCTGGCCAGAAGGCAATGCTCGAGCGCTGTGGGATTGACGCCATGCAGTACCGCTGCGGCTGCCGTCGCCGCCAATCCGTCGAGCAGCACCGGGATCTTCTGCATCCGCGCGGCAAGGATGGCGCCGGCGATCGCCGCGAATTCACGGCCACCGACCCGGCGCAGCGCCTCGAGCGGGTCGCCGAGATGGCCGCCATGAAAAGCCAGCGCCGCATCGACCACGTCGGCTTTGCGTGCCTGCATCGCCGCATCGGCGCCCGACCCCGGGCCGACCCAATCGGCGCCCCCGCCCCCGAAAAGTGCCGCAAACAGGGCGGCGGCGACGGTCGAGTTGCCGACGCCGAGATCGCCGAGACACAAAAGGTCGGTGCCGCCGGCGATCGCTTCCATGCCGAAGGCCATGGTGGCGGCACAGCCACGCTCGTCCAGCGCGGCCTCTTCGGTGATGTCGGCGGTCGGGATGTGCAGGGCAAGATCGAAAACCTTCAGCCCGAGATCGTAGGCAATGCAGATCTGGTTGATCGCGGCACCTCCGGCGGCGCAAAACTCGACCGCGTTGGCGGTCGCCGCCACCGGCCGTGGCGAAATGCCGTGGCGCGTGACGCCGTGATTGCCGGCAAAGACCGCCATCAGCGGTCTTGTCACCGCGGGCGGAGCCCGTCCGCTCCAGGCGGCCAGCCAGGCAGCGATGTCCTCGATGCGGCCAAGCGAATTGCCTGGTTTATCGGCCTTGGCAAACAGCGTGCGCACGCGGGTCTCGGCTGCCGTGTCGGCCGCCGGCAGATTGGCCAACAGGTTGCGAAAATCGTCGAAAGGCAGTGCGCTGGTCATCTTGTTATCGATCATTCCCTGGAGTTGGTGAGCGGCATAGCCGCCTTGCGAGGTTGGCACAACCTCCGGGATGATGGCCTGCATTTGCCGCAAAGCCGGCCCCGAAGGGCGCAATCGCGAGGGCTTGCATTGGCTTTGCCGTTGCACCATGTGGAGGTGGAACAAGGGATTCCGGATGGAAGCCCAAGAGAAAGTCATGACGGCCATCGAATCCCCGTGCATCCTGGTCTGTTCGATCGACATGAAAACCGGCTTTTGTTTCGGCTGCGGTCGCACGCGCGAGGAAATCGGCGCCTGGATCGGGATGACGACGGAAACGCGCCGCAGCGTCATGGCGCAATTGCCGGCCCGGCTGGAGACGGTCGAACGCCGGCCGCGCCGGGAAACGCGCCGCACCCGCATGGCGCGCGAACGCGACGCGCTATCGTGAGGTGCGGATGAGCCGGTTGTTCTGGATTTTGATGGCCGCGATCGGGGTGGGAGCAGTCCTGCTCATGCTCAACGATTCCGCCGGCAGCACGCTCGGCGTGGAGAACAACGATTTCAGCCGGCTGATCTGGCTCGGCGCCTTTGGCGCCCTTATCGGCGCCGGCCTGCTTCGCTCGGGTAGGCCCCTGGGCGCCATAGCCCGCAATCTCGGCGCCTGGGCGGCCATCGCACTCGCGCTGATCGCCGGCTACCAGTATCGCTATGAGTTGCAGGATGTCGCCAGCCGGGTGACCGCGGGCCTTGTTCCCGGCAGCCCGCTTGCGCTTGGCGTCGAGGACGGCCACGCCACGGTGACGCTCGACAAGGCGGACAACGGCCATTTCGAAGCGCGCATCCTGATCAATGGCAACCCGGTCCGGGCCGTGGTGGATACCGGCGCGACCAGCACCGTGCTGACATCGCAAGATGCGCAGGCCGCCGGATTCAATCCAGCGGCGCTCAACTACACCATACCGGTTTCGACCGCCAACGGCATGGCGCGCGCCGCGGCCGTGAAAACCGATCAGATTGCGATCGGCGGCATCATGCGCAAGGATATGTCGGTGATGATCGCCGCACCCGGTATGCTCAGCCAGAGCCTGCTCGGCATGAATTTCATCGGTTCATTGTCGGGTTTTGACGTGCGCGGCGACCGCATGATCCTCAGGGATTGATCCCCGAAGCTCAAGCCGCTTCGGCTGCCGATCCAAAGAACTCGACGGCCGCGAAAGCCGTCTTCAGCACGTCCGGGCCGGCGCCGGGTTTTGTCGCGTCCGTGGACAGGATCTGCCGGTAGCGGCGCGCACCGGGCAGGCCATGGAACAGTCCGACCATATGGCGGGTGACATGGCCAAGCCGCCCACCCTGTTCGATATGGCGTGCCGCATAGTCCGCCATCGTATCGATCAGCACGGCGAAATCGAAGGGCTCGGACTGGACGCCGTAGAAAGCGGCATCGACGCCGGCCAGAATGCCGGGCGTGTGGTAGGCGGCGCGGCCAAGCATGGCGCCGTCGACATGACCGAGATGCTTCTGCGCCTCTTCGATCGTCTGAATGCCGCCATTTATACCTATGAATTTGTTATTCTTTTTTGCCTTCAGTCGATAGACTCTGCTGTAATCGAGCGGCGGGATGTCTCGGTTTTCCTTGGGACTCAGCCCTTCCAGCCACGCCTTGCGTGCATGCACCCACAACGCGTCGGCGCCGGCATCGAAAACCCCATACGCCAGCGCATCCAGGGCCGGCTCCGGATCCTGCTCGTCGACGCCGATACGGCATTTAACGGTCACGGGGATCTTCACCGCCGCTTTCATCGCCGCGACGCAGCCGGCGACGAGGTCCGGCACTTTCATCAGGCAGGCACCGAACGTGCCCGACTGGACGCGGTCTGACGGACAGCCGACATTGAGGTTGATCTCGTCATAGCCAAAGGCCTCGCCAATGCGGGCAGCCTCGGCGAGCTTTTCACGATCCGAGCCGCCGAGCTGCAGCGCGACCGGATGTTCCACCGCATCGAAGCCGAGCAGCCGCTCGCGCGCGCCATGGATGACCGCGTCGGCCACCACCATCTCGGTATAAAGCAGCGCATGGCTTGTCAGCTGGCGGTGGAGGAACCGGCAATGCCGGTCCGTCCAGTCCATCATAGGCGCAACGGAAATCCTATGGGCTTGATTTATCACGCTTTTTCTCGTATTTTCAGGGCCTTAAAACGTGCACACGTTCGCCGTTTGTACGACACGATATCCGTTAGTTTTCGCATTTTGTACTCCTCCCTGTGCACACAGCGTGCACGAAAAAGAGACCACCCATGGCATCCATCAACAAGTTGGCTTCCGGCAAGTGGCGTGTGCAGGTTCGCTGCAAGGGCCACTACCTCACCACCAGCTTCGCGCTCCGCAAGGACGCCGAGATGTGGGCGCGCCGAATTGAGCGAGAAATCGACCTGGGACAGAAGCCTGCTCCCAAGCACAAGGACGGGATTAAAACGGTCTCCGACCTGATCGACCTGCATATCGCGGATATGATCGAAGTTGGCAAGGTGATCGGGCGATCGAAGGCATTCAGCCTGGACCTGCTGCGAGCCAGGCTCGGAAGGCTCAACATCGCCGATCTCAATCGCGAACAGATCATCAAGTTCGGCAAGGAACGAGCCGAGGAAGGCGCCGGACCTGTCACCGTTGGAATAGACATCGGATACGTCCGGACATTGCTGGTGCACGGCGCAGCTGTGCATGGACTGCCTTATTCAGCGGAGCCGGTGGACCTTGGTCGTGTTGCCCTCACCCGCTTGGGTCTTGTTGGCAAGGGCAACGAGCGCGATCGGCGACCGACGCTTGACGAGATAGAGGCCCTGATCCGATACTTCAGAGGAAACAACTTCCAGATTGTCCCCGTCGACAAGATCATCCGCTTTGCGATCGCAACCGCCATGCGGCTCGGGGAAATCTGTAACGCCACGTGGGAGGACCTCAACGACCGCAACAACACCCTGCTGATACGAGATCGCAAGGACCCGCGCCACAAGAAGGGCAATCACATGCGTATCCCGCTCCTCGATGTGAGTGGTTACGATGCCCGCGCGATCCTCGAAGAGCAGCGTTTCTCCACCGAGGGAAAGGGACGCATCTTCCCCTACAATGGGAAGTCGGCCGGAACCGCCTTCCGACGTGCCTGTCATGAACTTAAGATCGAGGATCTGCATTTCCACGACCTGCGTCACGAAGGCACAAGCCGCCTGTTCGAAGCTGGCTTCAGCATCGAGCAGGTCGCGATGGTCACCGGGCACAAGGATTGGAAGATGCTGCGCCGCTATACCCATTTGAGGCCGGAGCAACTTCATGTGATCGCGGCGAGGCTGCAACAGACACCGCCAAATACGGAGTTGCGGCAAGCAATCGGCTAATACCACTTTGCCAGACATCTGCCGTGCCAGGAGGACAACGACGAATCCAGGAAGGATTGAGCGATGTTGCCACGGGTCGCAGGATTAGAAGATGTTGCGTTGATATACGCATCTCAGCCCGAAACCCTGAGCACGATCCGAGCTGCGAGGCAGCCTAGCCGACCGCCAATAAATTGGCGCTTCCTAAGGAAACCCTATCAACCTCTGGCAGCGGCTCCGTGGAAAACGCAGCGATGATCGCCTCGAGCGACACATTCAGTGCGTTGGAAAAGGTCCTGCCCTTCTGCCAAATCGCCACGTAGTGATACAGCGCGGATGGTTCCACTGGCCTTATTCCCAGGTGAAACGCTGCGTATTCGCGCGCAATAATCTCATTGGTTATTGAAACGCCCAGGCCAGCCGAAACGTATCCAGCTTCGTGACCGTTGCAATCGAACTCCACCAGTATGTCCGGCTCAACGCCGGCGAAGCGCAACGCATTGAAGTTCATTTGGTGGGCGGCGAACTGGGGATCGATATCGACGATCGTTTCGCCTACCAGGTCGTGAGCCTGGATACAGGTCTGTTTTGAAAACCGGTGGTCGGGGTGAAAGATGCACACGTTTCGCGCCGACCCAAGCGGCGCCCACTCAAAAAGACTTGGATCCAGGGGCAGTCTCGAGATTCCGAGTTCCGCACGCCCTGCCAGGATGTGCTCGCCGATTTGCTCGTAGCTCCCCGAAATCGAGCGGACATTCGAAGCGGTCTTTGCGTGGATAATCGCCACAACCTTGGGCAAGGTCACGAAACCGAAAACAGAGGGCGCGGCAATCGCAATCCGCTGCTTTTCGTCGTTCTTCATCGCGAAGATCGATGCTTCCAGACGATCCAGGGACGTCAGGGCGAGCTCCACGTTTCGCATGAGTTCCCAGGCTTCCTGTAAGGGGACGATGCGGTTGGCTGATCTCTTGAAGAGTGTGATGCCGAGCGTGGTCTCGAGTTGCTTCACATGCTGACTGACGGCCGGCTGGCTTATCCCGAGCGCTGCCGCCGCTCGCCTTGTCGAACCGGCCCGCAACACTTCTCGGAAGACCTTCAGTTGACGGAGCTTCAGGTCGCTCTGCAGCAACTCCATTCCCTGCGCTCCTTTCCCTGATAACGCCACCCGGGAAGCGGATAACGCCAACCTGAGGAGCAACGAGCCGTCTCAGTATATAACGGTGCGTTATAGATAAAATAATAAAAATTATAGATTGAGTGTGTAATTTCAAGCGATAGAATTAGCCAATATCTTAAATTAACTCCAAATTACAAATATAACAATTCGCAACCTTGGGTTATACGACTTGGTCTGAGTGACACGGACCGTCGTATCTCGCGGTATTGCGAGCCAAGGAAAGCTCCCCATGGGTGGTTTTACTACTCAGTTTGTTGTCGCACTCACCGTGACCATAAGCCTGGCTCTTGTCAGCGGCTGCCTGGGTACGGCATTCGGGCTGTTTCTGGCCATTTCGAAGGGCACGGCACAGCCGCGCCTCAACAGCGTCGTGACGGCCTACACGACGGTTGTCCGTGGTGTACCAGAACTTCTCATTATCCTGCTCATCTACTTCGGCGGAACGACCCTCGCCAGCAAGATCGCCGGCCGGTACGTGGAGGTGAACGCATTCACCGCAGGCGTTGTCGCGCTCTCGGTCGTCTTCAGCGGCTATGCGACCGAAGTGTTTCGCGGCGCGATTGCGGCGGTGCCAGCAGGTCAAGCCGAAGCGGCAAAGTCTCTTGGGCTGAACGCCTGGCAGCGCTGGATGTTCGTCATCGGACCGCAGATGCTGCGGCTGGCGCTGCCGGCCTATGGCAATCTCTGGATCTCGCTCTTCAAGGACACCGCGCTGGTCTCGATCGTTGGCCTGACCGACATCATGCGCGTCGCGTATGTGGGGGCCGGATCCTTGCGCGCACCATTGACCTTCTACCTTGCGGCCGCCGCTCTCTACCTCTCTCTGACCACCGTCACGCTGCTGTCGATCCGGCTGGCTGAGCGACGCTATCCGGCACTCGGCCGGTAGGAGGCAGCGACCATGAACCTCGGCTTGATGTTTGACGCTCTGGTTGTCCTGCCTTCGGGCATTGGCCTCACCTTGACCCTCACGGTCTTGTCGCTGACGGCTGGATTTCTTCTGTCCGTGCCGCTGGCCTTCATCCGCGCGTTTGGACGTCCCGGCCTCTCGCTCGCGGTGCTGGCATATACCTATGTCATCCGCGGAACGCCGATGCTCGTTCAGCTCTTTCTGCTCTACTACGGCCTCGGTCAGATCGAGGCGGTGCGAGCCAGCATCTTCTGGGTGATCCTGCGCGACCCTTTCTGGTGCGCCCTTCTGACATTTTCGCTCAACAGCGCGGCACACACCACAGAGATCCTGTGCCGCGGTCTCCAGTCCGTGCCTAAGGGTGTCACCGAGGCGGCCACGTCTCTCGGCTTGAAACGCTTCCAGACCGCTCGCCTGGTCACCTTCCCGATCGCTTTCAGGATATCGCTTCCGGCCTACGGCAACGAGATCGTGGGGATGATCAAGGGTTCGTCCCTGGCAAGCACCGTAACACTGCTCGAGATCACCGGCATGGCGAGACAGATGGTGTCGACCACGTTCGCGCCGTACGAGATCTTCATCGTCGCCGGAGCGATCTACCTATCGCTCACCTCGATCGCGGTGAAAGCGATCCAGTTGCTGGAGCGATGGCTTTCGACCGACGGCCATCCTGTGCGTCGACGAAAGCCGCGATTGCGCCCACCATTGCCTGATCCCGAGATCACGACGCCCCTGCCCTGACCCGCCGGTCCTTCGGCAGCCCTTTCCATCCAAACCAACGAAGAGGTGCATCATGCGCATACCCCTGGCTATTGCTTTTTCTATCGCATCCCTGATGTCGGCCTTTCCGGCCAGCGCCGAAAGCAAGAGCGTCATATCGATTGCCACTGAAGGAGCCTCGCCGCCCTGGGACGGCACCGACGCGAACGGTCAGCTCTACGGTTACGATATCGATGTCGGACTGGAGCTTTGCCGTCGCATCGAGATCAAATGTACCTTCGTCCCGCAGGATTGGGACGGGATCATCCCGGCACTGCTTGTCGGCAAGTTCGACGTGATCATGTCCGGCATGGCGATTACAGAAAAACGCAAGCAGTCGATCGCGTTCTCCGTTCCCTACGCCGCCGGCTTCAACCAGTTCGTGGTGCGCAAGGACCTGGGTCTCGACGCCGGCGACACCAAGGAGAAGGTCAACCTTTCGACCATCGGCGACAAGGAGAAGGCGACCATTGAACGGCTCCGATCGACACTCGCCGGCAAGGCGATCGGGGCGTTACGCTCGTCGAATTCGGAAGCCGTCGTGAAGGAAATGCTGGGCGATGTCGTGACCATTCGCAGTTATGACAGCCAGGACAACATGAAGCTCGATCTTGCCGCGGGTCGCATCGACGGCGGCCTCGCCGACTATTTCACCTGGCGGGATTTTCTGGAGACGCCTGCCGGCTCGGATGTGGTGTTTTTCGGGCCTGAACTGAAGGGCGGGCTGTGGGGGCCAGGCGTCGGCGCCGGCATGCGCAAAGACGATACCGAGTTGCTCACCAAGTTCAACGCGGCCATCGAGGCCGCCACCAAGGATGGAACGATCAAGGCGCTGAGCCTGAAATGGTTCAAGAGCGATATCTCACCGGCCCTCTCGCAATAGGCGGCAACCGACTTCGACATTGACGTGGCGCGGGCCGGAACGCCGGCGCCCTCCCCTCCTTCAAGGCGAGCTCTCATGAAAGACCAGTTCTGCGCGGTCGTTACCGGCCAATCCCTGATCAAGCACGACATCCGTGATGTTAACGACGAACGCTTCATCGCGGTTACTGACTTCCTGCGCCAAGGCGACGTCGTCTTCACCAACTTCGAGTCGACGATCCTCGGCAAGCATGGCGGGTGGCCGACCAAGGGCAAATACTTCGGATATTCCAGGGCTGAAGTGCTCGACGCATTGCAGGCCATCGGTTTCAACGCGCTTGCGCTCGCAAACAACCACGCCTTCGATCTCGGAGCTGGCGGCATCCTGTCGACGCTGGAAGAGGTGGAAGCGCGCGGTTTCCTGCATGCCGGCATCGGGGCCGACGAGACGGAGGCCAGAAAACCGGGCCGCCGCCGATTGGGCGCGCGCGAGGTCGCGCTTCTTGCGATGGATGCAGGCCCCGGCCCTACCAACATGTATGCGGAAGACCGCACGGCCTTCCGGCCGGCTCGGCCCGGCGTCAATTGTCTGAACACGGTTCGCAAGATGGGGGTGCCGGACGGACATTTCAGCAGACTGGCAAGGCTTAGCGCTCATTTGCAAAGCTCCCCCTTTGAACTGGCCAACTATGCGCAACCGGAGGAGCCGGTAGAGGTGTCGGCCGGCAAGGAGATCAATTTTTACGGCACAGTGTTCACGCAAGCCGCCGACTTCGGCCGTCTGATCGAAGTCGATCAGCGGAGCGCGAGTGTCCATCTGTCCGCCATCCGGCATGCTGCGGCACAAGGCGATTTCGTTATAGCCTATCTGCACCACCATCATTGGGAACCAGGTTGGCAGGATGTGCCGCGCTGGGTGCAGACCTTTGCCAAGATGTGCATCGACGCCGGCGCCAACCTGTTCGTCAGCCACGGCGCTCCGGTGCTGCAGGCGGTGGAAATCCACAATGGCGCGCCGATCTTCTACGGCCTCGGCAACTTCCTGTTCCACGTCCACCCCGAAGAAACCGAATGGGATCCCCCGGAAGTCTGGCAAAGCATTGTCGCCGCGTGCCGCTATGATGCGGGCGGAAACCTCGCAGAAATAGATCTCCTGCCCGTCGTGATCGGCGCGGAAGGTCAGTCTCTTGGATCAGCAACGGGCAGACTGGTACCCGTCGCCGTGACGGGAAGCGCGACGCGAGACGTCCTCGAGGGGTTCGCGACCCGCTCGCGGGCGTTCGGCGTCGAAGTCGAAGTGTCCTCGGCTTGCGGCCGCATCGCCCTGCCCGCTGCCCGAAAATTTGGCTGACAGGCGCAACCGGCCGTCAGACTGTCTTGTGTTCGGCCGGCGCGGCTTCGCCGGCCGTTTCGTTGTCGCGTTTCGCGTCGAGCAATGCCAGCTCCTCCCCCAATGCGGCGATCAGAGACGAGACGCGACCGCGCACTCGCGGCGGAAGGTTCACCAGCCCCTCGATCAGACGCCGCCCTTCCGCGCTGGCAATGAAATCCAGGCGCTCATCGACCGGCAGGGGCCGCGCCTCGACGCGGGTCTCATCGTTTCCGGGCAGGCCTTCAAAGAAGCGGCCGACAGGAACGCCGAGCGAGCTGGCGATTTCGTAGAGCATCGACGCGCTCACGCGGTTCCGCGCGTTCTCGTATTTCTGAAGCTGCTGGAAACTAATGCCTATCGATCTGGCAAGTTGAGCCTGCGAGACGTCGGATTGGACGCGAACGGTCGCAATCTGCCTGCCGACATGCTGATCCGCAGGATGAGGGTCACTGTCGATTTTTGGCTCCTGCCCCATCCGCAGGAGGACGGAGCGTTGCGATTTCAACAAGGCCTTTCGATGCTCCACTAGTCAGCCGGATAGAGGGTCTGTCGCGTACGCACCAGTCTCTCGTGTCGATGTGATCTGAAAAGTCGAATCGCCATTTAATATACCTTATAGGGTGCAAAATAACCCTATAGGTGGCAAACAATATCGGCCTGCCGATTGTGGACTCATGGTCAGTCCACGACAGATTCGAGCCGCACGGGCTTTGCTTGGTTGGTCGCAGCAGGAGCTTGCTGACAAGGCAATTGTATCGCTGAATGCGCTCGCCCGGTTGGAAAACGGCAAGGTGGATTCCCGGATCAGCACTCTGCAGGCCATTGAGGCGGCTTTGATAAAAGCGGGTGTCGAATTCTTGTCCGCTGGTCAAAAGGGAGAGGGTGTTCGGCTCTTAGATCCTCTGGTTTGAATGTTCAATTGGCAGGGAAGATGGGTTCCCATTCTCGCAATTGCAGTTGCCACATGCAGCCTCCTCCCGATGACGAGAGACAAAGTCGTGGTATTGTCGAATCATCCATGATCCGAGCTCGCTTAAACTTGGTCGTGGTCAGGCTGGGCGCGTGCTGCACCATCCGCCCGTCAACTAAGTCGCAATTTGTCTAACGTTCGACATTTAAGCTGACATTCGATCCAAAGTCAAACAAAAAGACTGATTTTAACTGATGAGCCAAATTTCGGTGGAGCAATGCAGAGGCGCCAGAGCGATGCTCGGCTGGAGCCAAGCTGAACTGGCGGAAGCTGCAAATGTTTCGCGCGCTACGGTTGTGGATTTCGAACGAGGCTTGCGCGTCCCACATCGCAACAACCTCGGTGCTATTCGTGAAGCGCTCGAAGCTGCCGGTGTAGAATTTATTCCGGAGAACGGCGGCGGTGCCGGCGTGCGCCTGGCCAAACGGCGATAGCGGCGCACGGCGCACAGCTTCGAGCGATGGGAACTGCTGCCCTTCTTAGCTGTGTGACAGTTTTAGACGTGCTATATTCGGTCTTCGGAGTATGCAACTGCTCCAAATATGAGACGCCGCAACCCGCAGCACTGTCCGAGTCGGCATGCCGCTCTCTAGGTCTGTTCTCCGAGCAGGTTTCTTAGATTGCGTGTGATCTTGGCCGATATATCGGGCGGTGACATTCCGTGCAGTCGCGCTAAGCCTTCCACTGCGATCCAAACATCGCTCGGCCTGGTGGGGCGGGCGTCGATTTGGGTGAACGGTCCGTCCGTCTCCGTCAAAATTCGATCTAAAGGCAAAGACTTGGTTATCGCCGCGCGTTGCTCGTTAACGAGCATTTCGGCGTTCACAGAAAAATAGCAACCGAGATCGATGGCTCTCCTGGCTTCTGTTGCGGTCCCAGTGAACCAGTGCAGCACTACTCGCCCGCGCGAGGGCGGCATATACTGCTCAACCATATCGAGCACGGCCTTGGTCGCACGGACACTATGCGTCGACACGATCTTGTTCCCCGCCGCCGCACAGAGCGATAGCACGCGAGCGAAGACCTCCTTCTGGACGTCGAAAGACTTGTAGAACCGCGGGCCAGCATCCAGTCCAACCTCCCCAACATAGCGGGTTCGCGGCAGTAACTCCTCCCATAGTCCGATCTCACGAGCGCGGTCGGCGACTAGCTGAGGGTGCAGGCCAAGAGCCGCGCGAACGTGACGGGTGGCGGACGCAAGTTCGTGGTTCCGCGGCCAAGCCTTGGGCGTGGTAGTCACAGAGAGAGTGAACACGCCATCGCGATCGCAACGCTCCACCGCAGCCGCGTGGTCGGGATAAAGATCGAGATGGCAATGAAAATCGACAAGAGCTGACCGCATGAGGCCTCTTACGATGGTGCGGCGCGAACGCCAGTCAGTAAGCGCCCGACTTCCTCCAATCCACGGCGATAGACATCAGCCAGGTCGTCGTGGCGGGAGGGGTCATCATAAAGTGGCCCTGGCTTGTGGATGAGGGCCTTTGCGAGTTCCGGGCGCTTCGATAGTCGTTCGATCGCGATCTGGAAGGATCGGACCTGCTGACCTTCGGCCTGTCTGGTGTCCAATGTGGCAGACTTCAAGTCGGGTATGCCGTAAACGGTCGAGTCTTTGCCTTGCAGAGAGGCACGCCGAATGAGGCATGGCAAGCAGTATCCACAGTGCCCCTGCGGCTTCTTGGTCCAACGCCCCTTCGTGGGTGACGAACATGATAGCGACAGCGGGGCAAGCTGCTTCAACACGGCCGGATTTGCGCAATGGGCGACCATCTCCCCCTTGGTCTTGTCCCAATAGGGATTCTCGACCTTCCCTGCAACACCGAGCGCCTGGAGCAAATCATTCCACCGGGTCATATAGAAAGGATGCGTCGTCCGGGTGCTGAGCGCTCCGAGCCGAAGCCGATCGAGCGGTACATTGAGTGCGATCAGGCCATTCTCAGGCACCTTGAGCACGAAGTCGCGGCCTAGCGCGGTGCCAGCGGCGACGCCCAGAGAGAAGAATAGGAACGAGCGGCCTCGCGTGGTGTCCTCCGATGCGACATCCTCGACCAGCCCGCTATCGAAGCTCATCCACACTCGCAGACGATCGAAGGCGGAGGATTTGTAAGCAGCTTTCAAACCTTCGAAGCACTGTTCCTGCGACTTACTTACCAACCCTTCACCCGCGTGGCTGACCAAGAGCGGGGTCTCGCCAGCATTCAAGCTGTCGATCGCGCCGATCAGACTGTCCAAACCACCGGAGAACAGACTCACGCCATCGAATGGAGCAGGAATAAGGGTGGGTGCCGCGACAGGAACCAGCTTCGCATAGTCCTTGGCACGTTTGCGGAAGCCCACATCCCATCTGTCGCCGGTTAGGAAGTTGAGGCCGCGGACCAAGATGGGTGCCGCGGCGGTCCATCGCACCGGATCGCTCACGGGGATGACCACCCGAATTTCGCGCGTCCAGGCGTCCTGCGATTCCGTGAAGCGGGAGATGCGGGTGTCCGCTGCGTGGACATGGGCGGCAACGACGAGCATGTCCGCGCCGACTTCGCTCGGGGTCAGGTGCAGCGCCTTGAGGTCGGACAAGGCGCGGCCGATCCCATGATCGAGACGCGTGCCCGCTACCAACTGCAAGGTCGATGCAACCTCGTCGCTCGCCTTCGGGACACGGATTTGGTCGTCCGGTCCGAAACGGCCGATGATGACATGGCGCCTCATTTCGCTGCCTCCCCGTCGCCCATCGTCTGCAATACGTCGAAGGCGGATTGATAGACGTTGGTTACAAAGCCCATCACTGCATCTGGGGTCAGCGATTGGATGTTGACACCAGCGGCGTTGATGGCATCGCTGACACCACGCTGGATAAAGTCACGCAATTGGGCCTGAACCCTCTCGGCTGTGCGCGGATCGGTGGGCAAGGTCACGATCTTGGTGCCGATGTCGTTGCAGATGCGCGCCTCGATCGCGTGCGTCGCATATAGTTCGAAGACGGTTTGGATCTGGCCGGGTGTGAGCGCATCGATGTCAGTAATTCCCGCACCGGCGAGATCGGCGATGGTCTCGACGAAGGCGTCTCGCGCGATTCCCTCGTCGATCGACCCACCTTCGGGGCAAATGTAATCGGCGAGTCCCGCGAACACTTCCTCGATCGGCCGCCCGGCAAGGCTTTCAAGGTTGAGCGTTCGCAGCGCTTCGCGAACGCCGTTTACACTGGCGTCATTGAGGAATCTGACAAGCCCGGCACCTGCGCCGCGCGATGAGCCCAGGCGCTGCGCAGCCTGACGCGAACCGCCCGCCGCTTTGGACACATATTGCGAGACAGCTCTGCCGAGGCTCCTGCGGTCGCTGCCGCCCGAACTTACGAAGCGGGTGAAATTGTTTCGCGCGGAGGTGAAGCGATCTGATGCCCCTGCTGGCGCGGTTGGTCTGGGCGCCGGCGCGGGAGGAACTGCTGGGGGCGACCCATCAGGCGACGCGGGTTGCGTTCCGTCGCCATCAGCCGCGCCCGCGCCGGCACCGCCCTCGCCCTGCAACCAACTCGGTATGAGCGGCGTGCCGCCGCCTGCACCTCCAAAAGCATTTGACGTGCCCATCAGCGCCCACCTTTCCGAGTGCGAAGCGCGGCGCTCGCCGTCGTCTTCAGGAACGACGATCGGGACGTCGACCACCCTTGAAGGAGTTTCTCGAAACGAGCTACGGCGTCGGAATCCTTGATGACGCCTTCCCAGCCGGACGCGGGCCAGGGCCCGCACCGATCGGCGGGCAAGGCTTCGAGCAAGTCGAGAAGATTGGCCTGAAGTGTTGGGTGCGCACGAACCAGCACGGCGAGTCCATCAATGCCGGGTGGCGCAGTATCGAAGGCATCTCCGCCCATGACACGCCCACGCAGTTCCTCAAAGACCTGAGCGGCCTCGGCCGGAACGAGCTGCTTGAGTTCACCTTCGAACGCCTGGACGGCAAATTTCGGACCGAGCAGCTTCTCGATCACTCCGGCGAGTCGCCCGAGAACGGAGGCCGCCCCGAAATAGTCCTTCCGGTCCTTCGTCACGAACAGATATGGGCGCAGATCAACTTCGGCTAAGGCCGGAGACAGACGCGCCCAGGCGCGTATCACGTCCGCTGCCTTCCATTCTGTCAGAATGGCGCTGTCTTTGGAGTCGGGTACGGCTGTCGGCTTGGCATCATCAAGGGAACTGATCTTCGGCCCGGTCCGCTTATATTTAGCAGACGGCTTTTCTTGCGAAGCGTCAACTTCAAGCGCCGCCAAATCTATGCAGCGGCCGTCCAGATCGCGGGCAGCGGCGCTTGCGATTTGATCAAACAATCTGGACAGGAACCGTTCGGCAAGCATGAGCTTCGCCAGGACGGGCAGCTTCACCTCTTCTCCAAAGCCGCGAGCAAGCGCGGTTTGATGGCGCAGCAGCAGGCTGTTCAGGAAGCGCTTAATCTGCCGCGGATTGCCCTGAGTGCCGCTGGCCAGGATCGGACCGATCTGATCGCTCAAGGTGAGCGCGTTCTGGACCTTGCCAGCTTTATCGCCCAAGGCGGTTTTTACCGTTTGCGCGTCGAGCCCGGCCGTCTTCCAGGGCCGCTTGAGCAGTTCACGCGCGACGGTGATCAGCGCCGAGTAAGCGGGATCCTCCTCGCCCAGCTCGGCGCCAATGAGCAACAAGGTGACATAGATGCGGGTTTCGGTCTCGCCCAAAGCTGGAATCCGGAACGGTATTTGGATCAGCTTTTCGAGATAGTTGCGTGCATAGTCGCGGGGGCCGGTCGTGTCCGGCAGCTCCGGGAAATGCTTGCGCACCGAATATTCGATCATGGCCTCGTCGGCCGCGACGATGAACGCGGTGCGGGCGGTGAATACGAACAGACGGACGGCTTCAAGGGTTTCAATCGCTGTGTCCGGAAGGCAGCGGTCCAGATCGTCGATGAGAACGATCAGTTGCTTAACGCCCGCTTGCTTGAGCAGATTGTCGAAAGCCTTTCGGAACGCCTCGATCTCTTCCGGCACATTCTTCGACTCACCTGGTTTCAGCAGACCCTGCACACCATCGATGGCTTTGTCGTAATTCTCCTGCGTGGCGAGTTTTGAGGGGTCGGAGAATATGCCCTTCAAGGTGCCGACCACGGCGCCGACCTGATCGGCTGTCGGGATGCCGGTAAATGCGGTGAACGCAAGACCGCCGCCGTGCCGCGCGATCTTAAGCCAGTCGATCCGCCGGAAGATATCTTTCACGGCTATTCCGGCTTGGGTAAGCAAAGGGCGCTTTTCAATAAGCCCGGTGACGATGCCCTCGATCAGGGCGATCTTGGCGTCTTCGAATCCTTGAAAGCGCCATCCGTTGAATTTGATGCAGAGTACGTTCTCATCCGAACTGAGGCCATTCTCGATCATCTCCAAGATGCTGGATTTGCCAGCGCCCCAGTCACCATGAACACCGACGGTCACGGCGCGCTCGGGCTTCTCGCGCAGCAGTTCGATTATAGTCTTAGCGATCGCCTCATTGTTGAGGAGATCCAACTTTGTCTCATTGTCGGTTAGAATCATCGCCCCCCCAATGCGCTCTCAACGAGTCTTAACCGACGTACATGATCACCCCTTTGCGGCCTCAATCAAGGCGGTACTTGCTTGACGTCCGCCGAGCCTGTGAGAGTATTGGAACAAGGGGAGGCGTTCAGATGCGATTTGTTGCCATCGATGTAGAAACGGCAAATGCTCGCATGCGCAGTATCTGCCAGATTGGTATCGTTGTCTTTGAACATGGGAAAGAGCTCGCGTCGGACGTAGTTCTCGTCGATCCTGGGGAAGATTTCGACGGCATAAACATTTCAATTCACGGCATCGACGAGACGCACGTTGTCGGGGCAAAGACATTTCCGCAGATTTTCCCTTGGCTTGCGGAATATGCGCGAGACCAGGTTGTCGTCTGCCACACCCATTTTGACCGCGTAGCGATCGCTCAGGCGCATGACCATCATCGCTTGACGGCAGTGCCTTGCCGTTGGCTCGATACAGCCAAGGTTGCCAGGCGAGCGTGGCCCCAGTTCACTCAGAGCGGTTACGGCATTCGAAATCTTGCTGACAGCTTTGGCATCCCATTCCGGCATCATGACGCTGTAGAGGATGCGCGAACCGCGGGATTGATTCTGCTTCGCGCCATAGAACAGTCAGGCCAAGACCTCGACCAATGGCTGTCTCGCGTAAAGCTTGGCCTTTCCGGGCATCCGAAAGGTCGAGAAAGGCGCGAATGCGACGGCGAAAGCGAAGGTCCGTTGCTCGGTGAGACGGTCGTGTTCACTGGGAGCTTGTCGATACCCCGCCGCGAAGCTGCTGATCTCGCTCACATGGCGGGCGGTGCCGTCGATCCGGGCGTTACCAAAGCCACCACCGTCCTAGTAGTCGGCGACCAGGATCTTCTTAGGACGGGCGGCAAGCCCAAGAGCTCGAAGCACCTGAAGGCAGAGGGCTTGGTAGCTCAAGGGCAGCCGATACGATTCCTTGCTGAAACGGATTTCATGGCCCTTGTCGCAGAGTAATTTGGCTACGGCTTCTGGAGCCGGACACCAGCGCCGCCGCCATTCTCCGGAATGAACTCGACCTGTGCAGCCTCAAGCCGCGCCGATGGCGCCAACGCTGATAGCCATGCCGATCGCCGGGCCGTCGCTGCCTTCCGGGACAATGTTTCCGATCCGCTGCCGCAATGACTGCCATTGCCACTCAAATGAATGGCAGTTTTTGGGTATCGACGACCAACCGTGAAGGTCCGAAATGCGGCGCATTGCAGTCGGCAACTTCCGGCCGTGAACGGACTGGCAGCTTTCGGGAGCGAGGCCCGGAAAAGCAGACGTGCGTCTGCGTTCGAAAAAAGCAGCGAGTTCCAATCTCGTCTGGCGCGCCATCCCTCTCAGGGGACAAATCAGGAGTCAAAAACAATCATATAACATGTTGAAATATAGGGACATATTTGCCGTTCGAAATCTCATTCGGCATGTATTCCAACTTATCTACGAATGAAAGTTATAGCACGATCCGATTGTCGACGAAGGCCAGATGTTATCCGCTCCACATGTTTCGACAAAGTCCTTCATGTTCCTGTCATCATATCTCCCGCACCAATACATCATGCCCGCGTGGGTTTCCCTACGCTCTTAGGCCTTGATCTGATTGCTCGTTACGGAGATGGAATATTTTGTCTTCGGGGCAACGAAATATTCGCTTGCCTCGGCCTAGATCGAACAAAGGAATGGTAGTTGAATTGAAACTGCTGCCGCCAAATTTCGCACATTTTCATTATCGAGGTACTGGCGAATGGAAGAGGAGATTTCCCAGTTTATTCTTGCGGCGGCCAAGTTCGAATTCTTCTTAGTAAATCACGACATACGGATTGCACACGTGACGAACGTCCGTGGCATTCGCGCGGTTGCGGGCGTGAACTGGAGCGTGATCGCCGTCGACGTAGAAAGCAGATTTCCTTTCACCGGCTTCGATTTTGCTGCCAAAGGCATTCTCATCTTTAAGGAAACCGTTCCGCAATATCTCACCGTCGGGTGGGGCGGCACACTAAAGTGGGACAGCGACAACGCTCCAATCGATTCATGGGATCGATTGCTGTCTAGGAGCTACGGTCAGTTGAGGAACAATGTTGCACATGGCAACAAGCATCAGATGCCGGCTCCGTTTACATATGAGCGGACCCTCAAATTTCTGCCAGCCGGTCATGCTTTGATGAATTTTGTTGCAGCTGAGGTTTACGATCAGGCTGATTGGGATACGCCAATCTTTAGCTAGTCCCACCAGCCAGCACCACCTAATTCGCGATGCTCCTCTCTACAGACGCTGAGGGTGTAAGGGATGGCCTTCTCCAACCGTACGTATTTGTTCGGGGTAAACTGTGAAGAGCAATTGAAGCGACCCGCTATCACCGTGTAGTGCTTACATGCTCAACACCAAGGGTCAATTTGCGATAATAATCGCCACAGCAGTTTCGCAGGCTACGAGGCACGTTTGAAACTCGTCGATAAAGCCGAAATCCTGAAGGATGCAGAGGCTCGCGGGCTCCGGAGGGCGCTCGTTGTCACGGCTCTGGACATGGAGATGAGTGCCGTCAGGGCTCATTTAGCCCATCTTGGCTCCTGCCAGGCGCGTGACGGCAACATTGTTGAGATCGGGCAGTTTTCCGCTCCAGGCGATGAATGGTTCGTTGTCGTCACTGAATCCGGCGCGGGAACACACGCAGCGCAGAGTGCCGTGACATATGCTTCTGTAGATTTTGGACCGTTCGAGGTCATGTTTTTCGTTGGTGTTGCGGCGTCTAGGAAACCAGAGGCTGCTATTGGAGCAGTGGTTGTCTCAAACCATGTCTATTTTCCTTACACTGGCAAATACCAAGGCGGCGAATTTTCCAGCCGCCCTCACACTTTTCCAGTTGATCCTCGTCTGGTTGGTCTTGCGAAGAAGCTACGCCGCGATGGTGAATGGCAGATGCGCATTCGGGATTTGCTCAGACAGAAGCTCCCTGACATATCGGTCTATCCTCAGCCGTTTCCGCCAGGTTGTTTTGTTGCGCCAATCATCTCGGTCGAAGCGGTATCTGCTGACGCCGAGTCCGAACTGGAAAAACAAATTTCGAAACATTACGGCGATTCCCTTGCACTGGAGATGGAAGGCTACGGTGCGCTCTATGCAGGCTCGCTTGAGCGGACCCCGAGCATCGTGGTCCGTGGCATTTCGGACATGCGGAAAGACAAGACGCCAGAACTCGATGCCATCTACCAACCCGTCGCTGCCGCTCATGCGGCGGCGTTTGGGTTCGAACTCCTCGCTGCATGGAGTCAATCCTCTCCGGCGTCGCGTCCGGCACCAGCTATTTTAACGACACCAGAACGCGGAGGGGTGGAGGAGAGCATAACGTCTGCATCATCGGGCGTTGAAGGCACGCGAACAACACTTGTTCTCAATTTCGCTGGGAAGGCCACCGAGTTTCCCAAAGAAAAGATCGACCAGATAATTGATGAACTTCGCTCGATAACTGGCGATCCAGACCTTAGTCTCGTGCGCACCGAACTGGGCTCGTTCCGCTTTTTCGTGTCCGCGCGGGTATCCGACATCGCGCGGCTGAGCGCGCGGGAGACTTTTGGGCTCCTGCAGGAGAAGTTTCAGTCACGGTTGCTGGGCGTCTCGACAGAATCCGAATTTCTGTCCGTGCCGACACTGGGTGTCAGCATCCTCGAAGCGTCCCGTTCACTCTTGGACTGGCCTAAGACTCTGCCGGACGGCACCGCAATTCATCGCCCCGAACTTGATCACCTGTTATCGCTGGTTCAAGAATCCGAAAGCAGCACAACGGCGCTGTTGGGACCTCCTGGCGCTGGGAAATCTGCATTGCTGGCAGCATTCGGCCAGGCTCTCCATGACCAAAACATTCCCTTCCTAGCGATCAAAGCAGACCTGTTAGACCTCGATATTTCCGACGAGGAAGGACTTTCACAATCCATCGGCCTAGATCAGATTCCGACAAAGCTTCTACTAGGGCTGTCGCTCACTCGTCCGACTGTGCTCATCATTGATCAGCTTGATGCGTTAGCTGGGTATGTAGACCTGCGCACCGGTCGTCTTAATGTCCTGCTGAATGTTGTACGCAAGCTAAGCGGCGCACGGAATATCCACATTGTCTTGTCCGCCCGCACCTTTGAATATGAACACGATGTCCGTCTTCGAACCATTGGTGCCGAAAGTGTTAACCTGGATTTGCCGCCCTGGAGCACGGTACTCAGCGTATTGGAAAAACATGGGATCCAGGCGGCAGGTTGGCCTGTAAACGCACAGGAAGTTATGCGCTCGCCACAGGCGCTTGCGACATATCTTAAGTTAGGGGTGAACGCCGGCAGCGAACCGTTTGCCAAGTATCAGACTATGCTCAACCATCTTTGGGAGGAGCAAATTCTGAAGCGGCCCGACGGCGCCAAGCTTTCCAAGCTCGCCGGAAATATTGCCGAGCAGATGGCGGAACTTGAGACCATGTGGCTGAATTCAGCGCGTTTCGAGGGAAACGTGAGTGAGCTCGATGCCCTGATCGCTTTGGGCATCCTGACACGGTATGGCGCGGCCGGGCGAATCGGATTTTCACACCAGACCGTCTTCGAACACGCGCTTGCACGCGCGTTCTCACAGCAGACTGGCCGACTGTCCAGATACATACTGGAACGCGAAGCCTCCTTGTTTGTCAGGCCGAAACTCTGGGCTGCTTTGACTTATCTGCGGGACGTCGAACCTCCCACGTATCTCACGGAACTGCGTGCCATCTGGTCGACACAGAACCTGAGGGTTCACTTGCGGCATCTCCTAATCGAGTTTCTGGGGCAACAACCTGAGCCAATAGACCCGGAAGTCCTCCTGATGGGGGAGGCCCTGACCTCCCCGCATCGCCAGATTGCATTGCAGGCGATTGTCGGCAGTGATGGATGGTTCGGACGTTTGCAGCACGCAATTGCCACCGCGATGACAGTACCTGGCGAGGATAATATAGCAGCGGCTATTCTGTCCCGAGCATTCAGTTTTGCGCCGCAGATAGTCAGTTCGTTGATACGCTCTCACTGGCTACCGGACAAACGGTTTGATCGTTTCACGCTGTTTGTCATTCAATCCTGTCCATCCTGGACAGAAGACATTCTCGAAATCGCAAGTTCAGTTGCTGCCCGCTCCACGACATCACCATATGAATTGGATCATATCGTGGGAACCCTTGGCGCATCCCAACCAGATATGGCACTGAGATTTGTCCGGTCTCAGCTGGATGCCCAGCTCAGATTAGCAATAGAAGAAGGTCAACGCCGTACGGCACTTGTCCCACCTGAGGGCGACGATGAGAGGATTGTCTGGCGGATATCGAACTCGCCGACCGAGCCTATTACAAAAGTTATTGAGAACTCCAACGGATGGGACAGTCTCGAAGCGCTTGCCCGAGAGCACCCGAAGGATTTTCTGGAAACTCTGTGGCCGTGGTTCCGCCATGCGACCGATGTGTTGCGCGATCTTGCAAACGACACCGATGGTCCGGGATTCGCACTAAGCTATCAGGTCGATTTCCGCTTCGATGGAGAGTCCCCACTGGACTTGCCTGAACATCCGATTCAAGGCGCGCTAAGAACAGCGGCCGAAGAACTGGCAAAGGAGGACGAAGCGGAATTCCTCAGCTGGATCGACCGCAACCAGAACGATGATTCAACACCTGCTCAGCGCCTGTTCGCATATGCCCTTGCCAGTCGGCCGGAAAAATACGCAGATCAATCATTTCAGTTTTTTCTGCAGGATACCAACCGCTTTCATCTGGGAAATCTTCAAGACACCCACAGCACAACGACCAAGCTCATCCGCGCTGCAAGCCCGTATTGGACTGACAGTCAGTTGAAGATTTTTGAAAGGACAGTCTTAGATTATTCTCCAAAGCCACGATCGGGGCTAGATGCGAGCTTAAGGCGCTATTTTGGTCAACGTATTCGTCGCCTGAAGACTGATCTTCTGGAGGCGTTACCACCTGAGCGCACTTCGGAACAGGTGAAGCGGTTCATCATCGAGCAGCGTAGGCAGTTTCCAGCACGAAGAGATGACGTACGAACCTACGGCCCTCAATGGATCGGATCACCGATAGCGGCCGAAAGTCTGGCGAAGGCCAGTGATGAAGACATCATCAACGCTTTCACAGAACTGCCCGACGCCATTGGTTGGGACCATCCGAAGGACTGGATGAAAGGCGGGAATGTTCAGCTCTCACGAGAATTTGCCGAATTCGCAAAGTCGCACCCAGACCGGGCTTCCGCAATCATTAGGAAGATGACGCCCGAGATCGGAACTCGCGCAGCTGGATATGCGCTTGATGCGATGGCAGAAACTGTCCCCGCCGAACTCATCCAGCAGCTGATTGATCACCTTGATCAGCACGGCTTCTCAGGTGAGGAGTACCGCGGTAGCGCGGCCAGAGCTGTGGAGCGGCTCGTGCGGCGTAAACTGAACATCGATGATAAAACCATCAGGTTGCTCGAAAGCTGGCTTGCGGAAAAGCCCACGGCTCCAGAACGTAAGGATTCCGATGACGAGGACGACGAAGAGGGTGATAACGATGAAGGAATTTTCAAGGCTGCAACGGTCGATACCGAAAAAGAAGAGCGACAGGAAAGCATACTATGGGGAATGGGTGGACTAAGGATTCTGCCCCATGGTAACTATCCAATCATTGACGTCCTGCTTCAGATATTCCTTCGCAATAAGGATTACACGCGTTTTATATCGTTGCTGAATGCGCAGCTAAGCGTAGAAAACGATAGCCGTATCTGGGAGGCGCTGCTACAATTTTTGCCGTACCTGCCCACGGAAAATATCAACGAACTAACCGACTTTCTGGATCGGCTGTTCCGTCAGTATCCCAAGCTCGCCCTGGCGCATGAAGGGTTGCGTCTGTTGGCTCAGCTTCATTGGAAGGCGGATGCTTTTGTCGGCTCTCTACTTTCGCGCTGGGACCACTCCGCATCCGCTAGAGATGAGCAAGGATATGGCGAACTGGTGGCGCTTATTTCTCTCGTCAGGCCTGGCCTTGACTGGCCTAAGAAGCTTCTCGACGAAATCCTTTCCCAACCCGAGCTTTTAAATGCGAGGGTCGGCGCTGCATACGCGGCAGTAAATGTCTGGCCTGAAGCGGAATGGCAGGTCGCGTGCTCAGCCCTGCTTCAGAAAATCATTCCAATCGCAGACAAGCTCGCCTGGATTGCAGTCTTCGATCTCTTCCGCCTTGTCGATGAGATAACGCCGGAGTCGCACTGGATAGGGTTGCTGAGGACGATAGAAGAGCATCTCGCCACCGCTAAAGGTGTGAATTCCAGTTTCGTTGTTGAGAGGCTACAGACACTGCTCCCTCACTCCGGACAACTTGTCGGAAGATTTGCGCGTGGATTGATTGCCAACTGGCGCACCGAACTCGCCGACATGAGCACTGGCACTGCAACCGTTGCCCCTGAATTCGTAGACTTAGCAATTACGCTTCATCGCCTAGGACCGGATACGCGCGAACTCGGCACTGAGCTGTTTGAAGACCTGCTTCAGGCAAACGCATATACCGCCAGGGAAACACTCGATCAGATTGACAACAGGTTTAGGAGCAAGCCCGCCTCACGGCGGCCAAGGCTTCCCCGCCGTTCAAGGAATGCTCGTTCCCGGCGCAAAGCAACATCAGTCGGTGGTGAGTAATGGGTATTCTCGCTGGTGATCCATTCACACAACTGGCTTTCTCGGTGTACGAGAACAAGGGTGTGTTTGCCGTGCTGCTGGGGTCTGGCCTTTCGCGTGCAGCGGAAATTCCTACCGGTTGGGAAATCACACTTGACCTGATCCGCCGTGCTGCACTGGCGCAGGGAATAGAGGATCAGACCGACTGGGCGGCATGGTACCGCAAGACGGCAGGAGAGGAACCCAGTTACTCCAGACTCCTTGAAGAGCTGGCCTCATCTCCTGAGGAGCGACGCTCAATCCTGCACAGCTATATCGAGCCGAGTGATGAGGATCGTGAAGAGGGACGCAAAATTCCCACTGCTGCACACAATGCTATCGCAGAACTTGTGCGTAGCGGCTACATCCGCGTCATCGTCACAACCAACTTTGATCGACTCATGGAAAATGCGTTGCGAGAGCGCGGAATCGAGCCGACAATCGTTTCATCCGTTGACGCCCTTTCTGGCGCCGAGCCGCTTACACACAGCGCTTGCTACATCCTCAAGCTGCATGGCGATTACAAGGACGCTCGGATTCTTAACACAGAGGCCGAGCTTAGCGGCTATCCAGAACAATATGACACGCTTCTTGATCGTATTATGGACGAACACGGCCTCATCGTTTGTGGTTGGTCGGGCGAGTGGGATAGTGCGTTGCGTGCAGCATTTCTTCGAGCACCAAACCGTCGCTACTCAGTATTCTGGGCATCTCGCGGAGATCTTAGTAGCGGCGCACAGACAATCGTTGATCATCGCCGTGCGCGTGTGATCGCCATCAATGACGCAGACAGCTTCTTCCGAGGATTGCAGCAGCGCGTCGAAACACTCGAACAGAGCAAGCGCCAGAACCCTTTCAGCATTGAACTTTTGGTTGGCAGTGCAAAGCGTTTTCTAGCAAAGCCGGAGTACCGCATCCAGATGGATGAACTGTTTGCCCAGGAAGCGGATCGTTTGTTAGCGCAACTAGGCACGTCCGAGTTTGAAATCATTTCGCAAGGAGACGCCGACGCTTTCCGCTCGCATGTCCGCAGCTATGAAGCCGCCACCGAGGCACTAGCCTGCATGGTCGGCATTCTCGGTCGCTGGGGAGATGATACGGAGCTTTCGCTCGTGCTGGATATTATTCAGAGCCTCTACACCAATGCTAAGCGGCCTGGTGGTGGCTCTGTAAGGCTATTAAACCTACGTTCATATCCAGCAGTACTCATCCTGACGGCATACGGTCTTGGGCTTACGCGCGCAACGCGATGGGCAACACTTCACAGGTTGTTTGATGGGAAGGTTGATCAACAGCATGGAGAGCCGCAGCGCTTGATCGACGTTCTTTTCCTGAATGTTTGGGATGGAGATCAGAACGAGGCGTTCAAAAATATTGAAGGATTTGAAAAACGTAAGACAGCGCTCAGCGACCATCTGCTGACCATATTCCAGCAGTGGGCGAAGACTTTTGTTGGCCTTATCCCGGATTTGGAGCTCATGTTTGAGCGCTTTGAAATTCTTGGATCACTAGCGAATTTCGAACGATATCCAAAGGCTCGAGTGAAGGAGACCCTCCAAGGCGACCCTCGCAACGGCTGGGAGTTCATGGCTTTCGGACGTGCTGCATGGGACGGCAAGAACAGGGATAAAATCCTCAGCGAAATGCAGACGGACCCGTTTAAGTCGAACTTGGTGCGCTCAGGGTTTGCCCAGGGGGATCCTGAATTCATAGACCTTTTTGCTCAGAACTTCGCACGTGTCGCTGCGCGAGTAAGGTGGCAATAAATCTGTGCTGCGGTTCGGTGGCGCTTTAGACAGTCCGAACGCAAAGCGGTCATCGTCGCCTGAGCCCTTGATGAGCAGCTTCGGGTCACGACGAGAACTCAGCGGTCACGGCGCCTGCATTCGCCTCAGGGTACACATGCCAGTTGCTGGAAGCGAATAAAACATCTCAGGAAAAAGCCCATTCCGCATCGGCCGGCGTGACCAACCCCTGCCGCAGCCGGCTGTGAAGTTCATGCCACGACGGGTCCGACACGAAGCCTTTCATGCTTCCACATGCCTCGGCGAAGGAGATGTCGCCCAAACGGTCGATAAGATCACTCATCCCGCCGTTCTTGCCATTCAGGAACAGCTCGAGCGGATCATCATCACACTCAATGACCCGATGTCCCCAAGCGCCCGGAACGTCGTCGGTTGCGAGAGCCTGCCTAAGATCTCCATCCTCTCCTGAGGCCCCGAGCGCCCGGCAGACGACATAGCGCATCAGGGGGTAGTAGATTGGCTGATAGCTGCCTCCAAGCGCGCGCACGCCGGGCAGGATCGACAAAACCAGAAACATCAGCAGGAGGTTCGGGACAAGGCTGCGGTTTGCCAGCCGCTCGAGGATGTCGGGGGCTGTGAAGCACGCCACCTTCATACCGTTCGCGGGATCGATGAGTTCACCGGCGATCAGACGCAGCGGACGGCGTTTGCCATTTTCATAGAACCAGAAGAAATCAGTACCCCGAGCGAGCCAGCCACTCCAGGGGCCAGACGCGAGCCCGTCGAGGCCGGCAAGGATATTGGAGGCGAACTTCGGGTCTTCCAGCAGTCTCATGCGTAGCCAGGAATTTTCGTCCGACAGATGGTCCGCCACCAGGTCGGCAATATCCTCGTCGTCGATCTGCAGGAAGGCAAAACGGCCTCCGAACATTCTTGGCCAAAGCATGAGATTGGCTGCCTTGATGGCGTGCGCGGGCCGCTCGAATTGCGCCTTCGGAAGAAGGTTACGAAGCAGCGCGAGCCCGTCCCCCGCAGTGTTTGGCTCCGTCGGCAACAACTCGAACCTATAGGGTCCCTGCCCGGCTAACAGGCTGTATCCGAGCATCCGGCTTCGGCTGAGGCCGAATACGTTGATCGGCTTCCCGTCGACATTGAGCCAGCCTGGCCCCTTGCGTGGTCTTTCAACAAGGTTCACCGTCGAAACGGCATAGGAAACATAGGTCGAACAGCCATGCGCCAAGAGGCCAAGGAGGCTGAAGACGTGTGTGTAAAAGGCTTCCGGCTCCATGAGGAGAAACAAATGAGGCCCTGTCTGCATCACACGGCGCTGTTCGAAATCCCTGCAGATTTCCGAGGCGGTGTCGGTCGACAACCCGTTTCGTGTCCCTGCCTTCCTGATGATGTCGAGTAGTTTGGTGAAGGCTCGGAGCCGGATTTCTGGCATGGGACCAGAAGCCGGCGCCGCGAACAGGCGAAACGCATAATCGCCGATCGGCCGGGAATGATAAGGTTTCATCCAGGGGTAGAGTGCCTCCAGCGACCCCAGGACTGCCTGTTTCGCGTCTGCGCCTGCAGCTAGCTCTTCCACCTCACGATTCACCCTTTTCTTGCGTCTGAACGACACCGACGTTCAAACACGGAATACTGATGAGGAGCACCACTCCGAAGCTGAAGAAAATCGTCGAAGGAAATGCTCGATCTCCTATAGCGGCGCCGATGCCGAAGACGAGTAACCCGAGCGCCACGGCCACACTGTGCATAATGCCTTTGGCCCGACCCAACAGATAAACGGATACATGCAACTGCAATGTGACTTCAACGCTGACGCGTCCAAGATTGTATAGAAATCCGATCGCGGCAAAAAGGACCACTGTCCAAGGCGAGCTTAGATATGCCAACGCCATGAGTACCAGCGCCGTTAAGCCCAAAAGCATGAGATGCAGCGCATGAGTGCTCATCGCTCTTTCAATTCGGATTAGAATGACCGCGCCGATCAGGGAGCCCGCCGACCATGCAGCCTCGAGGTAGCCGAAATCCACAGCAGTACCCTTCTGCTCCTGGAAGACGAAGCTCGATCCCATGACGCTGACAAGCACCGCGCTTGTATAGAGAAGCGCATAGACGACGATGAGACGACGCAGGCTCGGATCGATTACTGCTGCAGAGATCCTGGCGACGCGGAGATCGCGCGAAACCGGTTCCAGTCGCATCAAGGCAAGGCAGCCCGCTGAAAATAGGAAGAAGGCAGCAAGAACGGTGAATGGCAGGGCTGGGGAGCGCTCATGCAGCAACGGCCCTGCAAGCAGAGCTGCGCCGAGATTGCCGAACTGCATGACGAAGAAGACGGTGGAATTCGAGGCTACAAGATCGCGGCCGTCAGCGATCACGGGGATCATTGATTGAGAGCTCGTAAGCGCGACACGGTCGCAAAACGAAAACAGGGCCGCTGACACGCAGATAGCTAGAAACACGTCCATATAGAGGAGCGCGCAAGCGGTCGCCAGCATAACGACGAAGCGGCCGAGGTCTGCCGCAACGTTCAAGCGTTGCCTGTCAAATCGATCCGCCGCCAGGCCGGCCAAAGGGCTCGCTATGAATTCGACAATGCTTGCGATCGCAAGGAACGTCGCCACGCCGGCGGATCCGTACCCTCGCTCGACGAGAATCCAGGCGGATGCGATGTAGTAGCCGTTTCGGGCAACAGAAGCCGATAAGGTGCTGGCCAGGAATCCGCAGCGGGGATTGGACCGGTTGGGCCGTCCCTTGGCATGATGAATTCGAACCAGGTTTGACATGAGCGGCGTATCCGAGCTGACCGCCGATGGATACCTTCTTCCGCCTAGCCTGCTTTACTGTGATGTTGGGGTTTTCCGATACTTGCTGAGAACCGACAAGCGGCGGCCTAGATTCTGCATTGCCGGCGAAATTCCGTTGGGGCCGCGCCGAAGGCTCGCTTAAAGGCGGTCGTGAAATGGCTCGAACTGCCGAAACCACATTCCATCGCGATCTCCGTCGCCGACAAATTGGTCGTTCGCAGCATATCCGCGGAGTGCTCCAATCGGCGCTGCGCAATGAATGCGTGCGGTGTCATGCCTGTCGACTGCTTGAAGGCCCTCCAGAAATGGAACCGGCTGACCCCAACCTCTTTTGCCAGATCGGCGAGCGTAGGTCTGCCGCCCGACAAGGCCTCGATCATGCCCACCGCTCGCTTCAGATCGAACGATGACAAGCCGCCTTTTGCCGGTTCCTGATGGACGCCGTTCAACCTGAACATTTGACCGAGCAATTGCGTGGCCTGGCACTCCACCATCGTTGCGCTGATGGGGTCAGGCTGCTTGAGCTCCAGGACAATCCTCTGCAAGGCCAACTCTACAGTGGTGTCCCGAAATCCGATCGAAGGCGGCAGCACTGTCGCGGGATTGCGAGCCATTCCCGCAAACACGTCGTCGGCGAACCCTTTTTCAATCGAGACCAGGAGGTAGGAAGCGGTCGCGTCCCCCTCGTCCCACCCATTCCAATCACTGCCGGCGGGCATGAAGATTATCGAACCGGCGCGGCGCGGCAAAAAGGCAATCCGGCGCCCGTCCACAATGTCCTCTCCGCGGCACGCCGTGCCCTTCAGGTTCATCAAGAACACATGGTTCGGCTGGAGGATCCTTGTCTCCTGGCGCTCGAGCCCGGTTCTTTTGACCACGTCCGCCCGCACGCTCCCCCAATTCTCATACTTGTGGGCAAGCGATTGGTGGCGTGAACGGCGGTTCTCGGTCGGGTCGAGGGCAAGAGTATTCACGTATCCACAGTCTCCTTACTGGCGAGTGGCCAGTCGTTGCGTGATGTGGCGAACCATTGGTTGCTGAACAACACGCAAATAACTCTGGATTGGTAGAAGATGTGACTTTAGCAAAAAAATGACAATCGAGTGAAAGCCGTCTGTATCCGGCAGGCCTACCAGTTGGCTCAGCCAATACTTGAGCCCGGCGAAATATTAGACCCCACTTATCTTAGTGGAATTTCCCACATCGACGTATCGGCATCTCACCAATGGAACGGTGCTGGAGGCATACTGCGATGCGTGGACTCGACGACTTTCTGGCTGAGTGCGACCATGGCCCACGGATCAATGGACTCGCTGGCTTTTTCGCCGCGACCGCGGCCGGAAAGAGCGGGATGCCAATCCGCAAGCCCGTCGCCGACGCCCGCCTTCTGCCGAGCGATGAACTGCTGCGCGGCCTGGTCAGCCTGCATGCGGCACGACAAGGTTTTTTCGACCAGCACTACCACGGCAGCATTCCCTACAGACTGGAGGAAGAGTGCCGGATGGCCTACGCAGTGCTGAAATATGCACGGCACCGTGACGCTCCGCTTTCGCTATACAGCCTTGGAACAGCGGAAGGCACGATGGCCAGAACGCTCTCCGAACTGTCCGAGGGACAGATACGCACGCTGTCGTGCAGCCCAAACGCGGAGAATTACACAAGCTTCATGGCCTATGGCGAACCACCGCACGCCGACTTCTTCATTGGCCCCTTCCACAGGTTGACCAAGGACGTCCTGGGCTCGGATCCGCGACTGGCAAATTTCGCCCACGGCTTCGATATTATTCTGGAAGATACGACCTTTCAGATGTACTCGCCCAACAGAGCAAGCCAGATCGAGTTCGTGACCCAGCACCTCAAGCAGGACGGAATCTTCGTCTTCGTCGAGAAGTTCCGGGCTGCCGAGGAGCCGGATTACCGGCGTCGCGAATACCAGAAGGATTTCGGCTTCAAGGCGCGCTATTTTCCTCCGGACGAAATCGAGAAGAAGCAAACCCTCGTTCTGGATACGATGTTCGACAACGAGGTGACTTTGGCGCAGATGGCTGACGCGATACGCGCGCATTTCAGGCACTGTGCCCTGACGTGGAACAGCGGAAATTTCTGTAGCCTCGCTGCGAGCAACAGCGAGGAAAACCTGAACCGGTACCTGTCCCAGATGGCCACTCCGGCCATTCCGCACGAGTACGTCTACGAAACCAGCTTGTATTCGACCCTGCCGGTGAGCCGCGCCGCCGCGCCGGAATAGGCGCTCAAGCCTTGGGACAGGTCAACAACACGCTCCGCCGTTTGGACCATGTCTTCGCAGCCGTCGACCATGGCAGCCTCAGGCAGGCTGCAAGAGTTCTCAGAGTGAGGGAATCCTGTGTCAGCCGCAACATCGTTGCTCTCGAGCAATTGCTGGACATGCAATTGTTTGACCGCGACGTCCATGGCGTTCGGCTGACCGAGGCGGGTCGGGACTGGGTCGATCTCGTCCGAGCTCATTACGAAGGCTTGCGCGATGCCCTGGCCGGAAGTGGTCGCGGCCACCAGGATGCCAAAACGGTCAGGATAGGGTTATGCGGCCAGATGGGGCGCACGTTCGTGGCACGTCTCATCGATCGTTTCGGCCGTTTGCATCCGGACGTGTGCGTCGCGATCGAAGACGTTCCAGTCGAACAGTGCCTGTCGGCTATACGCCGCCGGCGCCTTGACATCGTCTTCACCCATGGGCTTGAGAACGCCGCTTCATGCCGTAGCGAGATATTTGCGCACGAGCGCTTGTTCGTTCTCCTGCCCTGTTACCATCCGCTTGCTGAAAGCCCTGCGGTCACGTGGGCAGATCTTGCAGATACGTGCCTGCTGGTTTCAAGCGGATCGCCGCAGGATCTGTGTTTGCTGGAGCATATCGCCGCGAATGGTGGCCCCACTTTCCAGACATGTCGCGCCAGCGAAGCAACGGTCATCCTCAAGGTGCAACTCGGTCAAGGTGTCACTCTTGCGGGCGAAGGCTTTGCCAGGACAGTATCCATCGACGCCACGGTGTGGAAACCGATCAGTGGCCAGAGCAGTATCAGTTCGATCAAGGCAGTGTGGCTGGAATCGAACCCAAAGCGCGCGCTTTTGCGATTTGTTGGGACCGCAAGAAACATGGTGACTGCAACGCGACCCGGGCCTACCCCCGTCAATGCAGGAAGTACGGAACGCCGCCGTGCGATTTCTGAAGCCACGCCATGACTGTGCGGCGCGCCTGACCCGGTCGCCTCAGTGGTCCGGCCTCTAACCGCCGTCCGAACGCTTTGCCCTGGCAAAGCCCCGATCCGTCGCCATGAACCTTTCCAACATCGCAACGATGAGGCGCGGCGCATCGGCGGGCCGTTGCCCTGCGTCGCGGCCGAGTATCTCGGCATAGGCGGTCAGGTCACGGTGCAGTGCCGCGGGTAGCTCAACCATCACCTTGACAGGTTTGTCGTCGGCGATCGGACCCAGTTTCAGCTTGGCCATTTTCAACCTCCGTAAGGTTCAAGCACGAGATCGCGCGTGACGATGACGCGCACCGGGAATCCCGGTCGGATGGTGAGCGTCGGCGCTATGTTGAGCTGCCGCTGGACGATCTGCTGGCCTGTCTGGCTGATGCTGTCGGAAGCACCTTGGCGCAAAGCGCGCATGATGTCGCTCTCCTGGCCCGATGAGCCTGCCTGCGCGCCGATGCTCAGAACCGTGGAAAGTGCGGCAGCCTTGAACAACTCGCCCCAGTGATAGTCGACGCCGTCCTCGAGGCCAGCATAGCCCTCGGCGTCCGCGCTAGGCTCACGCTCCAGAACGATGGAGCGGCCGTTCGGAAAAATCAGCCTGGTCCACACCAGCAACACGCGACGCTGGCCGAAGCCGACGCCATTGTCATACTGGCCGATGAGGCGCGCGCCCTGCGGGATGAGAAGGATGTGGCCGGTGGGGCTGTCATAGACATTCTCCGTCACCTGCGCGGTAATCTGACCCGGCAGATCGGAACGAATGCCGGTGATGAGGGCGGCTGCGATGACCGCGCCCGCCTGCAGGACATTCTTCGCTGCCGGCGGCGCGACGCGGTCAGGGGAGACGGTACGCTTGTCCGGCGGCTGATCAAGGAACGCGCGCTGCCGGTCCTGCGCCGAGGCCGCCGCTGGCTGAGGAGCGAGGCCAAGGCTGGCGAGATCGGTCTGGGGCATGGCGTCTGTCGTGGCTCGAGTGACAGTCGCGTCACTGGCGGGCCGTGTTTGCGTGGACGCGAACAGACGCGCGGTCCTCGCCGCTTCCAGCTCTTGCTCCCGGCGCTGTACCTCCGGATCCGGTCCAACGAGGCCGGCCGATGGCACGGGGCCGCCATTTTGCGCGTTGAGGATCGGGCGGCCGAGATCGCCGGGAAGCGGTGGGCCAAGCTTTGGAACGCCCGTATAATCTTTTGGCAGGCCCGCGAGCCCGTCCGGGGTCGAACGATTATCGGTTGAATACAGCTCCTGCCCCTGGCCTTGCTGACGGTTCTGCAGCGCATAGAGCAACGCACCGCCGACAGCGAGGCTTGCCGCGAGCCCCAAACCGGCCAGCGCCTTGCGCGACAGACGCGTCACGCGCGGCGGCTCGGCGCGCAGCCGCATGGCCGCGGCCGGCTCACCTGTCAACGATCGCGTGTCATCGCCAGCGGATGCCTCCGGCCCGGCGTCATTCGCCGGCCCCCGGCCTTCTTCCTTCCCGGGACCCATTTTGTCGCTCATGATGACGACCCTCCCCTGTCTGTTCGGAGGTACGTCGCTGGCGCGGTCTCAGCAGGGCCACGCATCCATGAAAATCGACTGCTCTTCACCCCATCGGTGCGGGAGACGCTGACGCGCTTCTGGTTCTTGCCGGCGCCGAAGCGCAACTCGGCGGCGGCAAAAAGCCGGTCGACGATCATGTAATTGCCGCGCACGCGATAGTTGACCAGCTCGGAGGTGTCGCCTTCTGGCCCGACCACGAAGAGTGGCGGCATCTCGCCCTGGCCGATGCCTCGCGGGAACTCGATGAACACCTGCTTGCCATCATCGAAGGCGCGCAATGGCCGCCAGGGTACGCGATCGCCCGTCACGTCGTAGCGGAAATTGACGCGAGAGAGATCAATGCCCGTCGAGACGGGCTGTGCAGCTTCGGCCTCCTGATTCTGACGGCGCAAGGCAATGAGCTGGTCCTGCGGGTACTGCCAGGAAACCGACGCCATATAGGTCGACGGCGTCGAGCGCAGTTCCATGTGATAGGTGCGCCGATCGGTATTGATGACGAGATTGGTGAGAAGGTCGGCGCGCGTCGGCTTGACGAGGATGTGGACTTGCTTGGCCCCGCCCGTTCCGCTCTCGGTATCGCCGATGATCCAGCGCACGGTGTCGCCGGCGGCGACGGGACCCGAGCCGACGAGCTGCTCGCCGGGCTGGAGTGCGATGTCGCTGATCTGCCCTGGCGAGGCATAGACCTGATAGAGCGCGCCATCGACGAACGGATAGACCTGCATCGAGTTGATGAAGCCGTTGCGCACAGGCTCCACGCGGGCTGCGGCGTTGGCCAGGTTCACGCGCGCGGCCGGATCGGTCGGTTCCGGCCGCGGCTTTGCGTCCTTGCCGACCGGCTTCAACTGGCCTGGAAGCGGTAGCGGCTTTGACAACTCGACCACCTTGACGGGCGGGGGCGGATCGACGGCCTGCACCGCCGCGACCGGATCGTCGTAGGAAATCTCCGGCGGCTTCTGCCTGGTGGCACAGCCTGCAAGCGCCGAAGTGCAAAGCAGAAGCGCTGGAAAGGCTATCTTGCGGAAAGCCGGCACTGCGTGGATGAGGAAAGTTGGACACCCCCGGTGGGCGGCCTTGAAGAGTGCGGGCGTCATTGTCCAAGCTCCTTCGACCAATTGATGGCGTTGATGTAGATGCCGAGCGGGTTCTTTCTGAGCGTGTCAGCGTCGCGCGGGGGCTGCACGACAATGGTGAGGATCGCAGACCAGCGCTCCGTGGAAGCGAGCGAGCCATCCTGATAGCGGCGTTCGACCCAGGCGATGCGGAAGCTCGCCGGCGATGCGCGAATGACCGACGACACATCGACCGCGACCTGTTGTTTGCCGACCTTGGTGAACGGGTCATTGGCGCGCGCATAGTCGTTGAGCGCCAGCGCCCCGCCCTGCGTCGCGAAGTCATAGGCGCGCAGCCAGTTCTGCCGCACGATGACCGGATCGGCGGGGATCGACCTCACCTGTTCGATGAAGTGCGCCAGGTAGAAGGCGATCTGCGGATCGTTCGGCTGATAGTCGCCGACCGCAGGGGCGACAGCCTGCGCCTGGCCGAGACGATCGACCTGCACCACCCAGGGCACGATCGAGCCGTTGGCGGATTGCCAGACGAGTGCGGCGGAGAACCCGGCGGCGAGCGCCAGGCAACCGAAGGCCATGTAACGCCAGTTGCGCGCCTGCACGCGAGCGGAACCGATGCGATCGTCCCAGACCTGGGCAGCGCGCTGGTAGGGCGTCTCGGGTTGTGGGGATTTGCCGTAGTGCGTGGACGGTCGTTTGAACATGCTTAGTCTCTTTCAGAGAGGTTGATCGAGGAGCCGCCGCCATGGCTGTCACCACTGCGAACGGCGTGGGCGGCGGCCTGGACGCCGTGGGTCATCTGTTGCGAGCGCTTCATGCGCTTCGCCCAGGCAGGCTGACTGTCGGTGGCGGAGGACGCGGCGGGGGCGGAGCCGGCTTCGGCGGCGTTCGCGCCGACTGTGCCAGCGGTGGATGATCCGCCCGTCGTCTCGAAGGCTGCGCGAGCGCCGGACTGGTAGCTCTGCTTCATGCTGCCTGCCGCATTGTTGGCCGCGCGCTTGAGCGGGGAGATGGCACCTTGGGCGCCGGCGCTGATGACACCGCCGAGCCCGGATGCGACGCCGGAAAAGCCAGAGTCTCCGGCCGCGCCGAGATTGTAGGCTGTGGATGCCCTGCCCGCGGTGGCGGCACCGCCACGGGCCGCCGCCGCAGCCCCACCGCTGACAGCCGCGCCGCCGGACATGAGGGTGCCGGCGGCCGCGGCGCCCACTGCTCCCATGCCGCCGGCAGCGAGCCCGGTGCCGACAGCCGCGCCCGCGCCGAGCTGCGGGCCGCCGGAGACGAGACCGTTGGCAATGCCCGGTCCAAAGATGCCAAGGCCGAGCAGCGACAGCGCGGCCAGCACGATCGCCATGGCATCGTCGATCGTCGGCGTTTTGCCGCTGAAGCCTGCGGTGAACTCGGAAAAGAGGGTCGAGCCGATGCCGATGATGACGGCGAGCACCAGCACCTTGATGCCGGACGAGATGACGTTGCCAAGCACGCGCTCGGCCATGAAGGCCGATTTGCCGAACAGACCGAAGGGGATCAGCACGAAACCGGCGAGCGTCGTCAGCTTGAACTCGATCAGCGTGACGAAGAGCTGGATCGCGAGGATGAAGAAGGCCAGCAGCACCAGTGCCCAGGCGAAGAACATGCAGGCGATCTGGATGAAATTCTCGAAGAAGGACCAATAGCCCATGAGGTTCGAGATCGAGTCTAGCAACGGCCGTCCGGCGTCGAGCCCGGTCTGAGCCACCTTACCCGGGCGCATGAGATCGTTGACGGTAAAGCCCGTACCCGAGGCCTTCAGGCCAAGCCCGGCGAAGCTTTCGAAGACGATGCGGGCGAGGTTGTTCCAGTTGGAGATGAGATAGGCAAAAACGCCGACGAACAGGGTCTTCTTGACGAGGCGCGCCATGACGTCGTCGTCCGCACCCCAGGACCAGAAGAGCGCGGCCAACGTCACGTCAATAACGATCAGGGTCGTGGCGATGAAGCCGACCTCGCCGCCGAGCAGGCCGAAGCCGCTGTCAATGTAGCGCGTGAAGACTTCGAGGAAATGGTCGATGACGCCCATGCCGCCCATGTCAGCGGGCCTCCGGCCGAGACGGCTCGACCTGCATCGCGGGAGCGCTCACATCCGTCCCCTGCCCCTTTTTCCGGTCGGCCGATGCCGGCACATTCGGAAACAGCGTTGTCGGCGCTACCGGAGCAGGCGCGGTTGCCGGGCCATGTTGACCGAGGAACCGCCGCCGGTTTTCTGCCCACGCTTTCAGGCAACCGGGATCGCGAGGGCCGGCCTCGCCGATCCCGGAACAGCGGCGCAATTCGGAAGCGAGCGGGTCTTGTGACGCGATGGAACGGGCCCGCATCGCCGGGGCGTCAGGCTCATCGTCCTTGCTGCTCATCTCGAGCGCGGTCACTGTCAAAGCGACCGCGATGAATGCGACCGCGCCGATGCGCGCGAGGATCTTGCCATCCATCGCGCCGGCCTCAGTTCTTGCCTTGGAACATCTGCGCATTGCCGGGCTGGTAGCCCGAGCCCTGCGTCAGGAAGCGGCGGCGCTGCTCCCTGCCCTGCTCGGCGGCGGTCGCCTGCTCGGCCGATTGCAACGCCTGGGCCCGACCGTTTGCGGCGACGACCGCGGTGAGATCGGCGAGCTGCTGCACTTGGAGCGCGAGTAGCTGGTTGCCGGCCTGCGTTGCCTGAAGCGCGCCGGTCGCACCCTGGCTCTGGCCGACCAGCGCCGACATCTCACTGCGATTGGTGTCGATGTTGCCGACGACGCCCGCCTGCACACGCATGGCATCCTGAAGGCCGCCAACCGTGTTGCCCCAGCGCGAGCGCGCCTCAGTGACGAGTTGCTGATCTGAAGCCGACAGCGAGACGTTGCCGTATTTCTGCTGGAACGCCTGATCGATCTGCTGGACGTCATAGGCAATGTTCTGCGCTTGACCGAGCAATTGCTGCGTCCGCTGCACCGACTGTTGGAGCTGTTGCAGTGAGGAGAACGGCAGGGTCGCGAGATTGCGTGCCTGATTGATCAGCATCTGGGCTTCGTTCTGAAGCGAGGTGATCTGATTGGTGATCTGCTCGAGCGAGCGCGCCGCCGTCAGGACATTTTGCGTATAGTTCGTAGGATCGAATACGATGAAGGCGTGCGCCGGCGGCGCCAGCATGGGCGCGAGGGCGATGGGCGCGGCAAGGAGGGCGGCGGCGAACCGCATGCCAAGTGAACGACGCAGTTTCATGGGGATTTCTCCTTGGTGGTGAGGGCGGGGCTGGTTAGGGCGGGAACGAGTTCAGCGGCCCAGGCGACGCCACGGTGGTTGAGCCAGGCTGCGAGGAACCCCTCGCGGCCATGCTCGGCGGCGATGCGGGCGATCGTGGCCTGGTCGGCCTTTGCGGATACAGCGCAAAGCGCGATTGCCACATCGGACAAACCGAGCTCGAACAGCCGGTTGCCACGACGGGACTGGCAGTAATAGTCGCGCTTCGGCATCGCCCGGGCGATGATCTCGATCTGCCGGTCGTTGAGGCCGAAGCGGCGATAGATCGCAGTGATCTGCGGCTCGATGGCGCGCTCGTTCGGCAGGAGAAGCCGGGTCTGGCAGCTCTCGATAATCGCGGGCGCGATCGCCGAGCCATCGATGTCGCTGAGCGATTGCGTGGCGAAGATGACGCTGGCGTTCTTCTTGCGCAGCGTCTTCAGCCATTCGCGGAGCTGGCCGGCAAAGCCCTCATCGTCCAGCGCAAGCCAGCCTTCGTCGATGATGAGGAGGGTCGGCGAGCCATCGAGCCGGTCTTCGATGCGATGGAAGAGATAGGACAGGACCGCGGGCGCCGCACCCGTTCCGATCAGCCCTTCGGTTTCGAATGCCTGGACCGACGCCGATCCGAGATGCTCGCGCTCGGCATCGAGCAACCGGCCGTAGGGACCCCCGAGGCAATAGGGGCGCAATGCCTGCTTGAGATCGTTTGATTGTAGCAGCACAACCAAACCGGTGATGGTGCGCTCCTCGACAGGCGCGGACGCCAGGGAGGTCAACGCCGTCCAGATATGCTCCTTGACCTCAGGGGTGATCGTCACATTCTCGCGCGTCAGGATCGCCACGATCCAGTCGGCGGCCCAGGCGCGCTCGGGGACATGATGAACACGGGCGAACGGCTGAAGGCTGACGCTGTTGATCGCCCCATCGCTGAGATCGCCACCGAGATCGTGCCAGTCGCCACCCATGGCGAGTGCCGCCGCGCGGATCGAGCCGCCGAAATCGAAGGCGAAAACCTTTGAGCCTGCATAGCGGCGGAACTGCAGCGCCATCAGTGCCAAAAGCACGGACTTACCCGCGCCAGTCGGGCCGACGATCAGCGTATGGCCGACGTCGCCGACGTGAAGCGAAAGCCGGAACGGGGTCGAGCCTTCGGTCTTGCCGAAGAGCAGAGGGGGCGCTGCAAAATGCTCGTCCCGTTCCGGCCCCGCCCACACCGCGGAAAGCGGAATGATGTGGGCGAGATTTAACGTGGAGATGGGAGGTTGACGGACATTGGCGTAAACGTGACCTGGCAGGCTGCCGAGCCAGGCGTCGACGGCGTTGATGGTTTCGATCATTGCCGTGAAATCGCGGCCCTGGATCACTTTCTCGACCCGGCGCAGTTTTTCGTCGGCGATCCCGGGATCCTCGTCCCACACCGTCACCGTCGCGGTGACATAGGCCATGCCGGCGTGGTCGGCGCCGAGTTCCTGCAGCGCCATGTCGGCGTCGGCGGCCTTGTTTGCGGCGTCGGTGTCCACGAGGACGGACGCCTCGTTGGTCATCACCTCCTTGAGGATCGCCGCGACCGATTTGCGCTTGGCGAACCATTGACGCCGGATCCTTGTCAGCAGCCTGGTCGCATCGGTCTTGTCGAGCAGGATCGCGCGTGTCGACCAGCGATACGGAAACGCCAGCCGGTTCAGTTCGTCGAGCAGACCCGGCGTGGTCGCGGTCGGGAAACCCGTGACCGTGAGAATGCGCAGGTGCGACGCGCCAAGCCGCGGCTCGAGCCCGCCGGTCAGCGGCTGGTCGGCCAGCATGGCGTCGAGATACATCGGCGTTTCGGGAACGCGGACACGGTGACGATTGGTCGAGACGCAGCCATGCAGGTAAGTCAGTGTCTCGGCGTCATCGAGCCAGCGGGACTCCGGCATGAACGCTTCGACAAGGCGCAGGACGCGGTCGCTGCGGTCAGTGAACCCGGTCAGCACCGCGTTGGGGTCGAGGCCCTTCTTCTCGCGGCCTTCGTAGAGCCAGCTTTCCGCTCGCGCGGTGTCTTCGGCGGGCGCAAGATAGGTGAACGTCAGGAAGTAGCTGGACTCGAAATGCGCGCCGGCCTCCTCGAAGCCCGCCTTTCGTTCCGCATCGACCAGCGTGGAGGCCGCATCCGGAAAGTGGCTGTCGGGATAGCGGGTCGAGGCATGGCGCTGCGCCTCGACGAAGATCGCCCAGCCGGAGCCGAGACGGCGGAAGGCATTGTTGAGCCGGCCGGCGACGGCGACCAGTTCGGCCGGAACGGCGCTGTCGAGATCGGGACCACGAAAGCGCGCGGTCCGCTGGAAACTGCCGTCCTTGTTGAGGACGACACCGGCGCCGACCAATGCCACCCAGGGCAGGAAGTCGGCGAGCCGGCTGCTGCGATTGCGATATTCGGCAAGATTCATCATCGGCGCGACCTCGCTCAGACCGTGAGATGCGCGGGGATGCGCAGGTGCCGGCGAACGACGTCGGCGAAAAGCGGATCGCGCTTGGCGGCCCAGACGGCGGCAAAATGGCCGATCGCCCAGATGGCGAGGCCGACGAGCCACAGACGCAGCCCCAGCCCCACGGCGCCGGCGAGCGTCCCGTTCATGATCGCAATGGCGCGCGGGGCGCCGCCGAGCAGGATCGGCTCGGTCAGCGCCCGGTGCACGAGGACCGCATAACCCGGCACTGCGTAGTCCGGCATTGACCCGCTCTGTTCGACCGAACCCGCCATCAGACCAGCGCCCCGCCGCCGAACGAGAAGAACGACAGGAAGAAGCTTGACGCCGCGAAAGCGATGGACAGGCCGAACACGATCTGGATGAGCCGCCGGAATCCGCCAGAGGTGTCGCCGAAGGCGAGTGTCAGGCCGGTGACGATGATGATGATCACCGCCATGATCTTGGCGACCGGCCCCTCGATCGACTGGAGGATCTGTTGCAGCGGCTGTTCCCACGGCATCGACGAGCCGGAGGCAAAAGCCGGCGCGGCCATCACGAGAATGAGCGTGGGGAACGAAACTGTCATCGCGAGACGATGGCGCGCGAGGCGCAGGCGTTGGATCACGGATTTTCTCCTTCAGGGCTTTGGATGGGCAAGGTCGGGCGGTCGTCGCCCTCGAGGACGGTTGGCGCGACCCGGTAATCGCCGTCCGGGCGAAGGCCATCGACACGAGCGAGTTCGGACAGCCGGCGCGCGGAGCCGCGGCCGGAAAGGACGGCAACCAGGTCGATCGTTTCGGCGATCAGCGCGCGTGGAACCGTAACGACGGCTTCCTGGATGAGCTGTTCCAACCGGCGCAGCGCGCCAATGGCGCTGCCGGCGTGGATGGTGCAGAGGCCGCCGGGGTGGCCGGTGCCCCAGGCCTTGAGCAGTTCGAGCGCCTCGGCTCCGCGCACCTCGCCGACCGGAATGCGGTCGGGGCGCAGGCGCAGCGATGAACGAACGAGATCGGAGAGCGAGGCGACGCCGTCTTTCGTTCGCATCGCCACGAGATTTCGCGCGGCGCATTGCAGTTCGCGCGTATCCTCGATGATGACGACGCGATCCGCGGTTTTGGCCACCTCGGCCAGCAGCGCGTTGATCAGCGTGGTCTTGCCCGTGGATGTGCCGCCTGCAACGAGAATGTTCGCGCGACTGGCAACGCCCTGGCGCAGCGCGTCCGCCTGCTGCGCCGACATGATCCCGGCCGCGACATAGTCTTCAAGGGTGAAGATGGCGACGGCAGGCTTGCGGATCGCGAAGGCAGGCGCTGCGACGACGGGAGGAAGAAGCCCCTCGAACCGCTCCCCTGTCTCGGGCAGCTCGGCCGAGACGCGTGGGGCGCCGGCATGGACTTCGGCACCGACATGATGAGCAACGAGGCGAACGATGCGCTCGCCGTCCGCCGCCGACAGGCGCTCTCCGGTGTCGGACAACCCCTCGGACAACCGATCGATCCACAGACGTCCATCGGGGTTGAGCATCACTTCGACGATGCCCGCGTCGTCGAGATAGCGCGCGATCGCAGGCCCGAGCGCTGTGCGCAACATGCGTGCGCCGCGCGCCAGACCTTCTGAATTGTGAGGCGAAGCTGCCATCCTGTCCCCGTTTCGATCCGGGGAACATGGGCGGCCCCTGGACGGGGATGATTAAGAGAGCCGCATCTCGAGTGGTTTCAACACCTATATCGAGGCGTAGTGGCGTAGCGTGCAAATACAGGAGATTGGCGGTGCCGCCCGGCAATCAAGGCTGACGATCTTGAGGAAAGCGCGCTCGCCGTTAGAGAACTCCGCGCCAACTTCACTTGGCGAGCCCATTGGAATGCAGACCTATGTAGCCGAGCGGCAGAAAAATCCCCTCTCCCAAAAGCCGAGTACTCAGCATTATAAGCGAGGCCGGCCGGTCCATTGGTTGTCCGGTCCCTATCTCGCCATGCTCGACGCGCTAGGGGAGGACATCCGGATTGTATCTGGTGGATCTGTCAAACCACAAAAAAGGCGCTCAACCGTTTCCGGGAGCGCCTTTCGCATGGATGAGGTGAGTTACTGTATCCACCACTGTGGTCGTAGCGATTGCCAGGATAGCTTTAATCAGGCCGGACGCTAAACGTTTCAGTGTTGAATATGCTTGGACTTTACGTGCCGTTGTTCTTTTCATCGGGTTATTCCTTTCCGTTGGTAATAGCGAAAATCGCTACGATCAGAAGAAAGGCAACCACAACGAGCCAAGTGGTGGGAGTCGCACCCACACCCATCCCCGAAACTGGATGATGAAGCGATAGATGGTGACCCCTAAGCCAGATTCAAGGATTGTTTCGGGGAAATAGCGACACCTCAACCGGTACCGTAAACGGCGCCAGGCGACGATTATTTGTTCTGCTTTAGGTAATGGCCTAGAGAGCCGACACCATCGCGCAAAGCCGTCTGATCAAGCGGCTTCAGCACGAGTTGACCGTCGAGGCTTGTGGCGAACCACCACGTCGACCTTATAGTCGAGCCGGTCCAGACAGCGCACCAGCCTGTCTATTGAAAACTTGCCCGTGCGCCCGGTGACGATCGCGGAGACGTCGGGCTGTTTCATTCCGAGCAGTTCAGCCGACTTCGCCTGGGTCAGGCGCCGGCGCTTGATAATGGCGCGGATCTCGCGGGCAAGCTTGGCCTTGAGCAATTCCTCTTCGGGATTGTCAAAGCCGAGGTCCGCAAACACGTTGCCGCTGCTCACTTCGGCGGTGATGTCTTCTGTCATGACTTTGTTCCTTTCCCATAATTTTCGCGGTAGTGCGCCTCGGCCGCCTTCAATCGCACTGTCACGAGATCCATTTCGTGCTTGGGTGTCTCCCTGCCCTTCTTCGACTTCTTCTGGAAGCAATGAAGCACGTAGATCACCCCGGCAAAGCGCACCGCATAGACGGCCCGGTAGGTACCTCCGTCGAAGTCGTCGACCACCTCGAGGATGCTGCGGCCCCCAAACCCTTTCAGGGCTTTGACAGCCGGGTGCTCCTCACCATTCTGGGCGTCGTTGATTGCGACACCCATCAACCGGCGAACATCGAGCGGAAACTCGCGCAGGTCGGCCTTCGACGACCCCATCCATACTGCGGACTTTTGGTTCTTCATTCTCCCGTGCCTTATAGCATACAGACTATATTTTTCAACGATAAATCCTGACACTGCTCAGCCACCGAAAATAGGTCATTCGGGTGAAAACGGCTGTTTTTTCCAAGGGATCATAGAAGCTCTTGAAGGCGTGGTCCTTCATGCAATCACGGATCTCAAATTGCGGATTTCGCGCCAGATGCGTCCCGCTGTTGCCGTAGCGATGACTGAAGGTGGTTCCCGTGCAAAGCGACCCCACCCTGCGGCTTGTGCCAAACTCGACAGGTCGGCAAAGCGTGATCTATGACAACAACACGTCATTGCAACACTTTGATATATTTTGACAAATCAATCTTGTAAAAATCTCAGTCCGCCCGTCCATTTAGCCCACGGGCCTGCCGGGCTGGAGTGTGTCCAGGCCGCCATCGATGTCCTCGGAGATTTCCTGTCGAAGCTTTGGACCTTTCGCCAAGCGCCGGCCGAGCGCCGTGACAAAGGCATCATAGCGCTCGCCAGCCTTGGCGTGGGCGGCCTGCGCCGCGGGCTCGGGCAAGGCCGGCGTTGTCGCCAGCCAGAAGCGGACGAAAACGGCGAGTGTCTCCACGGCAATTCCGACATCGCGTTCCTGGCGTGCCGTACGGCGATCGAGTTGATCGAGCCGCTTGGTGATCGCCGCCTCCTGTCGTTCGGCGGCATCGGGTGAGAGGAACGACTCGATGGCGGCTTCCGCGACGAGCGACCGTGAAAGATCCCGTCGCGCTGCATGTTCGACCAGCCTGCTCATCGCCTTGGGATCGAGATAGACGGACAGGCGTTGTTTGCGTGGTGCCTTTGCCATCGGAGCCTCACATATCCACACCGTCGCCGGGATCGAGCGACGCCTGCCGCGCAATGCCTTGCATGATGAGGCGTGTCAGTCGACGATTGCGAGCAACCTCGTCCTCGACGTCGTCGAGGCGATCGATCTCGAACTCGTTCTCCGTCGAAGGCTTCACGACCTGTTCGACGCGACTGAGCTCGGGTTGCCGACGACGTTCGGATTCAGTTGTGTCGTCATCTGTGGCCGACAGCGCTGACGTGGCTTCAATCTGCGGACGGGAAGGCAGAGGCAATCTCGTCCAGTCGTCGGGCCTCCCCTCCTCCGCCGCTGCCGTCAGCACTGGCGGCGGCAGGATACGCTCGCGGAAGCGGGTATCCTCGTGATAGCGCGCCTTTTTGGCGCGGATCGGCGGCGCGCCCGAGACCATGACAATCTCGTCGGTGGCCGGCAGTTGCATCACTTCACCCGGCGTGAGCAGCGGGCGAGCCGTCTCGGAGCGGGAGACCATGAGATGACCGAGCCACGGCGACAGTCGGTGGCCGGCATAGTTCCTCATGGCCCTCATCTCGGTCGCTGTTCCGAGCGCATCGGACACCCGCTTGGCGGTGCGCTCGTCATTGGTGGCAAAGCTTACCCGGACATGGCAATTGTCGAGGATCGAGTTGTTGGCGCCGTACGCCCTCTCGATTTGATTGAGCGATTGAGCGATCAGGAAGCTTTTCAGGCCGTAGCCGGCCATGAAGGCGAGCGCCGACTCGAAGAAATCGAGCCGGCCAAGCGCCGGGAACTCGTCGAGCATCAGGAGCAGCCGGTGCCCTTGCGCCCTCACCTGCAGATCTTCGGTCAAGCGGCGACCGATCTGATTGAGGATCAGGCGAATGAGCGGCTTGGTCCGGTTGATGTCGGACGGCGGCACGACGAGGTAGAGCGTCGTCGGACGCTTGTCGTCGACAAGGTCGGTGATGCGCCAGTCGCAGCGGCGGGTGACCTCGGCCACGACAGGATCGCGATAGAGGCCAAGGAACGACATGGCGGTGGAGAGCACGCCGGAGCGCTCGTTGTCGGACTTGTTCAAGAGCTCCCGCGCGGCGCTGGCGATGACCGGGTGCGGACCGCCCTCACCCAGATGCGCCGTTTTCATCATCGCCGACAGCGTCGATTCGATCGGACGCCTTGGATCGGAGAGGAAACCGGCAACGCCGGCAAGCGTCTTGTCGTGCTCGGCATAGAGGACATGCAGGATCGCACCGACCAGCAGTGCATGGCTGGTTTTCTCCCAATGGTTTCGCCTCTCGAGGGAGCCTTCGGGATCGACCAGGATGTCGGCGATGTTTTGCACGTCGCGGACTTCCCATTCGCCGCGGCGCACCTCGAGCAGCGGGTTGTAGGAGGAGGATTTCGGATTGGTCGGATCGAACAGCAGGACCCGGCCATGCCTGGCGCGGAAGCCCGCGGTGAGCTGCCAGTTCTCGCCCTTGATGTCATGCACGACGGCTGAGCTCGGCCAGGTCAGCAGCGACGGGACGACGAGGCCGACACCCTTGCCCGAACGCGTCGGCGCAAAGCACAGCACGTGCTCCGGTCCGTCGTGGCGCAGATAGGCGCCGTCATATCGACCAAGCACTACGCCATCGGAGCCGAGAAGGCCAGTTGCCTTGACCTCCTGCTTATCGGCCCAGCGGGCGGAGCCGTAGGTCTCGACCTTCTTGGCCTCGCGAGCCCGCCAGACCGACATGCCTATGGCGACGGCGACGCAGGCGAAACCACCGGAAGCCGCAATAAAGGCACCCTCCACGAAGATCGACGGCGCGTAGGCATCAAAGCCATACCACCACCAGAAGAAGGACGGCGGAAGGTAAATCGGAAAGCCCAGGACATGGAACAATGGCCTGCCGAGCTCGGGCTGGAATGCCAGGCGCCAGGCCACCCATTCCGTGGCGCCCCAGGTCGTGATCAGCACGATCGCCAGGACGGCGAAGACCTGGCCCCAGAGAATCTTGGTGGCGGACATAGAAGCAGTCCTTTCTTCAACATGAGGTTAGATGCCGAGCCCACGGTTGCGGCCGAAGCTCCAGTCGATGCCGCCTTCATCGCGAGCCACGCCAGAGACGTGGCGGCCAAGGTGCTTTTCCAGGGACGGCGTCCAGGGCACCAGTTGGAACCCGAGGCCGTCATCGATCATGGCGAAGCGGCCGGAGGCGAGCGTGAAGCGTTGCCGGTAGGAACCGGTGACGTACTCGCCGCTGCGGGCGCGGTTGAAGGGCTGGCCGGTGTCGGCCGAGAGCTTTTCGCCGAGCGCCTCCAACTCGCGGCGACGCAGCGTGTCGATCAGGTTGCGGGTGAAGGTTGTGCGTTGGCCATGCCGCTCGCCGAGGCCCTGTTCGACGAGACGTTCGGCACGGCGATGCATCGCCTGCCGCACCTCGGCGCCGAAACCGCCTTCTGACAGCGCAATCGGTTCGCGGGCAATATTCTGGCGGTCAAGCCAGGTTGCGCCGGCGGCTGTAACCTGCCGCTCAATATCGAGATCGGAACGGACAGCGAGTGCTGCGCGCCCACGTCCCTGCGCGTCATGAAACTTGCGCAGCTCGACGATCGAACCCGGAGCACTGTCGCCGGCTGCGTCAAGATCGGACAGCTTGATGTGATGTGTGCGGCCGTCGGTGCCATCGACCACGGCGTAGGCGCTGCCCTTCAGCTCATCATCGAGACCGCGATCGACCAGCCGACCGACGATCGGCGTGTCGAGGTGCTCCGCTGCCAGCACATAATTCGCCGTGCCGCGCTCGATGCCCTGTTCCGACAAGGCGCGGTGCATTCGCTTGATGATGTCGCCGCGTTCGCCGAGCTCGCGCAGCGTCGTCTCGGCCTTGTCGTCGATCATCCATTGGCCCGGGCCGACCTGTTCGGCAAGGCCAAGGGTTTCGAGCTTGCGCATCCGCCCGACCTTCAGCACGTGATACTCGTCGGGCTGGGCGTTCGCGGCGCTGGCAAGGTCGATGATGCCGGCGTCGCGGCCGTCGCGAACAAGCTGTCGGTCAAGCTGGGTCCAGCGTTCGGCTTCGACCTGGCGCTGCAGATTGCGACGGATGTCGAGATCGGTGCGCGGGCCGAGCTCCTGGGTAACGAGATCGGCCGCGCGGGCCCGCATCCCCTCCTTGATGTAATCGCGGGAGATCACGAGATCCTGCCCGTCATCAGTGCGGCCGCGCAGGATGATGTGAAGGTGCGGGTTGTCGGTGTTCCAGTGATCGACGCCGGCCCAATCGAGCTTCGTGCCGAGATCTTTTTCCATCTGGCGCATCAGATCGCGGGCGAAGGATTTGAGGTCCGCCATGTCGACGGCATCTTCCGGCGAGACCATGAAGCGGAAGTGGTGCCGATCATCAGCGCACCGTGCGGCGAAAGCACCGCCATCCACCTCATCGGCCTGCGGCCCGAACAGCCCTGCCTTCTCCCCATCACGGGTGACGCCCTCGCGGCGCAGATAGGTGAGATGGGCGGCAAGCGGTGCTCCGCGCGCGTGATGACGCACCAGCCGTGTCTTGATGATCACGGTTCGAGAGCGGCCGGACAGGAGACGATTGGCGCGCACGCTCGCCGAGCGGCCACGCCCGAAGGTCGAGCGATTGCCAGGACTGATTTGGCCCGAGCGAGAGATACGGGCGCCGGCCTTCTGGGCGGCGGCAAGTGCCTGCGCGATGAAGGGCCTGGCGCGCTGGGCGCCAGATGAGCGGATACGGCCAGGCCGGATTCGAAGTTCGTCCTCGCCAGTCATCTAAAGAGATCCGCACATCGTGCCAAGGCACGGAAATCACAGGCAAACCAGCGCTCGGGCGAGGTGCACCAAAACCTCGCACCTCGCGCAAATCCTGCATAACCTATTGAAACAACACAACCGATCGACGCCGCACCTCGCGGCCTTTTATCTTGCCATCTTCCGGTTGTTCTGCCCACCTTGCGCCTCCGTCCACGCCACGGTGCGCTGGAGCTTGCGGTTGCGCGAAAACACCCATGCGCGCTCATGGCTGGATCCCTTCGCCGGCTCGCGACACGAAGAGGCCTTCGGACAGCGGCACGATGGCGGAGACATCACGCACGGTGGGTGCAGAGCTCGCGTCATTTGGTGGTCGTTCGGTCGGCACGAGAGCGACAGCTTGTATGCGATCCGGCTGACCTACGAAGAGCGAGCCGTGCTTCCAGGGAATTGCCTCGACAGACGTGACGGCGAAAGGGCGGGTGGTCGCGCGGCCTCCGACAAGCGGAGCAAGGGCTGCGACATAGGCGCGGGTCTCGGCCGGTAACGGACGCCCAGTGAGGTAGGCTTCGTAGCGTGCAGGTCCCGCGTTGTAGGCGGCCAGAAACCCCGGCGAACCGTAGCGATCGTGCAGTTCGCGCAGATACGCCGTTCCTGCCAGGATATTGTCGCGAGGATCGAACGGATCGCGGCCAAGCGACCAGCGGGCGCGTAGATCATCCCATGTGCCGGGCATGATCTGCATCAAGCCGCGGGCGCCGGCGCTGGAGACGGCGCGCGCGTCGCCCGCACTCTCGTTGCGCATGACGGCGCGTATCCACGCGGTCGGAACGCCGAAGCGGTGCGAGGCTTCGCTGATGTGAGCGCCGAACGGATCGCGCTGCGACGATCGCGCGACGGCCAAGTCCTGCGCCATTGTCGCCACCGGCATAATGGTCGCGACGGACAGGCCGCAAAGGAGGAGCAAAGCCATGCGCCGGGCAGCACGAAGCGGCCTGGGCGCACCGCGATGGCTCGTCGACGGACGGCGAGCGCGCATCGTTCAATCCTTCTCGCTGCGGTCGCGTGGTCGCGCCCAGTGCAGCGACCAGGACGTCTTGTCGTCGCCGTTGCGAAAGAGGTTCGCGCGTATCGGCTGCGCGAACGTCGGGTCGTCGAGCTGGATCGAAACATAGTCTCCGGCCTTTTCGCTCGAGCGTTTCCAACCGGCTCCAACCTCGGGGCCGTCCTCGTTTCCGGCGTGAACGCGATAGTCAGGCGCATTCTCCGTTTCGCTCGCCTCTGCCGCCACAATGGCGATATCCAGGTTGAGGATGAGCGTGTGGATGCGCCCGCTGTAGCCGGTCTTCTGGCGCGTGAATTCTCCGATCTGTTGCATGTCAGGCTCCTGTTTGGAGTGGTGCGGTGATTATGGCTGACGGCACGACGCGCGCCGCCAAGTCGCGCGCTCACCGCGTTGGCGCGCGCCATTCGAAGCGGCCGTCGCCGTTCTCGTCCGTCCACAGCGGGACGGCGCGGCCGATGATCTGGCTGGTGGAGAGGAGGCCGAAGTAACGGCCGTCGAGGCTGTCACGGACCTGCCGGTTCATCAGGAAGACTTCGTCGGGCGGGATGCGGCGGCAGCCCTGCCAGACAGGCAGGTCACGGCCGGTCCGATCACGCTCGAGCGCCACGCCCACCTCGACGCCATCGACAGTGATGATGAGGTTCGAGCGACAGACCCGTTGCCCGGCAACACCAAGGATGCGCTTCAAGAGTGGCACGCCCCTCGGCAGATAACCGCGATCAGCGAGGAACGCCGCGAGTGGCTCGGGCGCGTCGACGGCCACAAGATCGGTGACCTCGAAAGGTCCACCGAAATCGATCGTGTAGAAGCCGATCGGCGCGCTAGCTGATGCATTCCAGATGAGCTTCGTGGGCAACGGCGTGAGGCCGGGATAGCCGACGACCACGGCCCCGAGAACGCTAACGAGGATGATCCCGGCGCGGCTCACGGCTCGGTCCTCTTGCGCAGCAGGAAGGCGCGATGTTGGTCCAGCGTGTAGGGGCGCGGCTCCTGACCGGCGGTTATCCGGTTGTGGATGTGCCGCCAGTGATCGGGCGACACCGACTCAGGATCGATGTCGAGGCGCTGGACGGCGTCGATCGCCTGCAGCACGCGTTCGACCTTGGGCCAGGTCTCGACCTTCAGAAGGATGTCGCCGCCGGGGCGCACGAAGGGCAGTGTCTGATAGGCTTCGTCACGTCTGACCGCACGCACGATATCTATGCGTGAGATGATCGTTCCAAAATCGTTCGCGGCCCAGCGAACGAGCGCGAAGACTGCGCCGGGACGATAGGACAGGATGCGCCGGCGACGATCGACGATCTGTTCGTGGGCGTGCGTGCCGAACCGTATCCAGTTCTCTTGCCTCTTCTCCACCCAGGTCAGTTCGACATGGACGAGTTCGTCGCGAGCGTGGTGCGTGGCGGCGATCATCGGGTGGCTCCCGAGCGCGGATCAAGAGGCGGATTCGGGGCTTCGGAGACGCTGGTTGCCGTGCTGCTGCCGTCAGAAACCGATGGTGCATTCGAGGTCTTGTCGGTGTCTATACTGGGTGCGTCGCTGGTTCGTCGGATGAGCCTTTGCACATCACGCGCGCGCTCTTCAAAGTTAGACTCTGGGTTAGACTCTAAGTTAAGGGCGCGATTTCGGCTTTGGTTTCCAAGGCTTAGGCCCTGTTTGGGTTCCTGATAGCACGAGCCTGCGGTTCCCAATGGCACGATAGGCCCGGTTCCCGATAGCACGAGGCTATCCACAGGCCTTCCACCGGAGGCGATCCGCTCGAAGGCGAGCAGCGTCCGGCCGCCCATCTCCACTTCGAGGAAGAGCGTGTAGCCGGGCAGCGGCTGGCGGCGGATGATGTCACGCAGCTCGAAGGCAAAGCGCTTGTGGGGCGACAGGCTGCCGGATTTCTGGTGAAGGTGACGGAAGTCGAAGCGCCAGCCGTCGCGCTGGCGTCCGCCATGCTTGCGCACCAGCCTATAGAGCCAGCGCTCCAGCCCCCCAGTCAGGTCGAAATAGGCGCGATCGATCGTCAGCACCAGCGCGTCATCGAGGACTGCCTGGTAGAACCAGTCGGGGACGATCAACTCGATCCCCGCGGGTTTACCATGGCGATCGATGCGCTCCTGCCACTCATTGATCCATGAGAAGCGGTGCCGCCGACCTTCGGCGGGCTGACGGATTGTCGTCGAGACAGTGGTCGATTGCAGCCGGTCAAGCGCCGCCTTCAGGCGCTGATAGTCGCGCAGGCTCTTGCCGCGGCCAACGAAGGTGAGAACCTCATAGGGCGTGGCGGCCATCAGGCGCGAGGTGCGAAGCCCGGCGTCGCGCGCTTCGACGATCTGGCTCGCGGCCCAGATCAGGATGTCGGCGTCCCAGATGGTCGCCATGCCATGATCGGGTACGGCTTCGACCCGGATCGAGACGTTGCCGGCGGCAAAATCGATCGGGGTGGTGCGATGGGTCTTGGAAAGGGAGAAGAACGGATAGGCCATGAGATCCTGCGCGTCTCGAGGGGCGAAATCGCCTGGCAGCGCCCGGAACAGGTCGAGTTGCCCGCGCTCCGAAAGGGATTGGTTTCGCGCCACCATTTGAAATCCGCGCGCGGTCAGCGTGCGTAGCGTCCGCTATGCGCCGGCGGCGCCGGGGTGTGACGCTTGGCCGGCAGGACCGATCCACGCGGGTCGGATGTAGAGGTGACAGCGCCGCGTTCGGCCCAGGCCTGAAGATCGTCGACGGCATAGACGACTCGGCCGCCGAGCTTGCGATAGGAAGGACCAGTGCCATAGGTCCGGTGCTTTTCGAGCGTGCGGGCGGACAGGCTGAGGAAATCCGCGGCTTCCTTGGTGCGCAGGAAGCGCGGCGGCAAGACGGCAATATCGGGTCGCATCGGTCGGATCTCCGTGGGGTTTTGGGCAGCCGCTGGCGTTCAGCGGTGGACAGCGACCACGGTGGCGGAGAATGGGCTTCGCAAGGGATGGGGAAGTTGAGGGAGGCTAAAATCCCAACCCCTCGTGCCCGGCCAGAACAGCTACGGTCGACGGCGATGACGCAGGATCTGCAGATAGCCGCCGCCGATCAGGGCGGTGGCGCCTTCGACCAGGCCGATCACCGCATCGCGCAACGCCGAGGTCTTCCAGGGATTGACGGCGATGCGCTTGTGTCCGTAGAACGCGATCGCAATGTCGCGGTAGCTCGCGCCGTTCGCACGGCCGTCAGCGGCCTGCATCATCAGACGAAACCGGCGGCGCTGCTGTGGGGTCATACGCGTGTCCGAAGCCGTCGGGCGCCCCTGCAAGGAACGCCAGAAACGGGTGAGTGCTTCGATCCGTCCCAACGTTTCTGCATCCAACGGGATCAGCGCCGCCAGGTGCCCGTGAGGATCACTGCCACGCAGAAGGAGAAGCTGGGTCGCGACACCTGCATTATGGACGCTGTGACGTCCTTCCGGACTGTCGTGGACCACCCCCAGGCCGGTCAAAGGCGTCGATCGCAACGACGACAGGAATTCCGGCGCCGGCACGAGAGAAACCACGGCTGGATCGACGTCAGGCGACCACAGGACATCCTGCGCCAAGGCGGACAAATCCGGCCTGGCCGGGAAATCGCAGCCCCCACAGCCGCTGTGTCTCAGGGTGGAAGGGCGCTTTCTCGGCTCTTGTGGTCAGGAGCGTCTGGTAGTGCCGTTGATAGGGTTCGTGACGCCGCAGACACTCCCAGGCGAGCCCTTCGACCGGCAAAGTGTCGAAATAATCATAGCTGGCATTGTCTCGCCAATGCGACGTATCCGGCCTCATCCAAGAGCTCCTCGCAAGCAACGCGTAGACCCCGCCTCCAAACGATTCCGGGTTGCAGCGATTGGCGGAAGACCCTTGCCGGGCATCGGGTGATGCCGTTTCGGCATCACCCGCGAACCACAGGCGCTGTGGTGCTAGTTGCCGGGTTGACGCAGGAGATGACGGTAGCCTGCACGCGCCATCCAGCGCGCTCGCGTCAGATGGCTGTCGTGAATGCGCCGGGCGCGTTGTGGCTCCTTCGTCAGATCAATGCCGAAGAGAATTTCGACCACCTCGCGCCAGTCCGCGCCGTCGTCGGCGGCGTCAAGCAGGCGCGCATAGAGCTTGACGTGTTCCCGATCGTATTCGGTGAGTTCGTCACTGGTCGGGGCGGTTTCGTCAAACGGCTCGATCATCGCTTGCCTCGTCTTACACAGAGTGAAAGCCTGCATTTTATAGAAACAACAGCGCCGACGGAGGATGGCTGATCGGCATCAGGCGATGCGGTTTCAGCATCGCTCTCGGCTTGAGTGAACCGAACCGTACGTCACGGAAAGAAGGCCCCGGCCTTCCGGCCGGGGCCTGCGCGGGTCCTCAGTCACCCCGCCGGGCGCTGGGACGGGACCAGATGAGCGAGAAACCTTCACCTTCCTCGTCGTCGAAGAGGTTGGCGTAGATCGGGGCGTTGAAGCTCGGATCGTCCAGCTTGAGACCCAGATAGTCGCGGCCTTCGTTGGAGGTCTTCGACCAGGCGGCGCCGATCTCGGCGCGACCGACCAGCACCCGGTGGCTGGGAGCGTTCTCGCCGGTGGCGCGGGTGTCTGGGACGATGCGCACGTTCTTGGCCAGGACGCTGAGGGTGACGATTTCGCCGGTGAACTCGTTCGCGGCGGTCTTCTTGAAGGTGCCGATGGTAGCCATTGTAAGTCTCCATTTTCTGTTCCCGAGCCCGCACCATGCGGCCTCGATGGCGATCACTTGGCCGGAGGCGACCGACGACGCATCGCTTGCGACCGGAGCAACGCGGAGGACGGCGCAGGAACGACTTTCTTGTTCGCGAGGAATGGCGGCGCTCGGGGTCCCCATGCGCTTGCGGCATGGGGGTGGGAGCCGGCAGGGGAAGAAAGTCGAGATGCGCCGTTGCGGCCTAGGCGGTCGAGGCTTCTGCCGTCCTTCGGTCTGATCAGCCCATTGGAGAGGCCGTTTGGAGCGCTCTTGGGACAGATTGGCAACGGAGATTTTGGAGCCCAACGCGCCGCCAGCAGATCGCTACGAGCTTCACTGGCATCGTCTACACGTTCCAGGCACCAAATCCCGCGCACCTCCAGCGCCCGGAGCCATCGGCCGCGCTGCCGTCCTGCCACCGACGGGTCGGACCTGCCTTGCAGCATCGACCGGCCAACGTCCAAGACCATTAGACGAAGCCGCGCCGGGATTGCCACTGCTCGATCATCGCATGCGGCCCGATTACTCCAACCACCGATGATGAGGAGGCTGGGCCTTCGTCGGCCTGGTCCACCCGCCTCGCTCGCGCGGGTTTAAGCTTGAACCCTGTCCCTACCGGATTGGTCGGCGGCGGCCATGCCCGCGACCCGCAGATATGCCGTGACGCCGACGGCCACCGCGCCAATGACGGAAAAGACGATCTGCCAGGTTTCCGAAGGCATCATGTGCTTCGCGATCCCATGAGTGGCGTGGTAGCCGGCAACGATCGCGGGAGCGACGAAGACCATCGCGATCGCCAGCTTCGCCCACATGGAGCTGATAACACCGAGGAGGATTTGGCCTGCGCCGAGCGTCAACCCGGCTGCGAGGATGCCGACAAAGATTGCGCCAGGCCAGCCGGCACCGGTGTGGAATGCCCATGCACCTGCATTGATGCCGACGAACAACGGGAGGGCGACGATAGCAAGCGTGAACAGCAACCAGCACAAGATGCCGATGGCCGCGACGCAAAGGAGAATGCCGAGGATGATCATGGTGGTGTCTCCGAGAGAATGACTCTGGTGATTGCGCCTTCCACCACCACCTGGCGCAATGCACAGCATAGCAAAGGAAAGCGCGGGCGAAACCCGCCCGTGTTCTTGCATCGCCAGCGCGATGTCCGCCCCGTCATGGGGCGAACGGGTCGATTTCGCCGATGATGGCGGTGTCGTCGCCGTCATACTCGTTCGCCGGCACGACCGAGAGAGTGCCGTCGCCGGCACGAAAGATGACGATAGTGACCATGAGAGTGGCGGCGAGGCTGAAGGCGAAGGCATGTGCGTCGGCGAAGGACATCGATCCGGCTCCTGTTTGAAGCGGAGGACCCTCCCCCGCTGACAGGCGCCCGATGTGTTCGGCCGATGGCCGCGATCACCGCGAAGGCGAAGCCGGAGCGGCGGCACGCTTCGCGTAGTCCGACCCCTTGCGGGTTGATGGCTTTAGGCCATCGGCTGGACCAAGGATCAGCGCAATGGATCGCGGGGTGCGGTCATCTTCAAGTCAGGAGCAGCGGGCGTCGGTGGCGCGACGCTTTTGCTCCAGGAGAGCCTGAGCGAGCTGCCGCGCGATGTGGCGGGCATCGAGCGAGAAACCGGCCGGCCATGATCGCGATGGGTCCCGTTGGAAGCCGCCACGCTGAAAATGAGGATGAAGCTCGGCGATGATGCTGTGCAGTTGCGGTGGCAGGCTCAATCCAGCTCTCTCGGCGTAACGAGCCGCCTTGTCGAGATCGTGCCCGATATGGCGGCGGTTCCAGCGATCATCAGTCGCGACCCTGAGAAGATGCGACTTCAGCAGCAATTCAATGGCGATGGCGATGGCGTGAAGGGCCGCATTGTGCCTGTCTCGATCCGCCGCCCTGTCAGCGCCATCAAGGTGGGCGGCGGCATTGCGTAAGAAGGTGTCGGCAAGCGCGATGTCCGGCGTGAAACTTTCGGGAAAGGATACGAGCGACATGGCTTGAAGGATGCCATCCCTACCTGGGTATTTGTTAGGCCGGTAGGTTCCGAGGGCGCTTGCGCGCCGCCGTTTCAGAGCCGATAGACCGGGATGCCGAGCTTGCGGGCCTTGTCGGCCAGGTTCTCCTGAATGCCGGTGCCCGGAAAGATGATGACGCCGATCGGCATGACCGCCAACATCTGGTCGTTGCGTTTGAAGGGAGCTGCCTTGGCATGTTTGCTCCAGTCGGGCTTGAAGGCGATCTGCGGCACCTTGCGATGATCGGCCCAGCGGGCTGCGATCTTTTCGGCGCCTTTCGGTGATCCGCCGTGCATCAGCACCATGTCGGGGTGCTTGGCGCGGATTTGGTCGAGTTTTGCCCAGATCAGCTCGTGATCGGCGGTATCGCCGCCGGAGAAGGCGACCTTCGCGCCGGCGGGCAACATGATTTCGGTTTCCGCGCGCCGCTTGGCCGCGAGGTAGTCGCGGCTATCGATCATTGCGGCGGTGAGATGGTGGTGGTTGACCATCGACCCCGTGCGCGGTCGCCAGGCCGAACCGATGTGCTGCTCGTAGTGGTCGGCGGCCTGGTCACGCATGAGCTCGAAGGCTTCGCGCCGTTCGATCATGGTCTGGCCTTGGGCGGTGAGGTTCTCGAGTTCGACCGCCTTGATCTCGGTGCCGTCCTGTTCGCGCTGCAGACGGCGCTGGGCCTGCTCGTTGTCGTCCAGGTGCCGCTCGATCCGTTGTACAGCTCGGTGGAAAACGTTGGTGACGGACCAGAGGAGGTCATCGAGGTCGGGTTCGAGGCGCGTGTCGGCCAGGGTCGCGATGAGGGCGTCAAAGATGTCGGCCACGGCTCCGGCCACGTGGTCGCCACCGGGGAGCGGTCGTGGATCGGGCTCGTCCGCAAATGGGCGCCAGCCGTAGAGCTGGAGTTCGGTGAGGATGTGATCGGTCGGAGAAGCGGCGTGGTGCGGTTCGGTGTCGTCGTGCTCGCTCATGGGGATGCTCCCGTCGGTTTGACCGCGACCCTCGCGGCCTTCATGGCGACGAGAGCCCACGGGGGGGACGGTCCGACACCCGCCGCGAAGCGGAGGGCCGGAGCGTAGCGTAGGATGGCAACGGCCGGCTATTTTGCCTCGCGATGGAAAGGCGTCGCACCTTATCCCTGGCTTTCGCCAGAAATCGCGCGCCGCCGGAAAAAAGTCGGCCGCCGCCATTGCCTGACCGGCACGACTGTGGGCCCGATCGCCCTCTTGAAGGCCGGGCCGCGGTTCACTGCCGGCGGGCTCCCATCCATGCGATGCGGCCACACCGCATGCCGCACGCTTCCCCTCCCGGCTCATGCCGCCCGTGTCAGATAGCGGACGCGATCTTTGCGCATGAGCTGGTCTGCAATCGAGGCGCGGCAGGCGGCAAGTCCGAAATGGCGGAGGTCTTCGTTGAAGTCCTCGGTCTCCGGCGACAGCACGATTGCCTCGATCCCGGCGTCGATCGCGCGCTCGAGCAGGCTGTCGCGGGCACCGTCGCCGGCCGGATCTCTGTCGCGGATGACATAGAGTCGCCGCAGGTTCGGAGGGAACAGGATGGCGGCGAGATGAGCCGCCGAGAGTGCAGCAGCCATCGCCATGTCGGGCAAGGCGCATCTGAGCGACAGCGTCGTCTCGATGCCTTCGCCTGCCGCCATGACGCTGCCGGGTACGCCGAAGCGGACGGCGTGACCGAGCAGATTACCCATTGCCCGACGCGGTGTGTCGACGAGTGCCTTGCCGGCGCCGTCCGGTGCTAGCCAGGTGCGGTGCGCTCCGGTCAGATGTCCATCGAGGTCGGTGACGGCGGCGATCATCGCCGGCAAGGTCTTGGTCGGTCCATGATCGTCTGGCCGGTAGTAGCAGTGTGGATTGAACTGCAAGGCTGCGGTTCCGTGCAAAGTCGTAATGCCACGTCCACGCAAATACGTTTCCACGAGGGTGCCGATAATGGGCTTCGACATGGCGACCAGTCGGCGAGCCGCTTCCGGAGATCCAATGGGGACCCACCTGATCGGCTCGGCGGGTCGGGGTGGCAAGGCATCTGGCATAGCGAGAAACACGCGCGCCTCGTCGGCGACGTCCCGGAAATTGACCAGTCCTAGGGATTCGCGGATGACATCGAGCAGGTCGCCATGCTCGCCGGTAGCGGCGTCGGTCCATTTGCCTGGCGGTCCCTTCGGGGATGGCTGCAGACGCACGAACATCGAGCGGCCCGGCGCGTTACGGACGTCGCCGACGGTCCAATAGTTGCCCTGGCGACGGCCATTGGAGAGGTAGTGGCGGCACACCGCTTCGGCATATTCGCCGAGGCGGTGTGCGAGGTCGGAGGCGGCGTGAGGCGGAATCATGCAGCCTCCCGCTCACTGACCCGCTCGATTGGGAAGCGGTCGAGCACGCGCTCCAGCACGGCGAGGCCGTTGGCGTCGGTCGGCACGAACATCCTGAGCTTCCACGAAATGATCTCGTGGAAGAGACCGTAGGCGGTGAGGCGCTCGCGCATCGTGTCGCTGAAGCCGGACAATTCGATGCGCCATGCGCCCATGACGCGGCTGCGGCGAAGCTGGAGATCCTCGGCAAGATCGAGGACGGTCCGGCCGTCCATTAGAGCCGCAAACGCCTGCTCCGGCGACAGCGCAACCACGTTCGTCCCAGAGGCGTTGGCGGCCCATGCCGGTGAGACGCGGCGGCCGATGAGGCGCTCGCCCTCGTCGGTCTGAAGTCGATAAACACGGGTCGACTCGTTGGGCAGGCGCTTCCAAATCGGCAGCAGCAGGCCGGTCACCATGTGCAAGACCGAGTCCGAAAACTCCGGCACCCCAGCGATTTCGGACGCCCAGGCAGTTGAGAAAGCCTCGCGGTCGGCCTCGACCCAGCGTGTCTCGCCCATGGCCTTGAGCGGCATGTTCTGGCCTTCCATCGGCCGGATCAGGCGGACACGTCGCTCGACCTCGCCATCGTCGAGCATGAGGCTGGGGGTCGGGATCTGCACGGCGGCGCGGCCCGATTGCTCGTTGATGAGCAGTACGGCACGCGAATCGCGGAGATGACCGAGCGCCGCATTGAGCGTGACGGGCCGATTGCGCTTGCGTTCGGTGATCGTGAGCAGGCGGCTTTCGGCGCCGGTGCGCGGATGGGTGTAGATCACCTGGCGATCGGTGACGACGAAGTTTTCGGCCTGCAGCGTCTCCAGCCCGGCGTCGTAGGTGCCTGACGCGATCGCGCCCTCGACGCGCGCCGCCAAAAGTTGCTCGAAGGCACCGAACAGCACGCCCTGCAGCGCAATGGTCAGTGCGAGCAGGCGATTGAGGAAGGTGGTGATCGGCGGCAACTCGTCCTTGATGCCATTGGCATCCATCAGCTTGAGACCCGTCGCCGCCTCGAAACGCTCGAGCGAGCAGCCCTCGACCTTGCCGCGTACGATCAGCAGATAGAGCTGCCGTAGCGCATCGCGGGCATAATGGCTTTCCAGATTGTCCTCTGGCCGGAAAAGGCCCTGGCCGCCGGTCTGGCGCTGGCCGCGCGTGATTGCGCCCAGCGTATCGAGCCTCCGCGCGATCGTCGAGAGGAAGCGCTTTTCCGCCTTCACATTGGTCGAGATCGGCCGGAAGAGCGGTGGCTGCGCCTGATTGGTTCGATGCGTGCGTCCCAGGCCCTGAATGGCGGCGTCGGCCTTCCAGCCGGCTTCGAGCAGGTAATGCACACGTAGCCGCGTGTTCCGGGCCGACAGCTCGGCGTGGTAGCTCCTCCCCGTTCCGCCCGCGTCGGAAAAAACCAGAACGCGCTTCTGGTCATCCATGAATGCCTGCGTCTCGGCGAGGTTTGCCGACCCGGCACGGTTTTCAACGACAAGTCGCTCGCCCTTGCGGACAATGCGGCGCGAGCGACCGGTGACCTCGGCCACGATGTCAGTGCCAAAATGCTGGACGATCTGGTCGAGCGCGCCGGGGACAGGCGTCAAGCTGGCGAGTTTGGCGATCAGCTCGTCGCGCCGGGCGACCGCCTCGCGGCTCTCGACGGGCTGACCTTCGCGGTAGACCGGGCGCGACGACAAATTGCCTTCGGAGTCGGTGAAGGGCTCATAGAGCTGTACCGGGAAGGAATGGGCGAGATAGTCGAGGACGTATTCGCGCGGCGTGATGTCGACGCGAACGTCGTTCCATTCCTCGGTCGGCAGCTCGGCCAGCCGCCGTTCCATCAGCGCCTCGCCTGTCGAGACGATCTGGACAACGGCCGCATGGCCCTCCTCCAGATCGCGGGTGATGGAGCGGATCAGGGTCGGCGTCTTCATGCTGGTCAACAAATGACCGAAGAAGCGCTGCTTGGCGCTTTCAAAGGCGCTGCGCGCGGCCGACTTGGCCTGGGCATTGAGCGTGCCGGTGCTGCCGGTGATGTTGGCCGCCTGCATCGCCGCATCGAGATTGTTATGGATGACGCCGAAGGCCCCAGCGTATGCGTCATAGATGCGGACCTGTTCGGGCGTCAGCTCATGCTCGAGCAGTTCGTATTCGACGCCGTTGAAAGAGAGCGAGCGGGCCGTATAGAGGCCGAGTGCCCTGAGGTCGCGTGCCAGCACTTCCATCGCCGCCACGCCGCCGGCCTCGATAGCCTCGACGAACTCGGCCCGGGTCGAGAATGGTAAATGCTCGCCGCCCCAGAGGCCGAGCCGCTGGGCATAGGCGAGATTGTGCACGGTGGTGGCGCCAGTCGCCGACACATAGACGATGCGGGCATTCGGCAGGGCGTGCTGTAGCCTCAGGCCGGCACGGCCTTGCTGGGAGGGAGCGACATCGCCGCGTTCGCCCTTGCCGCCACCTGCGTTTTGCATGGCATGCGCCTCGTCGAAAATGATGACCCCGTCGAAATCCGGACCCAACCATTCGACGATTTGTTTGACCCGCGAAACCTTCTCGCCGCGGTCTTCGGAACGTAGCGTGGCATAGGTGGTGAACAGGACGCCTTCCGGCAGCACGATCGGCCTGCCCTGCGGGAAGCGGGAGAGCGGGGTGACCAGCAAGCGCTCCATCCCGAGCGCGGACCAGTCGCGCTGCGCATCCTCGATGAGCTTGTCGGACTTGGAGACCCAGACCGCCTTACGACGGCCCTGCATCCAATTGTCTAGGATTACGGCGGCGGACTCGCGGCCCTTGCCTACACCCGTACCGTCGCCGATCATGAAGCCTTGCCGGAAGCGCACGACCCCTGCGGTGTCATCGGCCGCGGCGCTAACCACGTCAAAGGTATCGTCGAGCGTCCAGGCGCCGGCGAGATACTCGGTGTGAGCCTCGCCGGCATAGATGACCGTCTCGAGCTGCGCGTCCGAGAGCAGGTCAAGAACGTTCTTCGGCAGGCGCGGCCGGAACTTCGGCTTGGGTGGCGCCACCGAGGCCATGGCCGCCGATTGAACGAGCTGGGTCGGGTGCGCCTGCGCGCCGGGAATACGGATCGCCTGAAGCCCGTAGGCCTCATAGATGGCGTCGCTGATCTGGCCGTCCTCGGCCGCCTGCCAGTCGACAGCCTCATAGGCGAGGTCGATGGCTTCCGGTTCGGCGATCGACATGCGTGGCGTGGTTCTCGCCGCGCGTGTCAGATAGCCGTGCACGGTTTGGGGCGCGGCGACCGCCGATGCCGGGCTGGAAACGGCGGCCATTACGACCGGCGGCCGCGCGGGAAGGCGCTCCTCAATCCATGCGAGGAGCGTCGCCGCATCCGGGGCGATGCCGGGAGCATCCGCGAACACGGTGGGATCGTGCGCCGGGAGCTTGTCAATGACGGTGAGGCGTGTCGGAAAGGTCGTGCCATGCTTGGCGTAGGCCGAGCCGTCGATGGCAGCGGAGAAGACGACGCGCCCGCCTTGCTGCAGGCGAGTGAAGGCGGCGGTCCAGGCCGGACGGTCGGGCGCGAGGTTCGCACCCGTGATTGTTACCAGCCGCCCGCCTGGCGCAAGGCGCGCCAGCGCCGAGGCGATATGCCGCCAGGCCGCGTCCGCCATGCGGCCCTCGACATTGGCCATGACCGAAAAGGGCGGGTTCATCAGCACCACGCTCGGCACGGCCCCCGCATCTAGATAGTCGTCAATCTGGGCGGCGTCGAAGCGGCTGACTGAACCGGCCGGAAAGAGGTAGGAGAGAAGCGCCGCACGCGTCTCGGCAAGCTCGTTAAGAACGAGGGAGGCGCCGGCGATCTCGGCCAGGATGGCCAGCAGCCCGGTGCCGGCGGAAGGCTCCAGCACTCGGTCGGCCGGCGTAATGGCGGCGGCTGTGGCCGCGACCAGGCCGAGCGGGATGGGAGTCGAGAACTGCTGGAAGGTCTGCGTCTCTTCCGATCGGCGGGTATGCGTTGGCATGAGCCGGGCCATCTTCGACAATGCGGAAAGCCGGAGAGCCGGAGACGCGGCTTTGCGGAACAGCGCCTTTCCGTACTTGCGGAGGAAAAGGACCGTCGCGGCTTCGCAGGCATCGTAAGCCTGCTTCCAGTCCCAGGCGCCGGCGGCGTCGGAGGCGCCGAATGCGGCTTCCATCGCAGAGCGCAGCTTTGGCGCGTCAATGCTCTCACCGCGTTCGAGATGGGGAAGCAGCAGGCCGGCGGCGGCAAACACCGCGCCGGCTGCACCGGCTTGGGCGAGCGGGAGCGACGTGGCAGCGGGAACCGCCACAGAGGGCGAGATCATGTACATGGTGTGAACCTCGGGAGAGCGGGGACAGGATCGAGCCGCGCGGCGCTCTCTCTGGACAGCGCGGATTCAACCCATCCCGGCCCGCCTCTCCCTCTCAGGGCTCCGCCGAAGCCAAAATGAAACAAGCGCCCCGCCATGAGGTGGAGCGCTTGCCGGTATCAACCGATCTCGATCATATTCCGCCGTCAGCTGACGCCGCGCGGTCAGGCCGCCGCCCGTCCTTCGACGACATCGGCGCCGACCTCGTCGGCGGTGATGTCTTCAAGACGCGCATTGCGGTATCCGGTCTTGGCCCTCCAGAGTTCGGCCGCATCGCGGCTCTCGGCGAGGTGCAGCAACTCGTCGTGGTCGCCGATCTGCTGCAGGACCCGGACCATGCCGATCGCGGGCCGCTCGACGATCTCGAAGCTGAGCGCGCTGTCGACCGAGTGGGTGCGCATAATGGTCACGAGGATGATGCCGCCGGAGGAAAAATTCCCTTCGCTGAGCGTGATCGAGGCCGGGGCGCTGTAGGTCGGACGGTCGCGCGGGGGTGACTTGCGAACCAGCCGGCCGAGACCGTTGCGGCGCTCCCAGTCCGCGAGCTTGCGGGTGAAGCGCGCGGGCGGCTTCGGCGTGCCGTCCGAGTAGCGGATCAGCGAGCCAAGCGGGGCGTTGTCGTAGACGATGTGGGCTGACATGGACATATCTCCTGAAACGAAAATGACCCGGCGGGGAGCCGGGCCGTGAGGTGAAGGCGGAATGTGGCGACGAGAGCCTCGCTGTCGATGGGTGCTATTCGGCGGCGACCGCGTGTCGGGTGACGTCGTTGGCCGCGGGCGAGTCCTCCTCATCGCCACCGGCGAGGAATTCGGGCAGGTCAGTTTCCTCGCCCTCATCCGGCTGCGTGGCCGGCGCGTCATCGCCGCTGAGGCGGAGCGGTTCCGGCAGCCAGCCACTATCGGCCAGGAGGCGTTCGGCCTCATTGGCCATGTCACCCTTCTTGAGATGATCGATGAGCTGGGCCGCCTGCTCGCCAGCGCCCTCACGCACGGCTTCGAGGATCCGGGACTTGGTGACCCGGCCGAGATAGTTTGCGACCGTTGGGCGCCAACCCGCAGCCACCATGTCGAGCCCGGTGGCAAGAGACAGCCGATCAGCCTCGCGCAGCCGCTGATCCAGCCCGTGCTGGGAGACGCCGCTGCCATAGGGGTTGGGCCGTTCGAACAGGGCGTTGATGCCATAGCTGACGCAATGGGCCAGCAGCGCCTGCCGGCTGGCGTCGTCGAGACCGTCAAGCCAGACCCATAGAGTCTGGTCGTCACCGAGCGGGATGTCACCCTTCCATGTCGCATGGCGCTCATCGACCGCCCTGGCCGCTGGGCTGTCTTTGAGGTCGGCGTCCTGCGCCGGCAGGTGGACATGCCGGACGAACGCCTCAACGCAGCCGGTCGCGGAACGCTGACCGAATGTGTCAAGAACGAGCCTATGCAAGAGCGCCGTGATGGCAACATGCTGGTTCTCGGCCACGGCATTGCGCAACGCCAGCGTACGATGGGCGGTGAGTTCGATCACCAGGCGCTCGGGCAGCGGCTTGATGGTGTCACCCTCATCCTCCTCGGGTTCGGACGCCTGCACGCCGATGGTGATGGTGGCGCGGCGAACGGAAAGATCGTCGCTGCCATCCTCACTCCCGGTCGCACCGTCGGGCTCCGCGGAGTCGCCGCCGACCGTCTCACGTGTCTCGTCCTCGGGGCGCACAAAGCCCCGATCGACGACGAGATCGCCATCACGATCGATGCTGATGAACACACCGGCGCGGACGATCTCGACCCGATCATAGTTCATTGGCCGGCTCTCGAAGGCCTCAAGCGCGGTCTCGATCTGGCCGAGGCGCTGATCGATCTCATCGGGGAGTTCGTCGGATTCGCCATACTCAGCTTCCAGCCGATCGTATTCCTTGCGCAGCGCTTCACGTTGTGCCCGTTCCGCGTCGGTCAGATCGGTGGGCGTGCCGGCGAGCGCCCTCAGGCCATGATTGTGGCCATAGGGCAGATCGACATCGACCACGATCCACTTCCAGCCCTCCCCCGCGATCTCGTCGGCGATCGACTTCAGCCTGTCGCGGACCAGGCGGTCGAGCAGGGCGGGATCCTGCAGCCAGCCGCCATTGTCAGCCTCGAACAGGTCGCGCAGCACCACGCCGCCGGATGCGACATAGGTTTCAACACCGACGAACAGCGCCCGGCGATCGCTTGCCCGAACCGTGGTTTCGGTCAGCATGCGCCGGATTTGATGCGGCTCGTTCGACCACGAGTGCTCGAGCGCCTCCCAGACCTGTTCCTGAGGCGAGGCGCAGCAGAAGGCTGCGTTCAACTCGGCGACCAGTTCCTCGAATGCATATTTCTTGGTGCCGAAGGCGCCGCCGAGGTCACGGCCGACGCGGGAGGCATGGCCGGTCGCATGCCCGAGTTCGTGCAGGGCGGTGCGGTGCCAGTCGATGGTCTCGAAATAAGCCTGCGGCGGCGGCACCCGCACGTAGTCATGCGCCGGAGCATAATAGGCGCGATCGCCACCGATGCGGAAATCGATCCCGGTCGCTTTGATCAGCGCGTCGGCGGCGGGCTCGATCAGTCCAGGCTCTGGCGCGGGCGGAGCCACGGCCAGATCGTCAGGCAGATTTTCACATTGTGCCACGTTGAACACGCTGAAGCGCTTCAGGAACGGTATGGCCTGTGCTGCCTCGCCGGTTTCCCGTGCGCGATTCTTCTCGTTGTCAGGGATGAAGCGGTCAGCATAGACGACGGTGGTCCCGTGTTCGCCCCCGCGGACATGGCCGCCCAGCGACAGCGCCTGGCGGAAAGTCAGCCAGCCCTGGACGGGAAAGCCATGCTCGACAACCGCACCCCACAGGATCAGCACATTGATCCCGGAATAGGCGCGGCCGGTCGCGGCATTGGCCGGCATGGCGAGAGGAGCTTTCGTCGCCGTCGTGCCCCATGGTTGCACCCAGGGAAAGCGCCCAGCCTCCAACTCGGCGATGATCTTGTTGGTGATATCGTCATAGAGGCTTGCCCGGTCGGCGCCGGCGCGAGCGTAATGTCTGGACATCGCGGTTCTCCGCGACGGGCGCCGGAGGCCCTCCTCCAGCTCTCAACCCGTCACGGCAACCAGTCCGTACTCTCACTCTGGACGGCGTTGCGGGGGCTCGCCGCAAAGGAGGGACGCTCTCGATTTTGGGCAAAGGCGGTCGGGCGCCAAAAAGGCAAATGTCGCTGACATCTTGCTACCGGACTGCGTGGCGGATGCGGTCGGTAAGCGTTTGTGCGACGTCGAAATAACCCTCCCAAGCTTCGGGTAGCTGAGCCCGCGCGGCGGCGGCGAAAACATCGAAACCGTTGGCGCTTTCGCAGGTGGGCAACTCCTCCCAGCTGACCGGCACCGCGCACGACGCCCCTGCGCGTGCCCGAGTCGACCAGGGACAGATTGCAGTGGAGCCCTGGCCGTTGCGCAGGTAATCGAGAAAAATCCGGCCCTTGCGCTTCGCCTTGCTCATGTTGGCGACGAAGCGTGACGGATCTGTGCGGGCCAGTAGTTCGGCGAAGTCTTGGCAGAAGCTCTTGACCTCGTCCCAGTTTGCCTCCGGGACGAGCGGCACGACCACATGAACGCCCTTGCCGCCGGACAGCAACGGCCACGACTGCAGTCCGAGCACTTCCAGAATGCCCCGAATGTCGAGGGCTGCCTGCTTGACGGCGGTGAACCCCAGGCCCTCGTCCGGATCGATGTCGAAGATCATGCGGTGCGGCAGATTCGGCTGCTGGCGCAGGCTTCCCCAGATGTGGAATTCGAGCACGTTCATCTGGACGCCTGCGATCAGCCCCGCCAGGTCATCGACCCAAAGGATGCGGCTTTCCTTACCGGACATCTTCGCCAACTGGCCGTCATGAATGGCCTTGGGCATGCCTGGCAGTTTATGCTTCTGAAAAAAAGTCTGCTGCAGGTCACCATCGGTATCGCGCACCAGCGACAGCGGCCGATCCTGGATGTGCGGCAGCATCTTCTCGGCGACCACGGCGTAGTAGGCGGCGAGCGTGGCCTTGGTCACCTGGGTCCCGGGATACATGACCTTGTCTGGATGCGTCAGCTTGACGCCGACAGCAGCGCCGATCTCCTTGCCGATTGCCGGATCGAGGTTGGCGGAGCCAAGAGTTGCCGGCGTCTTCGGCATTTCCATCACCACCTGGTCGGCTCGCTTGTCTTCGCGCATGCCCTCAAAGCTTGGATGTCGCAAGCTGCCGTCCGGTGTCACTTCGGCATAGGTGACTTCGGCGACGAGCTCGGGCTTCACCCAGCGGGCACGGCGGGCAATGTCTCTCGGAACAGAAGCGAAAGCCGGTTTTTCAGCACGGCGTTTCTCCAGCTTCGCCAGGATGTCCTTGCGCATCGCCGCGGTGAACCCCGTGCCGACGCGGCCGCGATAGATGAGCTTGCCATTGTCGTAAGTGCCGAGGATCAGCGAAGCCATGCCATGTCCTGTGTCACTTGGGCGATAACCGCCGACCACGAATTCCTGTCGCTTCGTGCACTTGATCTTGAGCCAACTCCCGGTGCGGTCGCCGACGTAGGAGCTGTCGGCGCGCTTGGCGATGACGCCTTCGTGGCCGCCCTCGCACATGGCGTCGAACACCCTTTTGCCCTGGTCGACGATGTGGCTGGAAAATTGCAGGCTGTCGTCAGGGCGACGCGCGCCCAGCAGGGACTCAAGTCGCGCCTTGCGCTCGAGGAGCGGCTGATTCGACAGATCTTCGCCATCGAATTCAAGCAGATCGAAGGCGTAGAACTTGAGCGGCATACCCGCCGCAATGCCGGTTTTCAGCATAGAGAAGCTCGTGCGGCCCTGGCTGTCGATGGCGACGATCTCACCATCGATCAGGACCGCGCCCTTGGTCAATCTCTGAAGCGGCGGCAGGATGACCTTGAACTGTCGGGTCCAGTCGTGGCCATTGCGGGTATAGACGACGACATTCGACCCGGAGATGGCGACTTGGGCACGATAGCCGTCGAACTTCATCTCGAAAAGCCAATCCCCGCCCACCGGTATGCGGTCTGTCAATGTGCAGAGCTGGAACGGCCGAAACCCCGGTAGCGGATATGTAGGGATAGGTTCTGAGTCTCTGCGCCGTGTGCGCCTTTTGCTGATGCTTAGGGTGCCATCTACAGGCGACATGCGGAACTCGGATACATCGTGCGATTCAATACCCTGACCGGGATTCGGTTCCATGCTGAAGCAACTCGGCGCCGGCGACCGCCGGCGCTCTAAAGGAAGAACGGCGTATAAGCCGCAGTCCTGCGCGCGTCCGCAACAGCGGACATTGTCGCGCGCAGGGCGGAGGAAATTCGCCCCCGCCGCGGGCGGTGAACGGGACAGCCGTAGGAGCGTCAGCATAGCGCCGGCCGCAGGACGGGACGCGGGACCGACTGTCCCCGTCCGCGGCGGTCCGCATGGTTTGCATTGGATTGGGATGCGGCCGGCATCGTTCGCGCGCATGTCCTGTTCTCGACGGTCTCGCCGCTGATCGGCGACGATAGCATTGGCCGATAGAGCGGAGAGTTTGCCTGAAAGAATCGATCAGGTCTTGCTCCCTTCGGCTCTCCTCATTTGCGTGGCAGCTTGTGAATTTCTAGCCGGACAGGCCCGCCCCTGTCACAATTCGTGCAGAACAGCGCACGCTCGACAGAGCTGAACAGAGCGCCTTTTCCATAGCGCTGGATGAGCCCGGCGGGCTTTACCGTTGCATGGTGCGAGCAGGATCTGCACCAGGCCCGCAACACATGCCACTCGCGAAGATCGCCGAGCGCCACATCGAGGCCGGCATGGACACTGCCATCGATGATGGTCTGTGGCGGGATCTTCACCTCGCCCGGCGTCAGGATTTTCTCCATCACATGCCGACTGTTGTAGTGGATCAGCAACATGCCCGGCCGACGCCGGATGGCGGCTTGCCAGGCTGCCTGACTCACAGTTGAATCGGGGAACGCGAAATGGTTTCCTCTAAAGCCTGCTCCTCGCGATCCCAGACCTCGATCCGAAAATTGTCTTCCGCTGTTTTTGCCATAGCTTCGCCGGCCAGCGCGTTGACGCCGTGCCAATGTCCCTTGCTGCTCCAGATCACGCTGAAATAAGGAACATATTCCTCTGCCGTCAAGGCCGTGCTTGACTCTTTGTTCTCATTTTGTTCGTCTCGCAGAGATAGGCCATACGAGGCGAACCATGGAACTTTCGCTTGAACATCGAGACCGCAACACCCGAGGAGTTCGCACGCGGCAAGCGCCCTATGAGCATCTTCTTATCGGTGGCCGGCAATTGCCGCGGGTTCTCGATGCGCTCTGGCAAATCACGATAAAGCTCACTGAAGAAAGGCGAGCGTGCGTGCGCATAGGCTACCATGTCGACGGGCGGCTCGTCTGACGGGCCGCGAGCGCCTCGCGTCCCTGGCGCTTAGCGCGCCAAGCGTCCCAGATCAGCCTTACGACATGCTCCGTCATGATTGTCCTCGGTTCACACACCTCCGTCCAGTTGCTATACCTGCCTCCTGTAGCGACTACAGAATCAACCCCTCATGGATCATTATCGAAGCTGAATTGATTTACGCAGACACAACGGGGCGGCGAAGACCCTCTATCTAGCCAGCATCTCCGCACCGACAAAACTATGAAGAAGAGATCGGATGATGAGCTTCCATTCCATCTATCAGCAAGGCTTCGTGCGCGTCGCGGCCTGCACGCCGAAATGCGAGATCGGCGACCCAAGCTACAATCTCGCGGAGACGCTGGCGCTGGCCCGAGATGGCGCGCGCCAAGGCGTCGCGTTAATGGTGTTCCCGGAACTTGGTATTTCGGCTTACGCCATTGATGACCTTCTCGGGCAGGCGACACTGCTGCAGGGCGTGGAACACGCGATTGGGGAATTGGCCACCGCAAGCCGCGAACTCTCGCCAGTTCTTCTTGTCGGCGCACCGCTCGAGCGCGAGGGGCGGCTCTACAACTGCGCTATAGCCATACACCGTGGGCGCATTTTGGGCGTGGTTCCCAAGGGCCATCTTCCGAATTACCGGGAATTCTACGAAAAGCGCTGGTTCGCATCGGGGCGGGACCTGAAGGGCGCGATGATCGAGGTTGCCGGCCAATCTGTCCCGTTCGGAATGGATCTGATCTTCGCAGCCGAGGATTTGGCGGGGTTCGTCTTCCACATTGAACTGTGCGAGGACGTGTGGGGACCGGCTCCACCCAGCGACTTCGCAGCGTTGGCCGGGGCCCTGATCCTGGCGAACCTTTCGGCCAGCAACATCACCGTTGGAAAGGCCGACACACGACGGCTGCTCTGCGCGACCCAATCGGCAAGATGCTGGGCCGCCTACATCTATTCCGCGGCCGGCCCCGGCGAGTCGACGACGGACCTCGCTTGGGACGGCCAGGCCTGCATCTACGAACTCGGCACGCTGCTCGCGGAGACCGAGCGGTTTCCACAGGACTCCCAGATGGCGGTCGCTGACGTCGATGTTGAAAGACTCAAGCTGGAGCGCCTCCGCACTGGCACGTTCAACGAGGCGGCGATCGCTCAAGGAATGCCAGGGGGCCGGTTCCGGCGGATCGGCTTTCGGTTCGAGCCGCCCATGGCCGATCTTGGGCTGCGCAGGACGGTCGCCCGCTTCCCTTATGCCCCGGCCGATCCGGCACGCCTCGATCAGGACTGCTATGAAGCTTACAGCATCCAGGTGCAAGGGCTGATGAAGCGCCTGCAGGCGACGGGCATCCGGCGCCTTTGCATCGGCGTCTCAGGCGGTCTGGACTCCACTCACGCCTTGATCGTGGCTGCCAAAACCTTCGACCAGCTTGGCTGGCCCAGGTCTGACATCCTCGGCTTCACCATGCCTGGCTTCGCGACGAGCGAAGCCACCAAGGCAAATGCGTGGGCGCTCATGCGCAGTCTCGGCGTCACCGCTGAGGAGATCGATATCAAGCCACTGGCGCAGCACATGCTGGCGGCTCTGCAGCATCCGTTCGCGCGAGGCGAGCCGGTCTACGATGTGACGTTCGAGAATGTGCAGGCTGGCCTGCGCACCGACGTCTTGTTCCGCGCTGCCAACCAGCGTGGCGCAATGGTGCTGGGTACCGGCGACCTGTCGGAAATCGCGCTGGGCTGGTCGACCTACGGCGTCGGCGACCAGATGAGCCACTATAACGTCAACGCTTCGGTGCCGAAGACACTCATTCAGCATCTCATCCGCTGGGTGGCGCAATCGGGCGCCTTCGACGCGGAGACCAACCGCACATTGCTCTCGATCCTCGCCACCGTGATCTCACCCGAGCTTGTGCCGGCGGACGCAGGTGGCGCATTGCAGAGCACAGAGGAGAAAATTGGGCCGTATGAGCTGCAGGATTTCACTCTGTTCTATCTGACGCGCTATGGCTTGAAGCCGTCGAAAATCGCCTTCCTGGCCTTCCACGCTTGGCGCGACGCCGCCACTGGCGCATGGCCGCCTCAATACCCGCATGAGCGCCGCCGCACCTATGATCTGGCGACAATCAAGTCCTGGATGGAGGTGTTCCTCTATCGCTTTTTCACGATCAGTCAGTTCAAGCGCTCGGCCTCGCCCAACGGACCCAAGGTTACCGGCGGCGGCTCGCTGTCGCCGCGCGGAGACTGGCGAGCGCCGTCGGACGGCAACGCCCGGTTATGGCTCGAAGAGTTGCGCGCCAACACGCCAACGAGTGAGCCGGCCGACCCGACTGGGAACGCATTGCACAAAGCTCCAGCTTAGACCCATAGCCTGCCCCCATCATCATTCTGGGGTTCACATGCCTTTGGCTGCTCGTTATATCAAAAATTCTGTAGCCACTACAGAATTGGAGTGAGATGATTACGATCGGAACCCTGTCCAAACGCACCGGCGTCAACATCGAGACGATCCGCTATTATGAGCGGATCAAGCTCATACCCGCGCCGCCCCGCACTGACAGTGGGCGACGCCTCTACGGAGCAGAAGACATACGGCGGCTGACATTTATCCGCCATGCCAGGGATCTCGGTTTTGACATTGCAGCCATCAAGGCGATGCTTGCCCTTCAAGGGGTCCCAGAGGCGTCGTGTAGGGAGGTGAGCCGGATCGCCGGCGATCAGCTAGAGGCCGTCGAGAGCCGAATTCGCCGTCTCTTGGGGCTTAGGACTGAACTCACGAGGATGATCAAGGAGTGCGACAACGGCAATGTCGCGACTTGCCGAATAATCGAAGTTCTCGGGGATGCTCTCGTGCAGACCGACAACCAATGACGGCCCGATGGAGTGAGATCGAACCACAGGGCGTCCGGTACAACACCGAACCCCTCCACTTCGGAAATAGAACTCGGCCTAACCCCTTTATGGCGTTCTGCTATGTGGCGACAACGTCCTCCTGAGCGCTTCTCGCCAGCCCTTGAGTTTGCGCATTCTGTTTGGCTCGTCCATTGCCGGAGTGAATCGCCGTTCAAGTGCCCAACTCTTCGCAAACTTCTTTGCATCCGGCCACACACCCGCCTTCGAACCGGCAAGCCATGCGGCACCTAGCGCCGTCGTCTCCAGAATGGTCGGGCGATCGACCGGCGCATCGAGGATATCGGCCAGCCGCTGCATGGTCCAGTCGGAGGCCACCATGCCGCCGTCGACGCGAAGCACGGTTTTGGCCGATGCCCCCTTCCAGTCCTTGCGCATGGCGTCGAGCAGATCGCGGGTCTGGTAGGCGACTGATTCGAGTGCGGCGCGAGCAAATTCCGCCGGGCCTGAATTGCGGGTCAGCCCGAAGATGGCGCCGCGCGCATCGGCGTCCCAATGCGGCGCGCCGAGCCCGACAAAGGCCGGCACCAGATAGACATCTTGCGTCGGATCGGCTGACGCCGCCAGGACACCGCTCTGCTCGGCCTTGCCGATCACCTTGATGCCGTCGCGCAGCCACTGCACGGCCGCACCCGCGATGAAGATCGAGCCTTCCAGCGCATAGGTGGTCTTGCCGTTCAGCCGGTAGGCGATGGTGGTCAGCAGACGATTCTTCGAGCGCACCAGGTCGCCGCCGGTGTTGAGCAGCGCAAAACAGCCGGTGCCATAGGTGGATTTCATCATGCCCGGCTCGAAACAGGCCTGGCCGATGGTCGCAGCGTGCTGATCGCCGGCCACGCCAAGAATTCGTATCTCGGCGCCGAACAGGCCTTTTTCCGTAACGCCGTAGTTGTCGGCGCAATCCCTGACGTCAGGCAGCATAGCCGCCGGGATGCGCAGGATTGACAGCAGTTCCTCGTCCCAGACATTTCTCTCAATGTTGTAGACCAGCGTGCGCGAGGCGTTGGTGGCGTCGGTAGCGTGCACCTTGCCGCCGGTCAGCCGCCAGATCAAAAAACTGTCGATGGTGCCGGCGAGCAGTTCGCCCTTCTCGGCGCGCTTCCTGGCGCCCTTCACCTTGTCCAGCATCCAGGCGATCTTGGTGCCGGAGAAATAGGGATCGAGCAGCAGCCCCGTCTTTTTGGTGAATTTTTTCTCCAGCCCCTGCTTCTTCAGCTTTTGGCATAGCGGCGCGGTGCGGCGGTCCTGCCACACGATCGCATTGTGGATCGGCTTGCCGGTCGCCTTGTCCCAGATGACGATGGTCTCGCGCTGGTTGGTGATGCCGATCGCCGCCACATCGGATGCCGCGCGGCCTGCAGCCTTCAGCGCGCCTTTGACCGTGGCGACGACGCTTGCCCAGATTTCCTCCGGATCATGCTCGACCCAGCCAGAAGCCGGATAATGCTGGGTGAATTCCTGCTGCTTGCTGCCGGCGACCTTCATCTCGCCGTCGAACAGGATCGCCCGGCTCGATGTCGTGCCCTGGTCGATCGCAAGGATGTATCCGGTCATTAGCCCTCCCGGTAAGCTCGCTTATACAAACAGGGGAGACGGCAAGATGCCGCCTCCCCGTTCACTTATGATCTCGGCGCGTACGCCAAGATTACTTCTGCCAGCTCTTCACCAGTTCGTCGTAGTTGATGGTGACCGGCTTTTCCTTCTCGTTCTCGATCTTGAGCTGAGGAGCGAGATTGCCGTTCTTGACCGCGTCGGCGTTCCAGTAGGCAAGATCATGCTCTTCGGCCATCTTCGGGCCGATATCGCCCTGGATGCCCGACTTCTCGATACGGCTCATGACCTTTTCCTGCTCGGCGCAAAGCGAGTCCATCGCCTCCTGCGCCGTCTTGGCGCCCGACGACGCATCGCCGATCGCCTGCCACCAGAGCTGTGCCAGCTTCGGATAGTCGGGCACATTGGGACCGGTCGGCGACCACTGGACACGGGCGGGCGAACGGTAGAACTCGATCAAGCCGCCGAGCTTCGGAGCGCGTTCCGTGAAGCTCTTGTCCTGGATGGTCGACTCGCGAATGAAGGTCAGGCCGATATGGCTCTTCTTCACGTCGACGGTCTTGGAGGTAACGAACTGGGCATAGAGCCAGGCGGCCTTGGCGCGGTCGTCCGGGGTCGATTTCAGGATGGTCCAGGAACCTGCGTCCTGATAGCCGAGCTTCATGCCTTCTTTCCAGTAGACTCCATGCGGGCTCGGCGCCATGCGCCACTTCGGCGTGCCGTCCGCGTTCACCACCGGCAGTCCTTCCTTGACCATGTCGGCAGTAAAGGCGGTGTACCAGAACATCTGCTGCGCAATCGCCCCCTGTGCCGGCACCGGGCCGGAATCGTAGAAGGTCATGCCCTGGGCTTCCGGCGGAGCATAGGCCTTCAGCCAGTCGAGATATTTGGTGATCGAGTAAACCGCGGCCGGGCCGTTGGTGTCTCCGCCGCGCGCGACGCACGAACCGACCGGCTGCGATTTCTCGTTGACCTTGATGCCCCACTCATCGACCGGCTTGCCGTTCGGGAGCCCCTTGTCGCCATTGCCGGCCATCGACAGCCAGGCGTCGGTGAACCGCCAGCCCAAATCCGGCGCCTTCTTGCCGTAGTCCATGTGACCAAAGACCTTCTTGCCGTCGATCTCGCGGCCGGTGAAGAATTCGGCGATGTCTTCATAGGCCGACCAGTTGACGGGAACGCCGAGGTCGTAGCCGTACTTGGCCTTGAAGTCGGCCTTGTTCTTCTCGTCGTTGAACCAGTCGTAGCGGAACCAGTAGAGGTTCGCGAACTGCTGGTCCGGAAGCTGGTAAAAACTGCCGTCCGGCGCTGTGGCAAATGGCATCCCGATAAAATCTTTCAGGTCGAGACTTGGATTGGTGACATCCTTGCCTTCTTTGGCCATGAAGTCGGCAAGGTTGCGCGCCTGCTGGTAGCGCCAATGGGTTCCAACCAAATCGGTGTCGTTGACGTAGGCGTCAAAGATGTTTTCGCCGGACTGCATCTGCGTCTGCAGCTTTTCGATGACGTCGCCTTCGCCGATCAGGTCATGGGTGACCTTGATGCCGGTTATGGCCGTGAACGCCTTTGCCAGCGTTTTTGACTCGTATTCGTGGGTCGTAATGGTTTCGGAGACCACCTTGATGTCCATGCCGGCGAAAGGCTTCGCGGCATCGATGAACCATTGCATTTCGGCTTCCTGGGCGCCGCGATCAAGCGTCGACAGATCCTTGATTTCGGTATCGAGGAAGGTCTTGGCTTCGTCCATTCCGGCATAGGCCTGGCCTGCTCCCCAAAGCAGCACAAGCGCGGTCGTTGATGTTAAAAATTGCCTTCTCATTTCGTTTCCTCCACTTTTCAGTTTCAAGTGCGATCGGAGCCGCCGCCGGCAAGCTCCAACAGTTTCCCCCTCTATACGTAGCGGAACACGCCGACGGCGTAGACTACGGAGAGAGCGAGAGCCCACCACAGGTTGGGTCCGACAAGACCCAGCCAAGCGAGATGGATAAAGGCGCTGCCGAGCAGCGAAACAAAGAGACGGTCGCCGCGCGTCGTCTCGAAGCGCAGAACGCCGACACGCGGATTGCCGCCGGGCGAGACGTATTCCCAGACCGCCATGCCGCAGAGCAGCACCAGGATCGTGATGAAAAAGAGCACTGTCGGCAGCGTCCACGCCATCCAAGTAAAGCTCATCGCCTTGATCCTCCACGGCCTGCGGCCCGTCCAGCATCCCTCAGTGCAAAACTCAACGTCATACCCTCCCCAGGGCGAATCCTTTGGCGATGTAGTTGCGGACAAACCAGATCACGACAGCGCCCGGAATGATGGTGAGCACGCCAGCGGCGGCGAGCACCCCCCAATCCATCCCCGCTGCCGACACTGTGCGGGTCATGACGGCGGCAATAGGCTTGGCGTCCGTAGTCGTCAGCGTGCGGGCGAGCAGAAGCTCGACCCACGAGAACATGAACGTGAAAAAAGCCGCGACGCCGATGCCGCTGGCGATCAGCGGCATGAAGATCTTCAGGAAGAAGCGCGGGAAGGAGTAGCCATCGATGTAGGCCGTCTCGTCGATCTCCTTCGGCACGCCCGACATGAACCCCTCGAGGATCCAGACCGCCAGCGGCACATTGAACAGGCAGTGTGCCAGCGCCACCGCGATATGCGTGTCGATCAGGCCGAAGGCCGAATAGAGCTGGAAGAATGGCAGTGCGAACACCGCCGGCGGCGCCATGCGGTTGGTCAGCAGCCAGAAGAAGAGATGCTTGTCGCCAAGGAACCGATAGCGCGAGAAAGCGTAGGCCGCCGGCAGCGCCACCGAAACCGAAATCACCATGTTCATGACGACATAGATGATCGAATTGATGTAGCCCTTGTACCAGGACGGGTCGGTGAAGATCACCATGTAGTTGGCGATGGTCGGGTTTTTCGGCCACAGCGAAAAGGCGCCCAGGATCTCCTGATTGGTCTTGAAGCTCATATTGACCAGCCAATAGATCGGCAGCATCAGAAAGATGATGTAGATCGTCGGCACCAGCCACCAGAGCTTGGACTCTTCGCCGCGCCGGCGCATCAGCCGCGCAAGCTGGTCCTGCGACAAGGTGCTGGCAAGCCCGTCCGAAACCGCCGCCTCGTTCACCCGCGTCGTTCTTTCGTTGGCGCCGCTCATTTCAGCGCTCCGCATCGATATTGGTCATGACGGTGTAGAACACCCACGACAGCAAAAGGACGATCAGGAAGTAGATGATCGACATGGCGGCTGCCGGCCCGAGGTCGAACTGGCCGATGGCGATCTTGACCAGGTCGATCGACAGGAACGTCGTCGAATTGCCGGGGCCGCCGCCGGTGACGACGAAGGGCTCGGTGTAGATCATGAAGCTATCCATGAAGCGCAGCAGCACCGCGATCAGAAGCACGCGGTTCATCTTCGGCAGCTGGATGTAGCGGAACACTGCCCAGCGCGACGCGCCATCGATCTTGGCGGCTTGATAGTAAGCATCCGGTATGGAGACCAGGCCTGCGTAGCACAGCAAAACGACGAGGCTCGTCCAGTGCCATACATCCATCAGGATGACCGTCGCCCAGGCATCGGTTGGGTCGTTGACGTAGTTGTAGTCGAAGCCGAGCGCCGACAGCGTGTAACCGAGCAGGCCAATGTCGATGCGGCCGAACACCTGCCAGATCGTACCGACGACATTCCACGGGATCAGCAGCGGCAGCGCCATCAGCACCAGGCAGACCGGCACGCCCCAGCCCTTCTTGGGCATATTGAGCGCGATGAAGATGCCGAGCGGTACTTCAATGGCGAGGATGGTGAAGGAGAAGATCAGGTTGCGGACCATCGACAGCCAGAACCGTTCCGACTCCAGGATTTCGGTGAACCAGTCCGAGCCGTTCCAGAAGAAAACGTTGTTTCCGAACGTGTCCTGCACCGAATAGTTGACCACCGTCATCAGCGGGATCACCGCCGAGAACGCCACCAGCAGCAGCACCGGCAGCACCATGAACCAGGCTTTGTTGTTCCAGGTCTTTTCCATTTATGCCCCCATCTCGACACGCCAGGAATCGGCATAGATGTTGATGCCGGCCGGATCGAAGCGAACTTTCGGTTCGGCCGGCACGTCCTCGTCCTCGCCGATGACAGCGGCGATCTCGCGGCCTTCGAGGCTGGCGCGCACTACCTTGTGGCGGCCGAGATCCTCGACCTTGCTGACCTGCACGGCCATGCCTTCGCGGCCGAGCCGGACATATTCGGG